>JBBSUT010000064.1:0-13341 GCA_038234155.1 Sphingomonadales bacterium | reverse complement strand
CGCCCGTGGAGAGGGCGCGCGGGCGACGCCGGACCGGCCGCGGGCTGGGCACCAAACAGCTTGATTTGGCGCCGATAAGGCCGGATGCTTCGCCAGATTCTTTTTCTGTCCAAAGCCAGAAGCTTTTTCTGTCGAAAGAACCCGTAGCATGATCAATTCCAAAGCCCTGCGGATGGCGCGCTTTCTGGCCGCCGCGTCCCTCGGTCTGGCCGCGCCGGGCGCGCTCATGGCGCAGGCTTCCGCGCCGCCGCCGGCCTCCAGCCAGCCGGTGCCCGGAGAGCTGGAACTCGCCAAGCTGATCTGGAGCACGATGGCTGCGGTTGACCATGCCAATCAGTCGGGCAATTATTCGGTGCTGCGCGATATCAGCGCGCCGGCTTTCCAGATCGCCAACGATCCCACGCGTCTGGCGGAGATATTCGCCGGCCTGCGTGCCAGCGGCACCGATCTTTCGAACACCCTGCTGCTCGGCCCCACCTATCGCGCGGCCCCGCAGATCACCGCGCCCGGGATCATGCGCGTGCAAGGCTATTTCGGCCTGCGCCCAACCGCGATCAATTTCGATCTGAGTTATCAATGGGTGTACGGCAAATGGAAGTTGGTTGGCGTCGGCATCTCGCCCGCCAGTCTGGCCACTATCCAGCCGGGCGAGACCGAGGCACCGCAGAACGCGCCGACGCCGCGGCAGGGACGTTAGGCGGCAAGGTCAGCCGGGGCGGCCGGGGCAGCTGCGCGAACCGTCCGGCCGATTTGTCCAGAATTCGGGGTCTGGCTTCAATCGCGATAGGCCGCGCCCATCGCGCGGATCGCGTCAATCTTGGCGTATAGCGGTGCCCAGTCGTCGTCTTCGTCGATGCGGGCCCAGAGCGCCTCCACCTCCTGGATGGGCATCGCACACGGCCCATCGCCCAGCCAATAAGCGTGGCTGCGGCCGCGCGAGGGTGTGTACAGCGCCGCCGCGTCGCGGAACGCAGCGAACGCGTCAAACCCATCTATCCCGTCGTTGGCATAGTCCGGGCTGTCCAGCGCAGGGCGGCCCATCCAGTCGAAGAAGAAACGATCGATGCCTGCATGGCTTTCGGTCAGCGCACATTCGGCTGCGGCAACCAGCGCCAGATCACTCTGGGGTCCGCGCGGCGCGAAGCCCAGCCGCCACAGGAACTGTTCCGTAAAGCCAGTGCGATAGGCAACGCCGTAACCGTCCAGCGCGGCGATCAGCGGTTCCTGCGGACCGATCAGCGTCAGGCACCCGGCCAGCTGCGCCAGGTTCCACTGGATGGCCTCGGGCTGGCGGCCGAAAGCGTAGAGCCCGGCATGATCGAAATAGGCGGCGGTGAAGCCCAGTTCCCACGTCGGCGCAAATCGCCACGGACCGTAATCGAAGCTTTCGCCGGTGATGTTGATATTGTCGCTGTTGAGGACGCCGTGGACGAAGCCGGCCACCATCATATGTGCCGCCTGCCGCGCGCAGGATTGCACCGCGCGGGCGAGCAGCTCCGGCCCCGGCGCGTTCGTTTCCGCCACCCCGTAATAATGCGCGAGGCAATAACGCGCGAGGGTCTCGACGAACGCAGCGTCGTTCTCAAAGGCGGCGCGCTGGAAGCTTCCGATGCGGATATGGCCATGGCCGAGCCGCACCAGCACGGCTGACCGGGTGGGAGACGGCTCGTCCCCGCGGCGCAGGCGTTCGCCGGTTTCGATCAGCGAAAAGGTCTTGCTGGTCTCCACCCCCAGCGCCTCCAGCATCTCGGTGGCCATGATCTCGCGCACGCCGCCCTTCAGCGTCAGCCGTCCGTCGCCCGCGCGGCTGAACGGCGTGGGGCCGGAGCCTTTGGTCGCCAGATCGAGCAGGCGGTCCTCGCCGTCCAGCAGCTGCGCGAAGAGGAACCCCCGGCCATCGCCGATGTCCGGATTGTAGACGCGGAACTGGTGGCCATGATAACGCAGCGCCAGCGGCTGCGGCAGATTGCCCTCCAGCGGCGCGAACCTCCCGAAATGGCGCACCCAGTCAGCATCGTTGAGGCCGTCGAGCCCCACCGCATCGGCCCAGCGATCGTTGCGGAACCGCAAACGGGTCGACGGGAAGTCGGCCGCGACCACCGGCACGGCGATGGCATCGCCCAGGCTGGCGATTTCGGTACGGGGCCTATAGGAGGCAGACTTCGGTTGCACAGGTGCCATGGTCCAGGGAATTGGGCCTGGTTGGGGAGATTGGCAAGGATGGGCGCATTTTCCGACGGCTATTGGTGGTCGCGCGACGGGCTGCGGCTCCATTTTCGCGACTATGCGGGATCTGCCGATCTGCCGCCGATCCTGTGCCTGCCCGGCCTGACCCGCAACGCCCGCGATTTCGAAGGGCTGGCCGGGCATCTTTCATCCAGTTTCGGCCGCCGCGTGCTGTGTCCCGATTTTCGCGGCCGCGGTGAGAGCGCCTATGCCAAGGACGCGATGAGCTACGTACCGCTGAGCTATGCGCAGGACATCGAGGCCCTGCTGGAGGAACTGGGGATCGCACGCTTCACCGCCATGGGCACTTCGCTCGGGGGGATCGTGACGATGCTGGTGGGATCGACCTGGCCGGAGCGGATGGAGGGCATCGTGCTCAACGATATCGGCCCGGAAATCGCCGCCGAGGGGCTCAAGCGCATCCAGGGTTATGTGGGCGAGGGGCGCAGCTTCGACAGCTGGGCCCATGCCGCCCGCGCGCAGGAGGATCTGAGCGGCGCGCTCTATCCGGACTGGACGCTGGCCGAATGGATTGTTTTCTCCAAGCGCACGCACAAGCTGAACGCCAAGGGCCGCATCGTGCAGGATTACGACACGCGCATCGCCGAGCCGTTCCAGATACCCGGCGGCGCAACGGGGTTCGATCTTTGGCCCGCGCTGCGCGCCGTCTCCCGCGTGCCCACGCTGATCGTGCGCGGCGAGACCAGCGATATTCTGAGCCAAGACGTCGCCGCCGCAATGATGGACGTGCTGGAAGATGCGCTGCTCGTCACCGTGCCGGACATCGGCCACGCGCCGACGCTGGACGAACCGGCGGCGCGCGCGGCCATCGATCGCTTTGTCGCGCGGCTGCCGGCCGAACACGCCGGCTCATGAGCAGGCCGATGAGCGGGGGAGCCAGAAGGCCCGTCCGGCTGCTGCACTGTCACGGCAGTTTTGATCTGGGCGGCAAGGAGGCGCGCACCGCCAAGCTGATGAACCGCTTTGGCGAGGAGGCGGTGCACACGATCCTGGTGGCGAACGCAGACTGCAGCGCCCGCAAGGCGATCGATCCCGGCATTGCAGTAGCGTTCCCGTCCGATGCACCGTCGCTGGCAGGCAAGCCGGGGCTCGGCCGCTATCGCAAGCTGGCCGCGTATATGAACGCGTTCGATTTGATCCTGACCTATAATTGGGGATCGATGGACGCGGTCATGACGCATGCGATTCTGGGCGGATCGGCGGGTCTGCCGCCGCTGATCCACCACGAGGACGGGTTCAACCAGGACGAGACGGTACGGCTGAAGCGCAAACGCAACTGGTTTCGCGCGCTGGCGCTTTGGCGGGCCACGGCGCTGGTGGTGCCATCGCAGCGGTTGGAGACGATCGCGCAGACCGCATGGCATCAGAACACCGCGAAGATCCACCGGATCGCAAACGGAATCGATGTGGACCTTTATGCGCGCAAGCCGCAGCGCGGAACGCTGCCGGGGTTCACGCGGCGCGAGGGCGAGGTGGTGGTGGGCACCATCGCCGGGCTGCGGCCGGTGAAGAACCTGACGCGGCTGGTGCGCGCGGTCCACGCCGCCGGCCCGCAGGTGAAACTGGTCATCGTCGGCGAAGGACCGGAACGGGCGGCGATTGCGGCGGAGGCCGCGCGGCTGGGCATGGGCGAGCGGCTGCTGATGACCGGCTTTCTGGGCCGCCCGCACCGCTATGTCGGTCTGTTCGATATTTTTGCGCTGTCTTCGGACAGCGAGCAGTTTCCGATATCGGTGGTGGAGGCGATGGCCGCGGGCCTTCCGGTCGCCGCGCCTGCGGTGGGCGATATCGCCGATATGCTCAGCGCCGCCAACCGGGACTTCGTCACCCCGCCCGGCGACGAGGCGGCGCTGGCGTCCGCCATTCGGGCGCTGGCGTCCGATCCGGCGCGGCGGCGAGCGGTGGGCGAGGCCAATCGCGCGCGCGCGGCAGCCGCCTATAACGAGGAGCGTATGGTCGCGCGCTATCGGTTGCTCTACGGATCGGCCATGCAGCGGCGCGATTTTGCCGGACAAAACGGCTAGCTTCCTTGGCGCCCGGTCCCTATTTGTGTTTTGGGTATGGCGGCCCATCCGGGGGTGGGAAGGTCTGCGTTTAGGGAGAATAAGCAGCTGTGTTCAAGGGTCTGAAACCCATTCGTTATGCCGGCCGCGACGTTTGGCCACTGGTCGAGGGTGGCAAGGGCGTATCGGCCACCAATCACGCCTCGTCCGGGGCTTGGGCGGCGGCGGGCGGCATCGGCACGGTGAGCGCAGTGAATGCCGACAGTTATGACGCCGACGGCGATGTCGTGCCCCAGATCTACGAGGGTCGCACCCGCACCGATCGGCATGAAGAACTGGTCCGCTACGCCATCGACGGCGCTGTCGCGCAGGTTGAGCGCGCACACGAGATCGCCGGCGGCAAGGGCGCGATCAACATCAATGTGTTGTGGGAAATGGGCGGCGCGGAGCAGGTGCTTCACGGCGTCCTGGAGGCCACGCGCGGCAAGGTGCAGGGCGTCACCTGCGGCGCGGGCATGCCCTACAGGCTGAGCGAGATCGCGCAGCAATATGGCGTCTATTATCTGCCCATCGTCAGCTCGGGCCGCGCCTTCCGCGCGCTGTGGAAGCGGGCCTATCACAAGGTTCCGGATTTGCTGGGCGCGGTGGTATATGAGGATCCCTGGCTCGCCGGCGGCCACAATGGCCTGTCCAACGCCGAAGACCCGACCAAGCCCGAGGACCCGTTCCCGCGCGTAAAGCAACTGCGCGACATGATGCGTGCCGAGGGGATTTTGGACGATGTGCCGATCGTTATGGCCGGCGGCGTCTGGTTTCTGCGCGACTGGGAGGCGTGGATCGACAATCCGGAGCTGGGCCAGATCATGTTCCAGTACGGCACCCGTCCGCTGCTGACCAAGGAAAGTCCGATCCCGCAGCTGTGGAAGGACGAGCTGACCAAGATCGAGGATGGTGATGTGCTGCTGCACAAGTTCAGCCCGACCGGTTTCTATTCCAGCGCGGTCCGCAATCCGTTCCTGCAGTCGCTGGAGGGGCGGTCTTTCCGGCAGATTCCCTTCTCAACCGAAAAAGCGGGCGAGCATGTCCATCAGCTGGACGTGGGCGTGAAGGGCAAGAATTTCTGGGTGGCGGCGGGCGATCTGCTGCGCGCGCGCGAGTGGGATCTGCAGGGCTTCACCACCGCGCTGAAGACGCCGGACAATACGCTGGTGTTCGTGACGCCCGACGAGCGCGCGATGATCCGCAAGGACCAGGCTGATTGCATGGGCTGCCTGTCGCATTGCGGCTTTTCCAGCTGGAAGGACCACGACAATTATTCCACCGGCCGCCTGGCCGATCCGCGCAGCTTCTGCATCCAGAAATCGCTGCAAAACATCGCGCACGGCGCCGATCCGCACGAGAATTTGATGTTTGCGGGCCATGCGGCGTATAATTTCAAGACCGATCCGTTCTATTCCAACGGGTTCGTGCCCACGGTGCAGCAGCTCTTCGATCGTATCCTGACGGGCGACTGACGGGGTGGATTTCAACCTCTCGCCCGATCAGCAGGCGCTCAAGGAGAGCGCACGGCGGTTCGCGCGAGAGGAGCTGGCCCCGCTGGCTGCCGGGCTGGAACGCAGCAACATTCCGCTGCCGCGCGCCGTGGTGCACCGGATGGCCGCGATGGGCTTCCTTGGCATCAACGCACCCGAAGCATTGGGCGGGCTTGGGCTATCGAGCCTGGATGCGCTGATCGTGCTGGAGGAGCTGGCGATGGTGTCCAGCGCGGTGGCCTTCCCCGCGTTCGAGGCACTGGTTGGCCCGGTACGCGCGATCCAGCATTTCGCCCCCGAAGCGTTGCGCGAGCGCATCGTGCCGAAAGTGTGCGCGGGCGACATGATCGTGGCGGTATCGATGTCCGAGCCGGATGCGGGCACCGCGCTCACCGATCTCTCCACGCGCGGGCAGATCGACGGGGATATGGTCGTGCTGAACGGCACCAAACGCTGGTGCTCGGGCGGCGGCCATGCCGATGCCTATCTCATCTATACCCGCCTGTCAGGCGATCCCGGCGCGCGCGGCATCGGCGCGGTGCTGGTGGAGGCGGACACAGCCGGCCTTGGCTTTGGCACGCCCGAAGAGCTGATGGGCTTTCGCGGCATTCCCTCTGCCGACATTTTGCTGGACAATGTGCGCGTTCCGATCGGCAATATCGTGGTGCCCGCAGGCGGGTTTGCGCGGTTGATGGCGGCGTTTGATCTGGAGCGCTGCGGCAACGCCGTCATGGCGCTGGCGCAGGCGTCCGGCGCGCTCGAGGATGTACGCGCCTATGTCGAGGAGCGCCGCCAGTTCGGCAAACCGCTTGCCGATTTCCAGGCGGTGCAGCTGAAACTGGCGCAGATGCACATGGAGGTAGAGGCCGCGCGGCTGCTGATCTGGCGCGCGGCAGCCGCGGCGGACCGTGGACTGCCGTCCATATTGGACAGCTCCACCGCAAAATGTTTCGCCAACCAGATCGCGCGGACCGTGACAGGCGATGCGCTGCAACTGATGGGGGGTTACGGATACAGCGCAGCCTATCCGATGGAGCGGCGCATGCGCGATGCCTGGGGCTGGGGGATCGCGGGCGGCGCGATCGACATCCAGAAGGTCAACATTGCTGCCGCCATGCTCGGCCGCCGGTTCGACCAGCGGCGCTAGCGAAGACTCACGCCCGTAGCGTGTCGCCCACGCCGTCGAGCCCGCTATCCTCGACATCGCCGCTCACGCGCATGGCGATGCCGGCCGATACGGCATAGCCCAGGATCAGCGTGACCACAGCGGTCCACGCGCCGGCCGCGGCGACGGCGATTGCCTGGATACCGAGCTGCGAAAGCATGCCTGCGCCCTGGGCATAGCCGACACCGTCAAACAGGCTGGCCGAGAAGACCGCGGTCAGCAGCGTTCCGGCCATGCCGCCGACGCCGTGGACCGCAAAAATGCCCAGCGCGTCATCGATTGCCAGCGTATCGCGTACCACGGCCAGCATATAGCGGCAGCCAAGGGCCGCGGTCAGGCCGATGCACAAGGCGCCGAGCGGACCCACGCTGCCCGCAGCTGGCGCGATGGCGGACAGACCGGCCACCGCGCCCAGCGCGAAGCCGGTGAGTGTGACGTGGCCGCCCTTGCGCCGGTCGAGCGCGATCCAGACAAGCGCCGCTACGGCAGCCGCGAAATGCGTGTTGATCATGGCGCTACCCGCGCCCAGATCGCTCGCGGTCAGCGCGGAGCCGCCCGCCAGTGCGATCGATCCGACCCAGACCAGGCCCGCTCCGGCAAACGCCAGCGCCGGGTTGGCGGGAGCGAAATCGACGTCCTGCCGGCCCTCGCCGTGCAAGCCCTTGCCCTGCCATCCCCTGCCCTGCCACCCTTTGCGGCGACCGAGCGTCAGCGCGACAATCAGCCCCGCGATTCCGGCAGTGAGATGGACGGTGATGCCGCCGGCATAATCGATCACGCCCATATCGGCGAGCCAGCCTGCACCCCACACCCAGCGGGCGATCGGCACATAAACCATCAGCGTCCACAGCGCAGCGAACAGCACGACCCAGCCGAGCCGCGCGCGCTCAGCGGCGGCGCCGATCATGATGACCGGGGCCAATATCGCAAAACCCATCTGGAACAGCGCGAACACGATTTCGCCGATGCTCTGCCCCTCGCGTACGGCCAGCGTGTCGGCGAACATGGCGTTGGAGAGCGATCCAATCCAGTCACCCCCATCAGCGGAAAATGCCAGGCTGTATCCGATGACGATCCACAATACGGATACCACCGCCACGACCGCGCCGGTCTCCAGCATCATCGCCAGCATATTTTTGGCGCGCACGCGGCCAGCGTGGAACATCGCGAAGCCCGGTAGTACCGCCAGTAGCACGAACAGCGTGGCCGTCAGCACCCAGCCGGTATCGCCGGGATCGGTCAGCACGAGCGGCGTTTGCGCGGCGGCCGGCGCAGCGACCGCGACCAGCGAGAGGGCGAGTGAGAATGCAACGGGAAAGAGGGTATGCGCGCGCATGGACAGGCCTTTATCCACAAGAAGGATTTGCAGAAGCCATAGCGCGTGAGGGGCTGCGATTTGGTTAATATCCCCGCTAAATTCCCCCCGGAATCAGGGACCGGCCCGGAACAGGGAAGGGCCCGAACGGTAAGGGCAGGGTCCGAACGGTAAGGGCAGGGTCCGAACGGTAAGGGCAGGGTATTGACACGGGAACACGCGAAACTGTGTGCGGGAGGCGGCGATGCCTGCGTCACAGCCGCCCGACGCCGCGCGCGGGCAGAAATAGACGTCACCCGAAGCCGGTCAGCACCTGATCGGGGGGGCGGTGGCCGTCGGCCCAGACGCGGATATTGGCGATCACGCGTTCGCCCGATGCTTCGCGGCCCTCGAACGTGGCGCTGCCCAGATGCGGCAGCAAAACCACATTGTCGAGGCTCAGCAGCCGCGCGTCGACCGCGGGCTCATGCGTGTAGACGTCCAGTCCGGCCCCGGCGATGCTGCCTTCCTGCAACGCAGCGATCAGAGCGTCTTCGTCCACCAGTTCGCCGCGCGAGGTGTTGATGAGATAGGCGTCGGGCTTCATCGCGGCCAGCCGCGCGGCGTCGATTAGCCCGCGGGTCTCTTCGGTGAGCGGCGCGTGGAGCGAGACGATATCGCTGCGGGCCACCAACCGGTCGAGATCGGGCTCATAGGTTATGCCCAGCCCCTCCTCCAGCAGCGGCGGCAGGCGGCGGCGTTTGTTATAGAGGATGGTGAAGCCGAAGCCGCGTGCGCGCCGCGCCACCGCCTCGCCGATCCGGCCGAAACCGATGATGCCCAGCGTTTTGCCGCCGACGCGGTGGCCCAGCATACCGCTCGGCCGCCAGCCCTGCCACTGTCCGGAACGCATCAGCTTCTCACCCTCGGCCAGGCGGCGCGGCACGGACAGGATCAGCGCCAGCGTCATGTCGGCGGTATCCTCTGTGAACACCCCCGGCGTGTTGGTAACGGTGATGCGGCGTTTGTGCGCGGCGGCCAGATCGATATTGTCCACGCCTGCGCCGAAGTTGGCGATCATCTTGAGCCGATCGGGCGCGCCCTCGATCAGCGCCGCGTCAATCCGGTCGGTCACCGTCGGCACCAGCACATCACAATCGGCCATGGCGGCGGCCAGTTCGTCGCGGGTCATGGCATGATCATCGGGGTTGAAGCGCACGTCGAACAACTCCGCCATGCGCGCCTCGACCCCGTCCAGAAGCTTGGCCGTCACCGCCAGTTTGGGTTTTGCGATGCGTGCGTGGTCGGTCATGGCAATCAGCGCTACCGCCTGAAAACGGGACAGGCAAGCGGTCAGACCCCGGCGGTGCCCCCTTGCGGGCGCGGGACACGCGGCGGTATAGGCGGACCGGTACAGGGAGTTTACCGCGCGCCATGACATCCAGGCCTATCGCCATCGCTGCGGCGCTTATCACTATGCTCATCGCGCTTGCGCAGCCTTTGGCGGCGCAGAGCGATCCGGAACTGCCTTACTGGGCCTCTATCAATGTGGACGAGGCGCGCATGCGCGCCGGGCCGTCCACCGAATTTCCGATCAAGTGGATCTACAGGCGCAAATATCTGCCGGTCAAAGTGATCGACCGGTTGGAGGGCTGGCGCAAGGTGGAGGACCCGGCAGGCGATCAGGGCTGGATGCACAGCCGTCTGCTGAGCGGCGATCGCACGGCCATCGTCACAGGTGCCATCCGCGCTATGCTCAGCGATCCACAGGTCGGTGCCCATATCGACTGGCGTGCGGCGCCCGGTGTGGTCGGCCGGATCAGCGATTGCGGCAAGGGCTGGTGTCTGTTCGACGTGGCCGGCCAGCGCGGCTGGATCGCGGCATCAGGCCTGTGGGGCGACGAGGACCTGCCGAAAGCAAAGGGCGGCTAAACCAGTGCCGCGATCAGATACTCCGGCCTTGGTTTGAAATTTGCGAAATCTCTGCAGGCAATTGCAGCAAAAATTGGCAGGTATATAGCGGCGCAGGAGATGCCGTAGCCGCCGCATCAGGCCATGATCTAACTATGCCACGCTTGCCCACGCGCGCGCAAGCGTGTAGACAGTGCGAGCTTCCGGGCGAGCGGCATACTGGCCCGGGATATTTTCTGGCCCGAGATATTTTCAAACGCATCAATCGCAGGATCAGGCTAGCATCTCCACTGCGATAGCCGTGGCTTCGCCGCCGCCGATGCACAGGCTGGCGATTCCGCGCTTCTTGCCCTGCGATTCCAGCGCGCCGAGCAATGTGGCGATGATACGCGTGCCGCTCGCGCCGATGGGATGGCCGAGCGCGGTGCCGCCGCCGTTCACATTGATCCTGGCGTGATCGATGCCGATATCCTTCATCGCGAACATGGCAACGCAGGCGAACGCCTCGTTCACCTCCCACAGATCGACATCATCGACCGACCAGCCGGTTTTTTCGAGCAGTTTTTTGATCGCGCCGACAGGCGCGATAGTAAATTCGGATGGTTCCTGCGCATGGGCGGTGTGTGCCACGATGCGGGCGATGGGCTTCAGGCCCTTTTCGTCCGCCTTGCTCTGGCGCGTCAGCACGATGGCAGCGGCGCCGTCGCTAATCGAGCTGCTGGTGGCCGCGGTGATGGTGCCGTCCTTGGCAAACGCAGGGCGCAGGCTGGGGATCTTGTCCGGGCGGCCCTTGCTGGGGCCTTCATCGGTATCGACGGTCTGTTCGCCCGCGCGGTTGGTGAAGCTGACTGGCACGATTTCCTTCTTGAACGCGCCGCTTTCAATCGCGGCATTGGCGCGGCGCAGCGATTCGATCGAATATGCGTCCATCGCGTCACGCGTCAGCTGATATTTGTCGCTCATGTCCTGCGCGAAGGTGCCCATGGCGCGGCCTTCTTCATAGGCATCTTCGAGCCCGTCGAGGAACATGTGATCATAGGCGGTGTCATGGCCGATGCGCGCGCCGGAGCGGTGCTTCTTCAAAAGATATGGCGCGTTGGTCATGCTCTCCATGCCGCCCGCGACCAGCATGTCGATCGACCCCACTTCCAACGCCTCGGCTCCCATGATGACCGTCTGCATACCGGAGCCGCAGACCTTGTTGACCGTGGTCGCCTGCACCGATTTGGGCAGACCGGCCTTGATCCCGGCCTGGCGCGCGGGGGCCTGGCCCAGGCCCGCCGGCAACACGCAGCCCATGTAGATGCGGTCCACGTCGCCGCCATCAATGCCCGCCCGCTCGACCGCGCCCTTCACCGCCGCCGCGCCCAGATCGGTCGCGCTGACATCGGCCAGCGCGCCCTGCATCGCGCCCATCGGCGTGCGGGCATAGGACAGGATAACGACGGGATCGGAGCTGGACATGACGGGGGGCCTCTTCGCGGATGGAAATATATGGTTCGCTATAGGGCAAACGAGCCAAGGTGCAATTCGGTCCCTCTGCGCAGGGAGCGGCGCCCGCCCTATCTTCGTTCCGATTGCGCCCGCAATGGGCTAGGACGGGCCAAACCCAAGCAGGAGACCCAGCATGACGATGACCGAACAGGACGCGCAGACCGCCAGCCACAGCCCGGAAGAGATGCGCGCCCTATTGACCCGCCAGCGCGCCGCCTTTGCCGCTGCCATGCCGGAAGATATGGATGTGCGCGAGAACCGGCTGAACCGGGCGATCTTCCTGCTGGTCGATCATGCCGAAGATTTTACCCGCGCGATTTGCGCCGATTTCGGTCATCGCAGCCGCGAGCAGACGCTGCTCACCGATATCGGTCCCTCGGTAAACGCGCTCAAGCACGCCAAGAAGCACATGCGCCACTGGGCGCGCAGCGAAAAGCGCAGCCCGATGTTTCCGCTCGGCCTGCTCGGTGCCAAGGCCAGCGTAGACTATGGCCCCAAGGGTGTGGTCGGCATCGTCGCGCCGTGGAATTTCCCCGTCGGTATGGTGATGGTGCCGATGGCGGGCGTGCTGGCCGCGGGCAACCGCGCGCTGGTAAAACCGAGCGAGTTTACGCCCGAGGCGAGCGCGCTCTTGGCGCGTCTGGTGGCGGAATATTTCCATCCGGACGAAATCGCGGTGATCACCGGCGGGCCTGACGTTGGCAAGGCCTTCACGCAGCTGCCGTTCGATCACATGATCTTTACCGGCGCAACTGCGGTCGGCCGCCATGTGATGCACGCCGCGGCGGACAATCTGACGCCGGTCACGCTGGAACTGGGCGGCAAATCACCGACGATCGTCGGCCGGTCGGCGGACATAAGGAAAGCGGCCGAGCGGATCGCGCTCGGCAAGATGATGAACGCCGGCCAGATTTGTCTGGCGCCGGATTATCTGCTGGTGGCCAGGGAGCAGGAGCAGGGCATGATCGGCGCGCTGCGGGACAGTGTGTCGGCGCTGTATCCCTCGCTGCTGTCCAACGACGATTATGCGTCCGTCATTAACGCGCGCAATCACGAGCGGCTGACCGGCTATCTCGACGACGCCCGGGCCAAGGGTGCCGAACTGATCACCGTCAATCCGGGCGATGAGGATTTCGACCATTCCAATCACAGCAAGATGGCGCTCACCTTGCTGCGCAATGTGACAGAAGACATGGCCGTCATGCAGGAAGAAATTTTCGGGCCGATCCTGCCGATCCTGACCTATGACAAGCTGGACGAGGCGATCGATTATGTGAACGACCATGGCCGCCCGCTCGGCCTCTACTATTTCGGCAGCGACGATGCAGAAGAAGAGGCGGTGCTGGGGCGCACGATCTCAGGCGGGGTGACCGTCAACGACGTGCTGTTCCATAACGCGATGGAAGACCTGCCGTTCGGTGGGATCGGCCCGTCCGGCATGGGCAACTATCATGGCGTGGACGGATTTCGCACCTTTAGCCACGCCCGCGCGGTCTACCGGCAGTCCAGACTGGACGTGGCCGGGCTGGGCGGGTTCAAGCCGCCCTATGGCAAGGCCACGCACAAGGCGCTGAAGACCATGTTGAAAAAATAGATCGGGCTGAAAAAACAGATTGGGAAAAAAATAGGCTGAGGTGGCGGGTGAGGGCGATGCACTAGCCATTGCCCTGCCGCTTCGTGCCGATTACAGCGCTG
>JBBSUT010000063.1:0-13365 GCA_038234155.1 Sphingomonadales bacterium | reverse complement strand
GTGGGCGAGCTCGCCGATTATTCCAATTCGGGCACGCTGTTCGCCTTTTTCATGGTCGCGCTGTCGGTGATGATCCTGCGCGTGAAGCAACCCGACCGGCACCGCCCGTTCCGCACGCCGTTCGTGTGGGTCGTCGCGCCGCTGGCGATCATCGGCACGGTGGGGCTCTATGTCAGCCTGCCGATAAAGGCGATTTTGGTGCTGCCGATCTGGGGCGCGATCGGCCTGGTGATCTATTTCCTCTACGGATACCGCAAGAGCAACGTCGCGCGCGGGATCAACGAAGTGCATGAGCTCGACGATGACGCTCCGCCGGAACCGCTGCCGCCGCATTGACCACGGCCCCCCTCCCCCGGTTCATGGGGAGGATTGCTAGCCGCTTGCCTCCGCCGCGCACCCCGCTAACTTCCCGCCTGAAGGAGAGCGGCATGCGCCATATTGCGATCGTCGGATCAGGCCCGGCGGGCTATTACACCGCGGAGGCTGCGCAAAAGGCGTTTGGCGACGCGGTGCGGATCGACATTATCGATCGGCTGCCAACACCGTTCGGCCTGATCCGCTTCGGTGTTGCGCCCGATCATCAGTCGATCAAGGCGGTGGCCCGGCGCTATGAAAAGGTCGCGCTGTCGGACAATGTGCGTTTCGCCGGCCATGTCGCGGTGGGGCAGGACGTGTCGATCGCCGAGCTGCAGACCTTGTACGACGCGGTGGTGCTGGCGACGGGCGCGCCGCAAGACCGGCCACTCGATCTGCCGGGGGCCGACCTTGGCGGCGTCTACGGCAGCGCGGCGCTGGTCGGCTGGTACAACGGGCACCCCGATTTTGCCGCGCTCGATCCGCCGCTGGGCGGGCGCGATGTGGTGGTGATCGGCAATGGCAATGTGGCGCTCGACGTGGCGCGTATCCTGTCCAAGACGACGGCCGAATTTGCCGGCAGCGACATCGCCCGCCACGCGCTGGATGTGCTGGCGCGGGCGGGCACCGCGGCCATCACCATATTGGGCCGGCGCGGACCGCACCAGATCGCGATGACGCCCAAGGAGCTGGGCGAACTGGGGCGGCTGGATGCGGCCAGCCCGCGCGTCGATGCCGCCGACCTGCCGGACGCGGCCGCCGATGCACTGCTGGAACCGGGGGTGCGCAAATCGGTGACGCTCCTGCGCGAATTCGCGGTGATCCCGCAGGCGCACCGGGCCGTCAAAAAGATCGTCATCGATTTCGATTTCTTTGCCTCGCCGGTGGCCATCCTCGGTGATGGCAAGGTTGCGGGCGTGCGGATCGAACGCACCCGGCTGGACGCGGACGGGCGCAGCGCCGGGACTGGGGAAACCTATGATATCCCCGCCGCGCTGGTGGTCAGCTGCATTGGCTATCGCACCCCGCCGATCGAGGGCGTGCCTTATGACCAGAGCCGCGGGCGTTTCGCCAACGACAACGGCCGCATTCAGCCGGGGCTCTACTGCGTCGGCTGGGCGCGGCGCGGGCCGACCGGTACCATCGGGACCAACCGCCCGGACGGCTATGATCTGGTGGAGCGGATCGCCGAGAATATCGGTGAGGGCAGCGGCAAGGCGGGCCGGGCGGGGCTGGACGCGCTGCTGGCGTCGCGCGGTGTCGATCTGGTGACCTTTGCCGACTGGCAGAAGATCAATGACGCCGAGATCGCCCGCGCCACCACCGGCCGTCCGCGCGAAAAATTCGTGAGCATCGAGGATATGATCGCCGCGCGCAGGCAATAACGGCTCGGGCGCGGGCTTGGGACCGTGAGCGCTAGGGCGCGGCGCTTGCCGCGGCGGTCGCGCCGGAGCCGCCGGGCATGCCGGCAAAGGTGATCACGCTTTCCGCTCCGTCGGCGGACAAGGACGCAACGCCGAACAGATTGTTGTCGATGATCACGCCGGTCAGCACCGCTTCGGTCTGTCCGGCGGGGATATTGCGGGCATCGCTCCAGTCCGTCTGGTCCGCGCGGCGCCAGTGGATGCGATATCCGGCGGCACCGTCGACCGGCTTCCAGCTGACCTTGGTGTCCGCGCTCACCGCGCCTTCGATCTCGACCGAGGCGGGCGCGGCAGGCGCGCTGGCGAGCTCGCGGATCACGGCCATGTTGAGCGCGGTGACGCGGGCGAGATAGGCGAAATCCATCTTGTCGATGGTATCGCCGTAGACGCGGTCGTCCTCGGTGCGCAGGTCCTGGTGCTGACGGTCGTAATGCTCGACGACTTCGGAAAAGCGGACCGCGGGATAGCCGCGCTTCAGGAACGGGATGTGGTCGCCGCCGCGGCGAAAGCGATCGGGACGGCGGATGGCGAGCACCTCGAGCCGGCCGGGCGCGGCGGATGCGACACGGTCCACCGCCCTGGCCAGCGCGCGCGACGGGCTGTCGTCCTCGCCCCCGATAGCGCGCTGCGCGGCGACACCGCGATCGTTGGCGGCGGCGCGAATGCCTTCGGAGAACACGCGCACCTGATCGTCGACATGCTGTCCGCCGATGCCGTTCGTATTGCCCACGATATCATTGTTGAGCACCGCGGTGACCGTCCAGCCGCGCGCCTCGGCCGTTTTCGCCAGCAGCTCGCCGCCGAACAGACCCTGTTCCTCGCCCGACAGCGCGGCGTATATGATGGTGGCGTCGAAGGTTTCCTTTGACAGCAGCCGCGCCGCCTCGAGCACCACGGCGACGCCAGACGCATCGTCATTGGCGCCCGGCGCGTCGGCATCCACGTTCATCACGTCTGTGACGCGGCTGTCGATATGCCCCTGCACGATGACCACGCGTTTGGGATCGCCGCTACCGCGCTGGATCCCGAGCACATCCTCGATCCGCACGCCTTGCGGGATGCGGTCTCCCGTCACCGTCTCGCCGATCGTCTCGACCGTGATGCAGCCGCCGCACTGCTTTGCGATCGCGCGAAAGCGATCCGCGGCAAATGCGCGCGCTGCGCCGATGCCGCGGCTTTTGTCGGTGGCCGATGACAGGGTGTGCCGCGTACCGAAATCGACCAGCGTCTGGACGTTGGCGCGCAGCTGCTGCGGATCGGGCGCGCTGGCTGATGCCGGGCTGGCCGATGCGGGACTGGCCGACCCGGCGTGCGGGCCCTGGGCGGCGGCGGCGGTGGACAGAAGGAGGGTAGGGATGAGGAAGCTTTTGATCATGCCGCCGCTTGTAGACCGGCACGGGCGCACAGGCAAATGCGTGGGCGCAAATAAAAACGCGGCGCCCACCGGGCACCGCGTTCCGTCATGTCATCAAGGCGGCGGCCGTTCAGCCCAGCGGTTCCTCGACTACGCGGAACACCTCATCGCGGCGGATCGGGGCGACGATGATCGGGCTGTTGTAACTGGCCAGTTCGGCCGGGCCGGTGCCGGTCCAGCGGTGTTCGGCGATCCAGGCATCGAGCGCCTGCGTCGTCTCCTGCCAATTGGCATCGGTGGGCGATCCGCCGAGCAGCGCGGTGGCGACCAGCCGCTCGGGCATGTCACGCAAGGCGATGGTGCGCGGCGGCGCGGGCAGGCTGGCCTTGGTCTGGCCGGCCGGGATTACGAAACGAACCGCCCAGCGGCCGGCCGGATCGTCAAAATGCTGGCCGTCGGCACCTGCCATGGCACCATCCAGCGTCCCGTCCAGGGAGGCGGTGACCGGCACCGTCATGTCGATTTTCTCGCCATCGCGCGACTTGGCGAAATAATAATCGGCCAGAATCTTGAACCCGTCCTTCTCGGCCTGCTTGCGCGTGCCGGTGACCACGGTCTCGGCGATGAGATAGGGCGCATAGCGCCGCAGCTCAAAATTCTCCTCGGTGCGGACCGGGCGATAGGCGGGGCTCTCGGTCTGCTTTTCCGAGCGGGCGTAGAGGCCGTAGCCGACGGCGCCGGCGGCCAAGGCGGCTCCGCCGCCGATCAGTGCTTTTTTGGTGGTGGGGGTCATCCGCATTCTCCATGACTGTTCGCCGGCCCCAGGTGGCCGTTACCATGACAGACCAATGGACGAGGCCGCGCGCGGTTGCGTGCGCAAGCGACTTATGCGGTGAACTGGCGAGGCGAACTCATTTGGCAAACAGCGCCGCGTCGTCGGCAAACGCCTTGAACTCCAGCGCATTGCCGCTGGGATCGGTCAGGAACATGGTGGCCTGTTCCCCTGCCTGGCCGCGAAAGCGCAGGGTGGGTTCGATCACAAAAACGGTGTCCGCCGCGCGCAGTCGATCGGCCAGCGCCTGCCAGTCGGCCATCGCCAGCACTACGCCGAAATGCGGCACCGGCACATCGTGTCCATCGACCGGATTATGATCGCCCGAATTGGCGTGGGCGGAGCCATTACGCGCACCCTCTGTGCGATGCGCGACGATCTGGTGGCCGAAGAAATCGAAATCCACCCAGGCGGCGCTGCTGCGGCCCTCCGCGCAGCCCATCACATCGCCGTAAAAGGCACGGGCGGCGGCCAGATCGTGGACCGGAAAAGCGAGATGGAACGGGCGCAGGCTCATGGCAGGGATCATGACAGGGTCGTGGCAAGGGTCAAGGCAGGGTCGTGGCAAGGGTCAAGGCAGGGTCGTGGCAAGGGTCAAGGCAGGGTCATGGACGTGAAAAGCTCAGCGCCGCGGCACGGGCAGCGGCAGATCGCCGCCGTCCGCGATCTCGGCATCGAGCAGCGGCGCGCAGAGTGCAAAGCGCGATTCCATATAGGCGCGCGGATCGGCCGCCGCCGCCGCCGCAAAGTCCTGCGCCTGCGCCGATCCCGCAATGGCCGCGCCGATCGCCTCGCGCGGCAAGCCGGTTTCGGCCACCAGCCGCGATCCGACCAGCCCGGCGTAGGTCTTGCCGGCCAGCCCCAGCGGGCGGAGGCGGTCCGCGCCGCGAACGCCGGCGGCTTGATCGCGGGCGATCAGCGCAAAAGTGGCAACGCAGTCCAGATCGCGCTGCTGCGGCGCGGTCAGCGGGGCCGGGGCAGCGGATTGCAACAGCAAGGCAAGGATCGGTATCATGGCGGTAATATAGAACGCGCCGTGCCCAAGCGATAGGGCACATGCGACCGGGCGCAGTGCATGCCGCGCGCCAGACATTGCATGCCGCGCGCCAAAAGGGCAGATGGGCGCGCGATGACCAGAAACGACAATCCTTCCCGGCTGGGCGGCCATCTGCGCCGCCGTCCCTTCGCCGCGGCTGCGCTGGCCGGCGTGATGACCGCGCTCGGTTTCGCGCCCGGTCTGAACCTGCTGCTGCTGCCGTTGGCGGGGTTCGCGCTGCTGCTGTGGCTGATCGCGGCGGCGGACGGCTGGCGGCGCGCGCTGACGATCGGCTGGCTGTTCGGGCTGGTGCATTTCACGATCGGGCTGAACTGGATCGCCACGGCGTTTACCTATCAGGCGCAAATGCCGGCCTGGCTGGGCTGGATCGCGGTGGTGCTGCTGTCGGTCTATCTGGCGCTGTTCCCGGCGCTGGCGGGGCTTGGTGCATGGCGCATTGCGCGCGGGCGACCGGCAGCATTCGCGCTCGTTTTCGCCGGATGCTGGATCGTGGCCGAATGGGTCCGCGGCTGGCTGTTTACCGGTTTTCCGTGGAACCCTTTATCCAGCATGGTGGTGGACAACGGCCTGTTGCCGCATCTGACGCGGCTGGTGGGCACCTATGGCCTGTCCGGTCTGCTGCTGATCGTGCCGGGGTTCGCCGTGCTATGGGCCTCGACCGATCGGCGCGGCGAAGCGTTCTGGGCGATGGGCGCGGCCAGCCTGGCCATGGCCGTGCTGATGTTTGTGCCCAAGACGGCGCTGTCCGATCCGCTGCCCGCCGCCGGCCCGCGCATCGCCATCGTGCAGCCCGATATTGGACAGGACATCGCCAACGATCCCGCTCGGTATGAGGAATTTTTCGCCCGGCTCGCGCAGCTGTCCCAGCCGGCCGTGGGCGCGCCGCCGTTCGACATGATCTTCTGGCCCGAGGGCGCGATCCCTGATTATCTGGAGAGCGGCTATCCGCAGCTTTATTATCAGAACGCCAATTTCGGCGGATCGGACGCGCAGGCGCGCGGGCGGCTGGCGCGGATCGCGCGCGGCGCGCTGCTGATCACCGGCGCGCAGGATCTGGAACTGACCGGAGACCAGCTGACCGGCGCGCGCAATGTGGTCACCGCGCTGTCGCCGTCGGGGCAGATCGCCGGCAGCTATGCCAAGGCGCATCTGGTGCCCTATGGCGAATATCTGCCGATGCGCGGGCTACTCGAGCCGATCGGCCTGTCCCGGCTGGTTGCGGGCGCGCTGGATTTCGATCCGGGGCCGGGGCCGCGCACGCTTGCGTTGTCGCGGGCCCTACCGGGCGCCCCGAAAATGGGCGTGCAGATCTGTTATGAGATCGTGTTTTCCGGCCATGTCGTCGATCCGGCGGATCGGCCCGATTTTCTGTTCAACCCGTCCAACGATGGCTGGTTCGGCGCCTGGGGTCCGCCGCAGCATCTGGCGCAGGCGCGGATGCGCGCGATCGAGGAGGGTCTGCCGCTGGTGCGCGGGACCACCACCGGGATCAGCGCGCTGATCGATGCCGACGGCCGCATCCTGCAGCGGATCGACCGCGGCAAGCAGGCGCGCATCACGGCGGTGCTGCCGCCGCCGCACGCGCCGACGCTGTTTGCGCAGTTCGGCAATTGGCTGGCGATCCTGCTCGCGGCACTGTTGATCGCGCTCGGCGCTGTGCCCGGGATTGCAAGCATGCGTACGCGTCGCTAGGGGCACATATAAAGCATTCTTTATATCATCCCGATTCGACGAGGCAGGTGTCCTATGCGCAGCGATTATATCTTTACTTCCGAAAGCGTCAGCGAAGGCCATCCCGACAAGGTGGCCGATCAGGTGTCCGATGCCATCGTCGATCTGATGCTCACCAATGATCCCGAATCGCGCATCGCCTGCGAGACACTGACCACCACCAACCGCGTGGTGCTGGCCGGTGAAATTCGCTGCCAGCCGCTCTACGACGCCAAGGCGCATGCCGGAACCGACGGCTGGGCACCCGGCGCGCGCGAGCAGATCGATGAAGCGGTGCGCTCTACCATCCGCGCCATCGGTTATGAGCAGGACGGCTTCCACTGGGACAAGCTGGAGCTGCAGAATTATCTGCACGGCCAGTCGAGCGAGATCGCGCAAGGCGTCGATGCCAAGGACAACAAGGACGAAGGCGCGGGCGACCAGGGCATCATGTTCGGTTTCGCCTGCAACGAAACGCCCGATCTGATGCCGGCCACGCTGGATTATGCGCACAAGATCCTGTCGCGCATGGCCACCGACCGCAAGTCCGGCGCGGCCGATTTCCTGGAGCCCGACAGCAAGAGCCAGGTCACCTTGCGCTATGTCGACGGCAAGCCGGTCGGCGCCGAGGCGCTGGTGGTCTCCACCCAGCATGCGCCGGGCTATTACTGGCATAATGGCGAAGGCGATGCGCAGCTCTACGGCAAGCTGAGCGACTATATCCGCGCGGTCTTCGCGGACGTGCTGCCGGGCGATTTCGTGACCGACGACACCGTCATCCACGTCAACCCCACCGGCCGCTTTGAAATCGGCGGGCCGGACGGCGACGCCGGGCTCACCGGCCGCAAGATCATCGTCGACACCTACGGCGGAGCAGCCCCGCACGGCGGCGGCGCGTTCAGCGGCAAGGACCCCACCAAGGTGGACCGGTCCGCGGCCTATATCACGCGGTATCTGGCCAAGAACGTGGTCGCGGCCGGCCTGGCCGATCGCTGCACGATCCAGCTGAGTTACGCCATCGGCGTGGCCGAGCCTTTGAGCGTCTATGTCGACATGCACGGTACGGGCACGGTCGATCCCGTAAAGCTGGAGACGCTGCTGCCGCAGATGGTGCGCCTTACGCCGCGCGGCATCAGGACGCATCTGGGCCTCAACAAACCGATCTATCAGCCCAGCGCCGCTTACGGCCATTTCGGCCGCGACGTGACCGGCGATTTGTTTCCATGGGAAAAGACTGACCTCGCCGCAAAGCTGAAGGCCGAGTTCTGACTGGGTACGCATGACGGCATATAAAGAAGGCGATCCGACCACGCTCAACCGGCTTTACGGCCGATCCAAGGGCAAGCCGCTGCGCGACCGCCAGCAGCGGCTGATCGACAATCTGCTCCCGCAGATCGCAGTGCCCGCCGAAGGACCGGTGACCGCCCGCGCGCTCAGCGGAACGGAGCGGCCGATGCATTTCGAGATCGGCTTTGGATCGGGCGAGCATATGGTGGGCCGCGCCGATATGCTGCCCGATCACATGTTCGTCGGTGCCGAGCCGTTCACCAACGGGGTGGCGGCCGCGCTATCGCAGATCGAGGACGCAAGGCTGCCCAACATCCGCCTGCACCACGGCGATGCGCTGGAAGTGCTCGCGCGTGTGCCGGACGCGTCGCTGAGCTTTGTCTATCTGCTCCACCCGGACCCGTGGCCCAAGGCGCGCCACGCCAAGCGGCGCATGATGAACAAGGGCCCGCTCGACATGATCGCGGCCAAGCTGAAACCCCATGGCGAGTTTCGCTTTGGCACCGACCATCCGGTGTATCTGCGGCACGCCATGATGGTGATGCACGGGCGCACCGATTTTGAATGGCTGTGCACGCGCCCGAAGGATTTCCTCACCCGCCCCGGCGGCTGGCCCGAGACGCGTTATGAGGCCAAGGCCCGCGCGCAGGGGCACGAGGTCTGGTATTTCCGCTATCGCCGCCGCGCGGAGGCCGCCGCGCGCGAGGATTGACGCGGCGCGCCCGCAGCCTAGTCTTTCCCGCACCCCCCCATGGCGGAAAGACCATATATGAAAATTTACGGTTCCAGCTTCTCGCCCTTCGTGCGCAAGGTGACCGCCTTCTGCACCGCGGCGGGCATCGATTATGAACTGGTCAGCATCGGCCTGGGCTCGTCCGATCCCGGCTTTCACGCCGCCTCCCCGCTCGGCAAAATGCCCGCGATGGAGGATGATGGATTCACCCTGGCCGACAGCAGCGCGATCGTCCATTATCTGGAGGCCAAGCACAAGCCCGGCCTGATTCCGCAGAACGCGCAGGGCCTTGGCAAGACGATCTGGTGGGACGAAGTGGCGGATTGCGAGCTGTTCGCCGCGTTTCAGCCGGCCTTCTTCAATCGCATCGTGGCGCCGCTGTTCCTGCGGCGCGATGCGGACGAGGCGGCGGCAACCCGCGCGCTGACCGAGGCCGCACCCCGCGTGTTGGGTGTGCTGGAGCCGTATATGCCGGACGGCGAGGGCTGGCTGCTGGGCGACCGGCTCACTCTGGCAGACATCGCCGTTGCCAGCCCGCTGGTGAACTTCATCCATGCCGGCGGCACGCTGGACGCCCATCCCCGCACCGCCACCTTTGCAGCGCGCATGCACGCGCAGCCGTGCTTTGCGCAGTCGATCGCATGGGAGCAAGCGGCGCTGGCAAACGTGCGGGGCGGCTAGGCGCGGCGGCGCCGGCATGTCTTTTCCATCGGAACGGCCGTACACACGATCAGTGCTTTTCTTGCGCTTCGACGGCGTGCTAGCTTTGTGCATATATGCGTGCACGGATTTGTGCGCATCGATTTGAACATATCAATTGGGGCGCATCGATTTGGGCGGGCGCGGAAGGGCTGACGACATGGCATTGGGGATTTCGGCACGCAATTCGGGCGGCTTTTCGGGCAAGTCGTCTGCGCGGCGCTGGCTGCGGTGCACGGCGGCGGCGGGATTGGCGGCGTGGAGCGGCACCTGTATCGCGCAGGACGCGGCCGATCCGCAGGGCGCAGCCGGGTCCGACACGCAGCAGGTGCCCATCGTGCAGCCCGGTGCGCCCGGGCAAAGCGGCAGGCAGCTGAGCGCGGCCGACGCGATGCGGATCGCCGATACGCGTTTTTCCGCGGGCGACGTACAATATATGCAGGACATGATCTTTCATCATCACCAGGCCATGATGATGGCCGCGCTGGTGCCCGAGCGGACCGGCAATCAGGCTATCATCACCGCCGCAAAACGCATCGACGCGTCGCAGGCCGACGAGATGAAGTTCATGCAAAGCTGGCTGCGGACCCGCGACCAGACCGCGCCCGATCCCTTGATGCACCAGGCGGTGGATCACCTGATACCCGGCGCCCAAGGCCCTGCAGGTACGGCGGGCATGGCGGACATGACGGGTATGGCGCCCATGGCAAACATGCTCGGTACGGAGGATAAGGCGGGCATGGCCGGTATGGCCGGTATGGCGAGCGCGGCGGACATGGACATGCTGGCCACGTTGCAAGGCGCGGCATTTGACGAAAAATTTCTGGCGTTGATGATTGCCCATCATGAAGGCGCGTTGACCATGACGCACGATCTGCTGGCCCAGCCGGGATCGGCCTATGATCCCGTGCTCTACGATTTTACCAGCGACGTGACCAACGAGCAGCAGTCCGAGATCGACCGGATGACCGTGATGTTGACCGCGCTCTCCAGCGATCCGCGGTCCAACCTGAAGGCGGGTTTCCGCGATGCCGGAGCGGCGGCCAGCCATCTGAAACTGGTGGCAAGCCTGCCCAAGCCAAACGGCTTCTTCGATACCGGCAACCCGGCCGGGCTGCCGCCGAAGAAACCGGCCAAAGACGAGGCCAAGGACGGGGCCAAGGACGGGGCTGAGCCGGGGGACAGCGATGCGCCGGTCGAGGCGGACTTCGGGGACCGCTCCCCGCTGCTGAGCTTCGCCAATACGGACATGGCCTTTTCCGGCGATGTGCTGGCGCTGGGCAATTACCACGGGCTCAACCTCTATCGGCTGGGCGACATGGGCATGCCGCAGCTGATGAGCAGTCTGGTGTGTCCGGGCGGGCAGGGCGATGTCTCGATCGTGGGCGATATCATGATCATGTCGGTCGAGCAGACGCGCGGCCGCGTCGATTGCGGGCGGCAGGGCGTGAATGAAGATGTCAGCGCGGAGCGTTTCCGCGGCCTGCGCATCTTCAACATTTCCGATCCCGCGCGGCCGGTGCAGGTGGGCCAGGTGCAGACCTGCCGCGGATCGCACACCCATTCGGTGGTGACATCGGACGCGCGCTCGATCATCGTCTATAATTCCGGCACGTCGGGCGTGCGCGATGGCAAGGAGCTGGCCGGCTGCGTCGGTGACGTGGCGGGCGATGCGCGCACCGCCCTGTTCCGCATCGACGTGGTCGAGATCCCCTTGGCCGATCCATCGCAATCGCGCATCGTCAACAGCCCGGCCGTGTTCACGGACAAGGACAGCGGGCAGATCGCCGGGCTGTGGCTGGGCGGCGATCATGGTGAGGGCACGCAGGAAACCCGCCGTACCGACCAATGCCATGACATCACCGTGTTTCCGGCCAAGGGTATCGCGGCGGGTGCCTGCTCGGGCAACGGCGTGGTGTTCGACATCACCGATCCGCGCAGTCCAAGGCGCATCGACGCGGTGACCGACAAGGGGTTCGCCTACTGGCATTCGGCCACGTTCAACAATGACGGCACCAAGGTGATTTACACCGACGAATGGGGCGGCGGCGCCCGCCCGCGCTGCCGCGCGCAGGACCCGCGCGAATATGGCGCGGACGCCATCTACGATATCGTGGATGGAAAGCTGGTCTACCGCAGCCACTACAAGCTGCCCGCCGCGCAGAGCGACAAGGAAAACTGCGTCGCCCATAACGGCGGAATCGTGCCGGTGCCGGGCCGCGATATCTTCGTGCAGGCCTGGTATCAGGGCGGCATCTCGGTGGTGGACTTCACCGACAGCGCCAACCCGCGCGAAATCGCCTATTTCGATCGCGGGCCGGTGGACCCCGATCATCTGGTTCTGGGCGGATATTGGTCGGTCTATTATTACAAGGGCAAGATCTACGGATCGGAGATCGCGCGCGGGCTGGACGTGTTGACGCTGGAGCCGGGCGCCGAGCTCAGCGCCAACGAGATCGCTGCCGCCGCGCTGGCCGATCCGGGCAAGACCTTCAATCCGCAGCAGCAGAACGCGGTTCGCTGGCCGGTCGATCCGGTGATCGCCATGGCCTATGTCGACCAGCTGGAACGCGGCGATGCGCTGGCCGGCGACATGCTGACAGGGTTGCGCCAGTCGCTCGATCAGGCCAGGGCGACCATGGCGTCCGGGCAGTCGGACGCGGCATTGGCGGACCGCCTGGCTGTCATGGCAAATCGCGTCCGGGCGATCGGCCCGCACGCCGACACGGCGATGGAAAAGCGCAAGGGTGCGCTGGCCGCGCAGCTGGCCGCGGTTGCCGGATTGCTGCGCAGCTGATCCGGCGCTGTCGGACCGTAAGTAGAGCGTCAGCACCCGCCATCATGGCCGTACGCCGGTTCGCGCAGATGTTTGCGCCAGGGGGCAGCGGCCCGGCCGCGTCAGTCTTCGATCGGTCCGATTTCCTTGCTCACCTGCGCATGGGCCAGCAGTGAGAAGATCAGCGTGCCGCCGATGACGTTGCCGACAAACGCCGGCACGATGAACCCGCCGATAGCCCAGCCCAGGCTGGCATTTCCGGTGATGACGAGCAGCCAGGCTTCGGCCGATCCGGCCACGACATGGGAAAAACCGCCCAGCCCGACGAAATAGGTAAAGAACAGGATGATCCAGAATTCCTGACCGCGCCCGACCGGCAGAGACCACGCCACCGCAGCCAGCAAAAAGCCCGCCGGAATACCGCCCAGCATCGTCTCGAGAGCACCGTGATCGAGCAGTTTTTTGGAAAATTCCACCATCGCGTCGGCTTGTTCCGGATAGCCGATCAGGTGATTGCCGACGAGCAGCATGATCGAAAAGGTGCCGACCATATTGGCGAAAAACACAATACCCCACAGCCGCCCGAGCCTGCCGAGATTCTTGAGCGTGGGCTTGGTTGCCACCGGGATAGTGGCCGACAACGTACTTTCGGTGAACAGCTGCATACGGCCCAGCACGACGATGAGGAAGCCGATGGTATAGCCGAAAGACGCGATGACCGGCCGCCACGGTGTATCGGGCAGCGCCTCCTCCAGCAGCGCTTCGCCCAGCACCGATGCGGAGATGGCGATGCCGGCGGCGGTGCCCGACCAGAACAGCGAGGAAGCCGGACGGTCCAGTTCGACATCCCCCTGCCGGCGGATGACCTCATGCACCACATAGCTGTCGACCGATGCCCGGCGGCGCACCTGCCGATCCTCTTCGGGCGACAGATCGACCTCTTCCTCGCGCTCGCGCCCTTCGGCTTGCCTGTTCTGATCTGCCATATTCCGCTCCGATGTGGCCGCATGCGCCCGGCTGCGCCCAGTCACGCCAATTGTCCCAACTGCAGATAAACCGATCTTGCCAGTCTCGTTGTCAACCGCTCCACGCGATATAAGGCGCGCCGGGCCAATGTCACGGGGCCGATGTCACGGGGC
>JBBSUT010000062.1:0-13493 GCA_038234155.1 Sphingomonadales bacterium | reverse complement strand
CCACCACGGCTCGCCGATCTGGAAGCGCACGGGCAACCCGTTGTCGCGCAGAATGGCGGCGAAGGCGCGGGCGACGCTGCGCAACCACGCCATCGCGCCGTCGTGCGCGGGCGAAAGCAGGGTGGAGGGCGGCTGCCAGCCGGTCAGCGCGGGATCGCCGTTTTCTGCGCGCTGCTTCCACGCCTCCGGGCAATGTGCGTCGAACAGTTCATAGCTAAGCGAGAAGATCAGTTCGAACCCCGCCGCCCGCGCCGCGATCGCCAGGAAGCGGTGCCACATCGCGGCGGCCGCGTTCAGCGTTGCGCCCGTGCCGCCGGACGGCGACTGGCCCGCAAGCAGCACGCCGTTCACGCGCGTCAGCAGGAAATAATGGCTCATGCCGACATAGTGATTGACCACGCCGCGGTAGCCGAGCGCGCGGATGCGGCGGATCAGCCGTTCGGGGGTCTGGTTGTAGGCATCGTCATAGCCCGTCGCCATGCGCAGATCATGCTCGGGCAGCATCGCGTCCGCCTGCCCGATCACCGCGCCCGCGCCGCGGCTTGATATGTCCGAAAGCGTGACCCAGGCCTGCACGGGCGCGTCCAGCGGCGCGGCGGCGCCGGTATAGCCCGGCGGTACGAGCGACACAAACATCCGGTCGATATCGCCAGGGTGGACCCGGTCCGCCTCGGCCGGCAGCAAGAAACCGCCGTCGAGCGCGCTGAACGGCAGCCGGATGTCCGCCTTTGTCGGGCTGCCCGTGGCATAGTTCCACAGCCGCACGTACGAGGTGCGCGGCGCGCCGGCGGCATCGCGGCCCTCAATCGTCAGCGTGGGCCCATTGACCGCGTCCAGCGGCATCATGGTCGTCGAACGCCAGGTGAAGGACAAGGTCAGCCGCGCATAATCGCGCACGGTGTCATAGGCCGTCAGCGGATGGTCCCAGCGGTCCTCGCTCTCCCAGATCAGCCCGACGAGATCGTCCTGGTTGTAGAACACGGCATCCACGCGCAGCGCCGCGCTACCGTTTGAGGCGGCCGAAGCCATGGCCGGGCGGGGGAAATCCACCGTCCAGTATCGCGCATCGAACCGGGCCATAGAGCCGCGGGTCACATGGGCAGCGTCAGCGCGCGCGGCGAGCCAATGGGGCATGGGTCGTCTCCTTGATATGATCGGTTCAGGCGTCCAGCGCGCGGCGCACGGCGCGCGCCACCTGGCGGCTGGATCGGACGAGCGCGTCCGGGGCGCTTGCGCCGCCATCGCCGATCTGCACCGAGAGGTGGACCACCGGCCCGCCCCCGCCCCGTGATCCACCGCTGCCCATGCCGGTCTCGACGCGGCCCGCGCTGGTCGGCACGAAATATTCCGGCCCGTTCTCGCCCACCCGGTAAGCCCGGCCCGGAGACACCGGCCCGCCCGTGGCGCGGCCAGGTGCGCCCAGCCCCGATGCACCGAGCAAACCGCCCAGGATCGCCGACACCAGCCCGGCCCCGCCCGCGCCGCCGCCCACGCGCCCCATGGCCGGGACCAGCGCGGCCTGCGCGATTTGCGCCAGCACGGACAGCGCCACCTGCTGCAGCTCCTCGAAACCGAAGCGGCCGGTGCGGATCGCGCGGGCCAGCGTGGTTTCCAGCGTACGCCCGGCCGCCTCCATGCCCTGCGCCAGCGGACCGTCCAGCTGTGCACGCAGCGCCTGCACGTCGCGGGTAAAGCCCTGGGTGTCGGCGCGCACACCGATCACCAGCGTTTCCAGTTCGTCATCCATGGCGGTTCTCGCTCGGGTTCGGGGCATCGGGGAAGCGCGCCATCAGCGCGGCAAGATCGGGCGCGGCGGACGTGCCGGAGGCTGGGCTCAGGATCGCCGCCAGTTCGGCCGGAGTGGCGGCCCAGAAATCGTCCGGCCGCCAGTGAAGCAGCATCGCGGCGTGGGAGAAAAGCACCAGCGCCTGCTCGGCAAACAGGGTGTTATCATCAAGATTCGGCCGGCCAGCGCCCGCTGATGGAGGTGTCTCCGGCGCGAGCCGCGGGGCGACCGTCTCGGCCCGCTCGCAGTTGGAGCAGCCGGTCACTCACCGCCCCTGCAGGATCTGGCGGAGCAGCACGCGCAGCACAGGCGTCAGCGCCGCCAGCCCCGCTTCGGCCAGCGCCTCGCCGAAGCGCGCCCGGTCGAGGCCATCCGGGGCATCGCGCAGGCAGTGCCAGAACAGCGCGGCGATCGCGCTGAGGCGCGGTTCCCCCGACGCCGCCCGCTCGACCAGCGCGAACAGCGGGCCGAGCTCGTCCTCGGCGGCCACCAGCGCGGCGAAACTGGGCCGAAGCACCAATGTCTCGCCTGCAATGCGCAGCTCCGCCTCGCCGCGCATGGCGTTGCCCCGCTCGCTCGCAGGTCCAGTTACTGGCCCGCTCACAGACTGGCCACCGTTCCGGAGCTTTCCAGGCTGAGCGTATAATTGCGCTCGCCATTGTAATCGCCGGCATAATCCAGGCGGCTGACCAGAAAGCGCCCGCGCATCCGCTCGCCGCTTTCGAAGCTCAGCTCATAATCGTCGATCACCCCGCCAAGCGCATGGCCCCTGAGCCGCGTCTCGGCGTCAGACCCGGTAAAGATGCCCGCGCCCGACACGCTGACCGAACGCACACCCGCACCGGACAATAGCTCGCGCCACCCGCCGCTGTCTTTGGACGTGACGTTCACGGCCTCGCCGTTGATCGACAGCTGCGTGGTGCGCAACCCGGCGATGGTGGCGTAGGACGGGCTGCCCGCGCCGTCGCCGATCTTGAGTAGGAAGGCGCTGCCTTTTTCGGCCGGCATAGTGGTTCTCCTTGGTTGCATGATCCTCCCCGTTCACGGGAAGGTGGATTTAGTTTTCCAGCATACGCACGCGAAATTCGATCAGGCGGCGGCGACGTTTGGCGCCGTCGCTGGCCAGTTCGCGCAGATAGACGACACTGGCGATGCGCCAGCCCGGCAGGTCGCGGGGCAGCGCCAGGATTGCGGTTTCCGCAGCATCGGCAAGTGGCACCAACGGCGAAGGATCAGCCTCCGGAACTTCGATCAGCACCGGCAGCCGCAATTCGCGGCCGCGCGCGGTCTTGGTGCCCCAGTCGATCGAGGCGATGTCAAGGATCGACGCGAACGGCGGCTGCGCGCCTGGCGGCACGCCGTCATAGATGGCGTTGAGTTTTTCGCTGAGCACCGCATCCGCGCGCAAAGCCTCCAGCGCCGCGGCGCGCAATACCGTCGCCGCGCTCATGACAGCCGCCCGCCGGGCCAGCGTGCCCACGCATCGGCGAACATCCGCGCCATCAGACGCTTCGCACGAACCGTCACGCCGCGCGGATCCTGTGCAATGGCCGCATCGGGCAGCGCCTCTGCGTAGAGCTGCGCCAGCAGCGCCTTGCGCCGCTCCACGCGCCGCGCGGCAATCGCGGCGCCGCGCTGTGTCAGCGCCTGAGCGACCTTCTGCGCGCCGCTGATGCCTCCCGTCATGCCAACACCATGCGGCGATAGGGGCGCCACAGGGCTGAGACGGCGGCAGGCGGCGGCGCGTCGCCGGCGCGCTCCGAATAGCCGAACGCGGCCATGCGGACGATGCCCTGACGCAGCGGTTCGGGCACACCCTCCCAGTTGCCCGCGATCCCGGCGCTGTAACGGACGCGCACGCGCCCCGCCGCGCCGGGCCGCTCGATCCGGATGCGCCCGCTGCCATCGGCGGCGATATCGAGCGCATAGGCATCGATCGTCAGCGCCACCTCCGGTCCCTCGGCGAGCAGGCCGTCCAGCGCATCAATCGCAATCACCGGGCGGTGGGCGAGGCTTTGCCAGCCCGTTCCGGCCGTCAGCACTTGCGCGATACCGCGCACGATCAGCGTGGTGCCGACAAAGCGCTCGCACAGCTCATAAGCGCTGCCGAGCTGTTCGCTCAGCGCGGCATCCTCGGTCTGGACCGCGATGCGCAAATATTGCTTCAGCGCAGCCAGGGCGGCTGGTGACAGCTCGGGCGGCGTCATCGTCACCAATCCGGGAGGAAAACTCATGGGGGACGGCCTTTCGAGAATGGGATAAAATAAGGCCCGCATTCGCCGGGGTGAGAGGCGAATGCGGGCACGGCGGCGATCTTCTGAATCCTCCCCGTTCACGGGGAGGGGGACCGCCGACGAAGTCGGTGGTGGAGGGGGCTCGCGAATGGAATGATGCTCTCAGACGAGAGCCCTCTCCGTCAGACCTATGGGCTGCTACCTCCCCACGCCGTGGGGAGGATTTGAAAGTCAGCTCGCCGAAAATTTCAGCAGTTTAATAGCCTCGGCGTTCATCACCTGGCCGCCGACGCGCTTGGTCGCGTAGAAATGCACGAACGGCTTGTTGGTGAACGGATCGCGCAGGATGCTCGTGGCGCTGCGCTCGGCGATCAGATAGCCTTCGCGAAAATTGCCGAAGGCGATGGCGGGCGCATCCGCCGCGATGTCCGGCATGTCCTCCGCCTCGACCACGGGATAGCCGAGCAGCGTGTCGGGCCGCCCGGACGCCAGCGAAGGCTGCCACAGGAATGCGCCGTCCGCTGTCTTGAACTTGCGGATGCGCGCCAGCGTGGCCGAGTTCAGCACGAACGCCGCGCCCTGGCGATAGGCGGGGCGCAGCGCATGGACCAGATCGACCAGCGCGTCTTCCGGATTGGTTCCTCCAAAAGTCCCGCTCGAACCGCTGGGGATATATTGCACGCTGCCAAACGCGCGAACATCGTCGGGCTCGTCGGTCAGTGTGACGTTGAGAAATCCGCGCGGCTGGTTAACCCCGCTGCCATTCACGAACGCCGCGCCCTCGGCCCGGGCGAACTCGCGGGCGATCTCGTCCGCCAGCCAGGCCTGCACATCGAACGCGGCATCGTCGAGCATCGCCTGGCTTGCGGCAGGGTTGGCGTAAAGCTCGCCCGTCGGCGGCGCGATCTCGGCGAAGTCCGGCGTGTCGGTGGCCGGACGCCCGGCGGTCTCGCTGACCCAGCCGGACGGCGTGCCGCCGGTGGTCACCAGCTTGCGGTATCCCGCGGTGCCGGTCTGCACCACGGTGGCGATCGATCGGATCGGAGAGATGTCAAGCAATGTCCGCCCGATCAGCGCATCGATCTGGCGCGGTACGGCATAGCCGCCCTCCGGCCCGGACGCACCCGACATGGCTTTCACTTCGGTCTCGCGGCCGCGGCGCAGATAGCCCTCGATGAAGCTTTTGACTTCAGGCGCGGCGGCGGCGGGCATATCGCCCGGTTCGCCGGACGCGGTCGAGGCCAGCACCGGCCGCGCGGCGGCGGCGGCCACCTTGTCCATCCGGGCGCGCAGGCCGGTCACATCGCCTTTGAGCAGATCGACATCGCCGCGCAAACCGACGATCTTGGCCGCATGCTCATCGGCCCGAAGTACCGCATCGAACGATGCCTCCAGAGGATCGGGCTGCGCCGTGATCGCGGGCTGCGAGAGCGCGTTGGTGGTCATGATATCCATGGGATTTCCTTCTTTCGTGGTGGATTTTGGGGGGTGCATTCTGGATGTAAAAAAACCGCCCCGGAGGACGGCGTTCGGCGACAGGTCGATCAGCCTAGCCTGATAATCGATGCACCTTGGCCAAGGTCTGCATCGGATGGCGTACCATGCTGATTTCAACGAGATCGAGCTGGATCAGGCGGCGCGGCCGCTCGCCTTCGCTCAGCCGCACACGGTACCCAAAGCTCAGCGCCCCAAGCCAATCGCGGCGAGCGAGCGCGCTGCCTTCGTCGGTCAGCACAGCGATGATGCGCAAGCCTTTGCGGTCCTCGCGCGCATAGCTGACGGTGCCGATGCGGCGGAGCGGGTCGTGCTGCCACAGCAGCGGCAGCGCGCCCGGCTCGAGCGCGGCCAGCGCGTCGGCAAAGGCGCCGGGCTCGATGATGTCGCCGCCGCGATCCTCATGGGAAAAGATCGCGGCATATCCGGCGATACGAAGGGTGGGAGTTACCACCACCACCGTTCGTCCTGAGCCTGTCGAATGACTGTACTTCTTTTGCACCCCATCAAAGAAACAGGACGACCCTTCGACAGGTTCAGGCCGAACGGGGTTTGGGATACGGGGAAAGCTCATCGCAGCAGCTCCCCAGCCCCTAGCCTTACCGCAATCCCGATCAGCAGCAGCGCGAACAGGCCTTTGACGATCCAGTCTAGCGCCGCCTTCAGCGCGCCGCGCTTGGCTTCGCGCCACGCGCTGAGCAGTTGCCGCAGTTCCTTGACGTCGCCCTGCGCAGCGCCGTCGGCCAGGCCCAGCCGTTCCAGCGCACGCGCCGCGCCGGCATCGCTCGCCTCCTCGATGATCGCGCGCAGCGTGGTCACGTCGATGCCCTCGCGCCGCGCCTCCAGCGCCAGCCCGGCCAGCATGTCGTCGGTTTTCATGGCGCATCTCCCAGCCCCAGCATCGCCCGCTTCTCCTCGCGCGTCAGGAAATCGGCTGCGGTCACGCTGGCCCAAAGCCGCTCGCGGTCCTCGGACAGGGCGGTGATGTGATCGATCGACACGGCGAGCGCCGCGCCCGGAAACCAGTCGGCCAGCCCCTGCCCGATCGCCTCGCAGATCGTCTGCGTCAGCGGCAGCAAGGTCAGTCGCCACAGCGCCTTGTTCGCCTCGCGGTAATTGGCATAGCTGTTGTCGCCCGGCAGGCCGAGCAGCATCGGCGGCACCCCGAACGCCAGCGCGATCTCGCGCGCGGCGGCCTCCTTCAGGCCCGCGAAATCCATGTCCGCCGGAGTCAGCGCCATCGCCTGCCAGCTGAGGCCCCCTTCCAGCAGCATCGGCCGCCCGCTGTTGCCGGGGCCCTGATAAGCACCCTCCAGCTCGTTCTTCAGCCGCGCGAATTGTTCGGGCGACAGCGTGGAGCCATCGCCCGGATCATAGACCAGTGCGCCCGATGGCCGCGCGGCATTGTCGAGCAGCGCGCGGTTCCAGCGGGTGGCGGCATTGTGCACCGCGATGGCTTCGGCCGCTGCGCCAAGGCAGCCCAGCCCGTAATGATCGTCGAGCGGGTGATAGCCTTTGATATGGATGATCTGCGGCCGCCCGTCGGGGCCTACCGCGTCGATCGCCTCCACCGCTTCGCCTGCGCGGTAATGATAGACGGCGGGCCAGCCGCGCGCATCGGGGATGATGGTCACGCGGTCGGGGCGTAGCGCGAACAGCTCCGCGACTTCCCCTCCGGGGCCGCGCAAAATTTGCACGAACGCGTTGCCGTGGAGCAGCAGCTGCGCCGCCACCGTCTCGAACAGCCGCTGGCCAGCGCTCGATGCATTGGCGAGCGCGGCCATGCCCGGCGCTTCGCTCTCGATCGGCGCGCCGCCCGCGCCCTCGGCCACGATCCGCACCGCGCGCTGCGCCACCGGATTGCCGGCATAGCCTGCGCGCACGGAGTGCTCGTAGGAGAAGGGCGCCCCCTCTGCGTAAGCGCCTTCATGGGCCGCGCCCCAGGGAGAGCTGAACCAGCGCGCCAGACGTGGGCGATCGGCCACGCCTACGCCCTTGAAGGCGAGGCGCAGGGAATTGAGGATGGTCATGATGCTTCCTTTCTAAATCCTCCCCACCCGTGGGGAGGTGGCAGCGCGTCAGCGCTGACGGAGGGGTCTCTCGAATTATGCCAAGGCTCGACGAGGCGACCCCCCTCCACCATTTGCTTCGCAAACGGTCCCCCTCCCCGTCCCGGGGGAGGATTTCACAGCCCGCTAATTCTTACCTCGCCGCGCCTGCCCAGCAGCAGCGCGGCGATGGCCCAGACCAGCGCGTCGGCACGGTCCGGAGAGCGGCCTGGCCCTTCGTATCCGCCGCCCGCGATCAGCCCGCAGAGCTGGTCCTCGAGCGGGCCGAAATGCCCGGCATGATACACTTTGCCCGCTTCATAAAGCGCCGCGACCGGCTCGGCGCGCGCCGCCTTGCCGCGGGTGGCATGGACCAGACGGACCGGCAGCATTTCATCGGCGGCGCGCAGCACGCTTTCCACCATCGCGCCGCCCTGATTGGCTTCCGCCACCACCCGGTCCGCGCCCCAAAGCTCGGCGGCTACGGCAACGGCACGGGCCCAGCCGGCCGGCCCTTCACCCTCCACGCTGCAATCGGCCAGCACCACCGCGCGCTCGCCGTCCAGCAGCCCGGCGACGACGATCCCGCAGGCATCGCCGTCCCCCGCCCCGGCTGGCGGATCAACACCCACGACGACACGCAGCAGCGCGTCCGGCACCGCGCAACGCCGCGATTCCAGCAGCGCCCGGCTCCACAGCGCACCCTCAACATCCTCGATCAGCTCGCCCGAAAGTTCCTGCCGTCCCAGGTTGCTGGCGCCATATTGGGCCTCCAGATCGGAGACCACGCGCCGCGAGAGATGCGGATTGTCGCGCGTGGCGCCGCGCGTCTCGACGAACCCGTCCATCGCCATGATTGTCCGCATGATCGGCACGGCGCGCGGCGTGGTGGTGACAATGACGCGGGGATTGTCGCCCAGCCGCAGCCCCATGATAAGATTGTCCCACACCGGCTTCGCGCGGCGCCATTTGGCCAGTTCGTCGCACCAGGCGGCATGATGTTCAGGCCCGCGCAGCGCCTCGGGCGTCTCGGCGGAAAAGACGGTCGCCACCGCGCCGGAATCGAAATGCACCTCGCTCGCTCCCTTCTTCCAGCGCGGACGTTCGTGCGCGCGGGCCACGTTCAGCACACCGCTGCGCCCCTCCACCATCACCCGCCGCGCATCCTCGATACTGGCCCCGACCAGCGCGATCTGCGCCCCCGGATGGTCGCGCGCGAACGCGCTGACCCATTCCGCTCCGGCGCGCGTCTTGCCGAAGCCGCGGCCCGCGCGGATCAGCCACACCCGCCAGTCACCGCACGGCGCGCGCTGCCCGGCATGCGAAAAGCCCTCCCAGCGATCGGCGAGCTCCAGCCGTGCGGGGTGGGGCAGACCCGACAATATGCGTTCGCGATGCGCCTTGGGCAGAGCGCACAACCGCGCCAGCTGATCGGCCTGCGGAGCCGCAGCGTCATCGCTCACGCCTTGATGCCTTGGCTGCGATCATAGGCGTCAAGTTTCCTGCGCAATAGCTCGTCGGTTTGCACCGCCGTTGGCAGGCGCTGCCTGGCGAGCGGGTTCTGGCCACCCTGCCCGGGCACCGGCGTGCGGTGCCGCAGAAGAAAATCCATCGCCTGCGCGATCGTCATCGGCGGCAGTTCCGCGCAGCTTTCGGCAACCGCAAATCCATCGGCCACTTGCAGCGCCCGGCGCAGCAGCGCCTGCTCCAGCCGATCATAACCGATCTGCAGGGCCGCTTCCCATGCGGCGGCGAAGTCCGTGTCGCACGCGCGCCGGCGATAGACCGTCGAACCGAGCAGACCGGCAGCGGCGCAGGCCATCTGCACATTGCAGCTGCTCGCCAGCGTTTCCAGAAAGACGGCCCGTTTCGCCTTGGTCCAGCCGTTCTTCGTGACCCGCCTGACCTGCACCTTGCGGTGATGGCCCGGCATGATTTCAAGACCATCCGGTACCAGCGCGCTGCCATCGTCGCCGACGGCTGGCGTCTTGCCCATGTCCATATGCGGTCTCCCAACCCCGATCCGGGCATGAAAAAAGCCCCCGCCCCTGGGCGGGAGCCTGATGCCCCGAATCGCTTCTTCCCGATCTTCCTGATATGTACCGAAACAGCGTGACAATGTCAATCAGTTTAACCGTTATGGTTATCTACCTAGCATCTGAGCATGGCAATGCGCGCCCGGGCCAACACTCCGGCGACAGCGGATGGGGCAGCGGCAAAGGCAGCACGATGTCTACCGGCCCGGTTCGAAAACCGACCAGCCGGTCCGTTGGACTAGGCGTTCCAGCGCATCGCTCCCCAGCTTCGAATTGCCGCGTTCGTTTAACCCCGGAGACCACACCGCGATCGAGGCAGTGCCCGGCACAATGGCCAGGATGCCGCCGCCCACACCCGACTTTCCAGGCAGCCCCACCCGATAGGCAAACTCGCCCGAGCCGTCATAATGGCCGCAAGTCATCATCAAGGCCAGGATCCGACGCGCGCGCTGCGCGGACACGATCGAATAGCCGGTTTCGGGATTTTGCCCGGCCGCCATGAGAAAGCGACCGGATAACGCAAGTTGTCGGCAGTCCATGCTCAGCGCGCATTGATGGAAATACATGCCGAGCGTGCGTTCGATCGGATGACGGACATTGTCAAAGGCGCGCATATAATTGGCCAGGGCGCGGTTGCGATATCCGCTTTCCATCTCGCCGCGGGCAACATGCTCGTCGATCACAATGCTGTCATCACCGGCCAGCCCGCGTACAAATCGCAAAAACTGGGCGATGGCCTCCCTGGGTTCGTAGCAGGCGAGCAGGATATCGCACATCACGATCGCACCCGCGTTGATGAAGGGATTGCGCGGAATGCCGCGTTCGGTCTCGAGCTGGACGATCGAGTTGAAGGCACTGCCCGATGCTTCGCGTCCGACACGGTGCCAAAGTGCATCCCCCACGACACCAAGGGTCATTGTCAGACTGAACACCTTGCTGATGCTTTGCACGGAGAAGGCCATGTCCGCGTCGCCGGCGCAGTAACAGCTCCCATCCATGCCAACGATGGCAATGCCAAAATGCGAAGGCGAAATCGATGCCAGATCGGGAATATAGTCGGCGACCATGCCGCGATCAGCGGCACCCGCAATCTCGGTTGCAATGTCGTCAACGATGGTCTGCAGATTGTCCATTGTCCCGCCCTTCTGCCATGTATCGGGCGGCCGCGCCACGGTGCGGCCTGGCCGAACGCCGTGCACCAATCGCAAAAACAGGGGAACCACGTCGGCGCAATCGAGGAAAAAATGTCACCCGATCACTCGCGAGATGGCCCGATTTATGCTATACTCGCTCGTCGCCGAGTCCCTTTTCTGCGGGCAGCCCGCGACGACCGAGAGATATGGCCGAGAGATAGGGCCGAGAGATACGCCATGCTCCCGCTGCCACCCGGAGAGATATGATGGACATCGCCTATTTGAAAGCGCGTTATCAGGAGTCGATTGATAAGGCCCAATCCGGGGCCGATTGCTGTGCACGCCGTGCGCACCAGGGCCTGGCGCAGCTGTATCTGGAGAAAATCGCGTACATCCGCGCCGGGGCAAACCCCAAGGAGCGCTCCACGTCGCGGCCAGCCGAACGTCAGCCGACAGCATCAGTGATCACGAAAGAACATGCGTGACGGAGCGATAGCGCCGGCTGGTTATCGCAAGGAGTGAGCGATGTTGGCGATGCGCGCCCGGCACCACAGCGCTCGATTTGACGCGCGGCCGACGTTATTCCTGGCCGTCCGCGTACAGCGCAAGCACGCGCTCTTCCATATAACCGCCTAGCGCGGAAAATTTCGACTTGGCTGCTTGCGCGAAGTCCGCAAGATCTAGGCCCGGGAACATGAAATATTTGGGCGCGACATTGGCCTTGCATGCGGCGAAATATATCGTGCGAATGCCGGCGAACTGTATCGCCGCCAGACACATTTCGCACGGCTGCAAGCTGGAATAGAGGGCGCAGCCCGAAAGGTCGCTCATGTCCAGCGCGGCGGCGGCGGCCTCGATCGCGTTGATCTCCGCATGACGCGTAGGCTTGCACGTGTCCAACACCGTGTTGGCGCCGCGCGCAACGATCACGCCGTCGCGCGCGATGCAGGCGGCTATCCCGCTCGTGTCCGCATCGCTGCTGGCCTTCAGGGCGCGCTCCACGCAGTCGGCCATGATGGCCTCATGATAGTCCTGAGCCGATGGAGGGGCTGCATTCCTGGTATCTGGCATCGCGCGTATCTTCCTTCAGCTTTTGTGCGCCGGACCCGGCACCTGCCCCGTCTCGGCATTCCGGTGGTTGAGGCCGGGTCATTGGAATCAGGTCGCCCGAGCAGTCCGACAACGGCAATCTTGCCTGTTTTGCGCAAACCGGATGGGGTCTAACGCACGGGTCTCTCTACCGTCTCTCTGCCAATGCGAATATTGTTCCGAATGGCGAGGCGCGCTTTTCAAACCGGGGCGGGTCCGCCATGGCAACACCGCACAGAATAAGGACGATTAGCATGGCCAAACGCGGACGCGCTCACAAGGAAGCCAAACGGGGCCTGCCGCATTTTTACGGCCGCCACGCGGTCGAGGCGGCGCTGGATAATGAGGATCGCTCGGTCAAGAAGCTGTTCCTGACGCGCGAGGCCGCGGCAACGCTGGTGCTGCCAGACGGCATCCCGGTGCAATATTGCGAAGTCACCGATCTGGCCCGGCACGTACCCAAGGACGCCCCGCATCAGGGCATGGTGGCCGAGGTGATGCCGCTCGACGACCTCTATCTGGCCGATATCATGGACGCGGGCGATACGGCCACGCTGCTGTTCCTCGATCAGGTAACCGATCCGCACAATGTCGGCGCGATCTTTCGCTCGGCCGCAGCTTTTGGCGCGGTGGCGGTGGTCACGCAGGACCGCCACGCCCCGCCCGAAAGCGGCGCGGTCGCCAAGGCGGCTTCGGGCGCGCTGGAGCTGGTTCCGTGGATCCGCGTCGTAAACCTGTCGCGCGCGCTGATCGAGGCGGCCGAAGCGGGCTATTGGCGCATCGGGCTGACCGGCCAATGCGAAATGCTGCTGTCCGACGCGCTGACGCCGGGGCGCAATGCGCTTGTGCTGGGCGCGGAAGGCGAAGGCCTTCGCCACAATGTCGGCGAGCATTGCGATCAGTTGGCCAAACTGCCGATCAGCGACCGGATGGAAAGCCTCAACGTCTCCAACGCAGCCGCCATCGCGCTCTATGCCACGGCAATGCGGCCGGTGACCGGAGGCTGAGCGCATGGGCCTGACCGCCGGAAAGATCGCCGCCGCGCTCGATGCGTTGGGCGCGCGCGAACCGGCGGTGGCCCGCGCGGTGGCGGCGGCGGGCTATCCCGAGCCGCGGATCCGGGAGCGCGGCTATGCCACGCTGCTGCGCACCATCGTCGGTCAGCAGGTCAGCGTCGCCGCTGCAGCGTCGGTATGGAACAAGCTGGAGGCGATGCTGGGCAAGGGCTGCCCGGCCGAGGCGCTGATCGCGCAGGATTTCGATGCCTTGCGCGCCTGCGGCCTTTCACGCCAGAAACAGGGCTATGCCCGCTCGCTGGCCGCGCTGATACGGAGCGGCGATCTGCCGCTGGACGATCTTCCTGCGGACGACGAGGCGGCGATCGCCTATCTCACACAGGTCAAAGGCATCGGCCGCTGGTCGGCCGAGATTTACCTGCTGTTTGCCGAGGGACGCGCCGATATCTGGCCGGCCGGCGATCTGGCCGTTCAGGCCGGTCTGCACAAAATTTTGCAGCTCACCGAACGTCCGGCGGAAAAGGAAACGCGGCGTCTTGCCCAAAGCTGGTCCCCGCACCGCGGCGCGGCGGCGCTGCTGACCTGGCACGTCTACGACAACCCCACGCTCTGACAGGCGAGCGCCAGGCAGATCGCCGCCGCCCTGTAAAGAGTTCT
>JBBSUT010000061.1:0-13647 GCA_038234155.1 Sphingomonadales bacterium | reverse complement strand
TCCGTCGGTGATCCGCTGTCGGTGTTGCAGGCAGGCGAGCGCACCATCCTGGTGACGCTGCGCATCGTCCACAACGGCGTGCGCGGCGAGCGGACCGACCGGTTGACGATCGATCCGGACGGGACGAGCCTGCGCTATACCGTGGGTAACGAGAGCCTTGTCTATCTGCGCTGCCCGACGTGAGCCATTGGCTTGAGCGATCGCGCTGAGCAACAGGCCCGGCAGCGCTTGCCCTAATGGCCCGCGCGCATCGCCGGGTCTTTCCAGCTACCGCTTGCCTGATATGCTTTTTTCACCCGGCTGTCCGGCAGGTTGCTGGCGGCAAACGCCTGTTCTCCGCCCCGGGCCTTTGCCGCGGGGGCATAGTCCGGCGCGGTGTAGACCGGAACCTTGGCAAATGCAGGCACGCCCGGCCCGGCATAGGCCGACATATTGGCTGCCACACGGGCATTTTGCAGCTCGGCCTGCTGGCGGGCGGCGGCATATTCGCGTTCGTAAGCGCGCTGCAGCGCTATCGGATCGGGCAGGCTGCTGTCCGGCGCCGGCTGCGGCAGCCGCGCCTTGGGCCCGGGCAGGGGTTCGCCCCCGGCATAGGCACGCAGAAACGCGCCCGGCGTCCCGGCCTGGCCGCGGAAGCGATAGAAGCGATGCGCGCCGATGGTGCCGATGAAGTGCAGGCTGGGCGCCCAATACGGGTGCACCTCTGTGGTGTGATAATGGGTGGCAAGGCCGGCGGGCGCATAGACGAAGCCGTTCAGTGCCCGGGCGGCCACGGCGCGCGCGCGGTTCCAGTACATCGGCACGCGGCCGCGCGCCATTGATCCGTCGCAGCTGTAGCTGAACTGGCAGCCGGTCCAGCGTTCGGAGCCCTGATAGACCACGCCGCAGACATTATTGGGATAGCTGGGGTGGCGCACGCGGTTCAAGATCACCTGGGCCACGGCGTCCTGGCCCGCGTCCGGCTCCATCGCCGCTTCGTAATAGATCGCATCGGTCAGGCATTGCAGCGCGCGGCTGTAGTCACCGGTCCCGGCTTTGATAACAAACGCGCCCGCGGCGCCGGCGGGCAGCACCGGCAGATCGCTTGCCTGATCCTCCGGCGTATCCACCGGCTGTTCGCGCCACTGTTCGGGGGCGGGCAGGCTGGCCTGATCCATGAAGTAAAAGGCCGAGCCGGGGAAATTGGTCGCGGCCGTTTCCGCTTCGCCCAGCGGCGGGGAGGCTGGCAGAACGGTGCCATCGATCGGCCGGTCAAACTGGGCGAAACTGGGCACGAAGGCGAGCAGCGAAAAGGCGAACAGCGCGATGATGAGTTCACGCGCACCAAAGGCACGCGTGCGCAGCGCGGAAATCCGGGCGCTCTTGCGTTTTCTGGATGCGCGCAACTGTCTCATAAGAATCGATTATGCCTGTCTGTCGATCGTCCCATGGCCTGGCTTTAGGTCGAAACCGGTTAAGTTTCGTGCGCCGCTTTGGCCATGTGCCAGCGCGGGACGCGGCGGCCGTGCGGTGTTAAGACCATCGCGTTCAGGGCAGCAGGCTGACGGGGCGCTTCTATTTTGCGCGCCGCCGCGCTAGAACCGGTCGTGCGTATTGCCGCGAATGACCGTTGGCATGCGCCGCGCGCCTCCGGTCCTGTGGCAAGGCCCGGAAAAACTGGGCCAACCGAAAGACAATGACGATGATCCTCAAGACTGCACTCGCCCGAACCGTGATCCTGGCACCCTTCGTGCTGGCGCTGGGAGCGTGCAATTTCTCAGATGAGGACAAGCAGGCCGAGCCGGCGGCCAACCGGCCAAGCAGCCTGCCCACACCGGCAGCAGAAAGCGATGGCGGCGCGATGCAGGGCGACCAGCAGGCGCAGCGCTTCGCGCGGCTGGCGCTCGATTGTGTGAACAAGCAATATCCGAACAAGATCAGCCATGTGCTCAACGGGCCAGAGGATATCCAGTCTCCGCAGCAGCTCCATCCGGCCTTTTTCGGCTGTTATGACTGGCACAGCTCGGTCCACGGCCACTGGTTGCTGGCCCGCCTGTGGGGTCAGGACGCGCTGGGCGGCATGGAGGGTGACGCCATCGCCGCGCTCGAGCGGAGCCTGACCGCTCCCAATATCGCCGCCGAAGCCAAATATATGATGGGCGCGGACCGCGGCAGTTTCGAACGGCCCTATGGCATGGCCTGGTTCCTGCAGCTCTACATGGAGCTGGGGGAAATCGCGGCGCGCGGCGGCGACAAGGGCGCGCGCGCGGCCAAGCTGGTGGAAAATCTGAAGCCGCTGGAATCGGTGATCCTCAACGCCCTCAAGAACTGGCTGCCCAAGCTGGTCTATCCGATCCGCGAAGGCACGCACAACCAGACTGCCTTCTCCTTTGGCCTGATGCTCGATTACGCGCGCGACTATGGCGACGCCGGGCTGGCCAAGATGGTCAAGGACAAGTCGATCGAATTTTATGGCAATGATGAGGCCTGCCCGATCGGCTACGAACCGTCGGGCGAGGATTTTCTCTCGCCCTGCCTGATGGAGGCGGACCTGATGCGCCGCGTGCTGGACCGCGGTGCCTACAAGGTGTGGCTGACCGGCTTCCTGCCCGGTATCCCCACCGATGGTTCGGCCGATTGGCTGAAAGTGGGCGAAGTGCGCGATCCGACCGACGGCAAGCTGGTGCATCTGGACGGGCTCAACCTGTCGCGCGCCTGGGCGCTGCGCGGGATCGCCAGTGCACTGCCGGAGGGGGACACGCGCCGCGCCGCGCTGCTGGCGACGGCGGACAAGCACGCCGCCGCCGGGCTGGAAGCGGTATCGGGCAAAAATTATTCGGGCGGCCACTGGCTGGCGAGCTTTGCCACCTATCTCACCACCCAGCGCGGCATCCGCGACGGCGGGCCAATCGCCAACGAGACCGGCCAGATCACGCCGGTCGACAAAGCGCCGACGCCCGCCGCCAGTGGCACATCAAAGCCCAGGCCCACATCCACGCCGAAGCCGGGGACAGGGCAGCTCTGACAGAGGCACTGGCTTGCTCTGACAAAGAAAAGCTATCGGTGCGTGCGCTTCCCGCGCGCCGCCGGATACTGTAAGAACCGGGGTGAACGGCGGTATCGCCGACACCGAAGGACGCTGCAGACATGACCACGAACTGGACTCCGCAAAGCTGGCGCGACCATGAAGGCATCCAGATGCCCGACTATCGTGACGCTGGGGCGCTGGCCGCGGCGGAAGCATCTTTGTCGAGCTATCCGCCGCTGGTGTTTACCGGAGAGATCGACGCGCTGAAGGCGGATATGGCCAAGGTGCAGGCGGGCGAGGCGTTTCTGCTGCAGGGCGGAGACTGCGCCGAGAGCTTCGCCGAATTTCACCCCGACAATATCCGCGACAGCTTCCGCGTCATCCTGCAGATGGCGGTGGTGCTCACCTATGCCAGCAAGCTGCCCACGGTGAAGGTCGGGCGCATGGCGGGCCAGTTTGCCAAGCCCCGCTCCACGCCCACCGAGGTGCAGGGCGATGCCGAGCTGCCAAGCTATCGCGGAGATATTATCAACGCCATCGATTTTGAGGCCGGTGCGCGCGAACCCGATCCCCGGCGTATGTTGAGCGCCTACAGTCAGGCGGCGGCCACGCTCAACCTGCTGCGCGCCTTTGCCGGCGGCGGCTTTGCCAATCTGGGCAAGGTGCACCAGTGGACGCTGGATTTCATGGGGCAGGGCAAATGGGCCAGGGCTTATGAGGAGATGGCGGACCGGATCGACGACGCGCTGGCCTTCATGGCCGCCTGCGGGATCGACCCGGAGCGTTTGCCGCAGCTGCAATCGACGCCTTTCTACACCAGCCATGAGGCGCTGCTGCTGCCGTATGAGCAGGCGCTGACGCGGCCCGGGCCGGACGGCGGCACCCATTATGACACCAGCGCGCATTTTCTGTGGATCGGCGACCGCACGCGCTTCGACGGATCGGCGCATGTCGAGTTCATGCGCGGCCTGGCCAACCCCATTGGCATGAAGTGCGGGCCGAGCCTGAAGCCGGACGATCTGATCCGCCTGCTCGACACGCTGAACCCCGGACGCGAGCCGGGGCGGATCACGCTAATCACGCGTTTCGGGCACGACAAGGTGGCGGGCGGCCTGCCGCCGCTGGTCCGCGCGGTGGAGCGTGAGGGGCATCCGGTGATCTGGTCGTGCGATCCGATGCACGGCAACGTCATCAAGAGCCCCAGCGGTCTGAAGACCCGCCCGTTCGACCGTATTCTGGGAGAGGTGCGCGGGTTCTTCGATGTCCACCGCGCCGAGGGCACGCACGCCGGCGGCATCCATATCGAGATGACCGGCCAGAACGTGACCGAGTGCACCGGCGGCGCGGCCGAGGTGACCGATGCCATGCTGGCCGATCGCTATCGCACGCATTGCGATCCGCGGCTGAACGCCTCGCAATCGCTCGAGCTTGCCTTTCTGCTTGCCGAAATGTTGAACGAGGAGATGGCCGAACGCCGCGCCGAAGCGGCTTGAGCGTCGGCGTTGGAAGCAGCGGCGCACGCATATTGATCTATGGCAAGCCATGCGCGCTTGCGGCATGCGCGCTGCGTAACGATATCGCGGTGGAGCGGTAGGGGAAATGCCGGCTCTTGGGAGCGCCGACAAAGGCGGAAGTTGGGGAATGAGCGACAGCACTGAGACAAAGCGCCTGAACGCGCTTTACGCCACCGGACTGCTCGACAGCGGGGCCGAGGAGCGGTTCGATCGCTTCGCGCGTCTGGCCGCCAATATGCTGGGCACCAAGCTGGCGTTCGTGTCGCTGATCGACAGCGACATCCAGTATTTCAAGGCCCGCGAGGGGACCGACATTTCGCAGACCGCCCGCGACATCGCTTTTTGCGATCACGCCATTCGCACCCCTGATACGCTCATGATTGTGGCCGACGCGCGGGAGGATGCCCGATTTGCCGACAATCCGCTGGTCACCGGGGAGATGGGCGTGCGCTTTTATGCCGGCCAGCCGCTGGTTACCAAGTCCGGCTACGCGATTGGCTCCATCTGTGTGCTGGACGACAAGCCGCGCCCGGATATGGCGCAGCGCGAGCGTGCGGCGCTGGCCGATCTGGCCGCCAGCGTGATGGCCGAGATCGAGCATAGCGAGGCGATCGAGGACCTGTCGGTCATGAATGCCGAATTGAAGCACCGCATGGGCAATATGTACGCGCATATCGGCTCGCTCATCTCGCTGATCGCGCGCGGCGAGCCCGACAAGGACCGGCTGGTCCAGCGCTTGCAGGAAAAGATCGCCAGCTTCGGATCGATGCAGCAACTGCTCTCCAGCAAGGACTGGAAAAGCGTGGGCGTTCGGGAACTGGTGGAGGCCGTGCTGCAGGCGTATCGCTCCGGCCGCCCGGCGGGCCAGATCGTCGTGCATAGCGACGGCGATGTTCAGCTGTCTCCGCGCGGCGCCTTCATCCTCACGCTGATGGTGGGCGAACTGGCCACCAACGCCGTCAAGCACGGCGCGCTCGGGCTGCAGGATGGCACGATCGAATTTGGCTGGTCCACCGTGGAAGGGCAGCTGGTATTCCAGTGGCACGAGCGCTTTGCCCGCGACGGCGCGGCCATGGCGGCCGGCACCGGGTTTGGCACCGAAATCCTGCGCAAAATCGTGCCCATGGATATGCGCGGCACGGCGTCGCTCGATTTCACGGACACCGGCATGCTGTACCGGGTCAGCGCGCGGCCGGAGCGCATCTGCCAGTCGTAATCTGGCGCAGGCCCGCACGGCTTGTGGGTGACGGGCCAGGCCTGATTGGAGAGGGGCCAGACCTGATCGGTGACGGGGCAGTCCCGATCTGTTTTGGAATGGCGCCGTTCGCCATGGCCGTCTTTCGAACTAGTCTTTTTCAGCAACCATTGTAAATGAGCAACACCGGCTGAAAAAGCGCGGGGTCTTGCGGGTTTGGCTTGTTTTGAGGGGCGCTGTTCAGTAGGCGCGAAGTCGCATACCGAAAGCCCGAACGATCCGGGTAACGAATATTATCAGGAGAGATGCCATCATGCAGACCCGTTTGCACGCCCGTTTCCGCAGCGCGCTTCAGCTTTCCGCCGCATTCGGCGCGCTTGCCGTTTCCGGCGCCGCCTTCGCGCAGACCACGCCGAAGCAGGACACGATCGCGCAGCGCGCTTCCGTCGATCAGACCGAAACCTCGGCTGACGTGAACGAGAACGGTGTCATCATTGTGCGCGCCCAGGGCCGTTCGCAGGCCTTGAGCGACGTGCCGATCGCGGTCAACGCGGTATCGGGTGAGGAATTGGCCAAGTCCGGCGCCAGCGACATTCGCGAGCTCAACCAGGTCGCGCCGTCGCTGCTCGTTTCGTCCACCGGTAACGAAGCCAACGGCTCGGCCCGTATCCGCGGCATCGGTACGGTCGGTGACAATCCGGGTCTCGAAAGCTCGGTCGCGGTGTTTGTCGATGGCGTTTATCGGTCACGTTCGGGCAACGCGCTGAGCGAGCTCGGCCCGATTGACCGTATCGAGATCCTGCGCGGCCCGCAGGGCACATTGGGTGGCCGCAACAGCTCGGCCGGGCTCATCTCGATCTACACGGCGCCGCCGGAATTCGATTTCAACGGCTACGGCGCATTCACCTACGGCAATTATAACGCCATCAAGGGCGAGGCCGGGGTCAACCTGCCGATCGGCGAGACGGTCGCCGCCCGTGTCGACGGTGTCTATTTCAAGCGCGACGGTTTTTACCGCGATCTCGTCAACGATACCCGCATCAACAACCGCGATCGCTATCTGGTGCGCGGCCAGCTGTTGTTCGAGCCGAACGATCTGCTGACGGCGCGTCTGGTGGTCGATTATTCCGAGAAGAACGAAGCCTGCTGCGCCGCCACCTTTGTGCAGCCCAGCTTTGCGCCGCTCGCCACGATCAGCCCCGGCCTCAACAGCTTCGTGCGCCCCAATCCGGGCAGCCCGGCACTGACCAGCCGTTCCAACCCGATCATCCCGATCCTGCTGGGACTGGGCCAGGACCCGCGCGCGCTGACCCAGGACACGTTCAACCGCAATATCTACCCCACGAAGGGCCGTTCATACGAGGGGCAGACCAAGGATTACGGCGCGTCGCTCGAGCTCAACTATGATCTCGGCAATGTGCAGTTCACGTCGATCACCGGCTACCGTGAGTTCAACAACTTTCAGGGATCGGATACGGACTACACCCAGGTCGATATCCTTTATCGCGCGCCGAACGAGAACGCGGGTGCCCGCCAGTTCCACACGTTCACGCAGGAACTGCGCTTCCAGGGATCGTTGTTCAACGACAAGCTCGACTGGCTGGTCGGCGGTTTCTACGCCAACGAAGATCTGGTCGTCCGTGACAATCTGCGCTTTGGTACGCAATATGGTGCGTTCGCGCCGTGCCGGATTGTAAACGCCATCAATCCGGCCCTTGCCGCTCCGGGTGCCACCGGTTGTATCACGGAGGGCGGCCGCAATGTTCTGCGCTCGGTCAATGGCAACAGGGGTGCCTTTGGCGCCGCGACTTCCGTATTCCTTGGGCTGCCTGGCGCGGCCAATGCCAGCTTTCCAGGCGCGCTCAACAATCTCTCTCGCCTGAACGATCTTGGCGGCACCGGCGATTTCTATTCGCAGCAAAGCAGAAGCTACGCCGCTTTCACGCACAATATCGTGCATTTGACCGATGCGCTCGATCTGACGCTGGGCCTGCGCTACACGCATGAAACCAAGGACCTCAGCCTGGCGCTGGGTAATGACAACACCGTCTGCCCGCAGAACCGTGCACTGCTGCAGGGCCTGCTCGGAACTCCGGCGCTGGCCGGCCTGGCCGGCGGCCTCATTTCGCTGTCCTGTCAGGGCAACTCAACCTCCGAGCTCAACGGCTATACCAATGCCGACAAGCGTTCGGAGAACGAGCTGACGGGCACGGCGATCCTGAGCTACAAGCCCACCAGCGATGTGCTGCTCTACGGCAGCTATTCGCGCGGCTACAAGGCGGGCGGTTTCAACCTGGATCGTTCGGCGCTCAGCAATCCGGCTGCCGGCAACCCTGCGCTGATCGGCACCACCGCCAATCTGCAATTCAAGCAGGAGACGGTGAACAGCTACGAAGTTGGCGCCAAATACGGCACGCGGGCATTCTCGCTCGGCCTGTCGGCTTTCCGTCAGGAATTCAGCAACTTCCAGCTGAATACCTTCAATGGCTCGGTCTTTCTGGTGCAGAATATCAACGCCTGCAAAACCGATTTCGGCGGAGCGGACAAGGATGCCAGCGCTGCCACCGGTGCCTGCAACAAGGATGACGTGAAATATGGCGTGGTCGCTCAGGGCGTGGAGCTGGAAAGCTCGATCAATCCGTCGCGCTACCTCAGCTTCACCGCTGGCCTGACCTATGCCGATACGCGCTATCAGGACAATCTGATCGGCAACGACAATGGTGCGCCGCTCGATCCCGCGCTGCGCCTGCTGCCGGGTGACAATCTGTCGAACGCACCGGAGCTGACGGCCACGGCTTCGGCCAGCTGGACCCCGCCGCTCGGCAACAGCGGCTTCTCCGGCCTGGCCTATGTCAACGTCCGCACCGTGGGCGATTACAACACCGGTTCGGATCTGCTCTACGGCAAGGAGCAGGATAGCTTCTCGCTGGTGAACACCCGGCTCGGCGTGCGCGGTCCGGACAACAAATATTCGATCGAGGTGTTCGCGCAGAACATCTTCAATGTCGATTACACGCAGGTGGCATTCAACACGCCGTTCGTCGCCTCGCAGCAAACCTATTCGGCGTTTCTCGCCGAGCCGCGCACCTACGGGATCACCGTTCGCGCCGGTTTCTGATCTGCTGAAATCCTGCTGAAATCCAGGGCGCGTCCGGGCAACCGGGCGCGCCCTTTTTCGTGAGGTCCGATCCGGACGGTAATCTTTTGGATACCATTGTCCCACGCCGAAACGGCCGTCGCACCGCGATTGGCGGATGGCATGGTCTCTGCAATAGCTGATGCATGGTCCTTTTCCGTCTCGCCCGTTTCACCCTGCAGCTGGCAATCGTGCTCCCGCTGCTGTTTGCCGCCACCTATGCGCTGGTCAGTCTGACCGGGGATGGCAAGGCCGAGGCGCAGACCGCGCCCGATCGCTTCATCCACGAAACCGCTGGCGATGCGCCGCGCACGATCGACGAGCATGCCGATGATGCGCGCGCACCGCGCCGCCGCGCTGCGCCCACGCAGAGCGCCGCGCTTGCCGCCGCGGCTGCGCAGGCATCCGCCACGTCTGGCATATTCCAGCCGACCACCGTGCGCACCTTGCCCGCGCCGCTGACTTCGGGCGAATGGATCTGGGACGATAGCCATGCGCCGGCCGGGCCGCTGCGCATCGTGATCGATATCGATAGCGAACAGATCTACGCCTATCGCGGCGGCTATGAAGTGGGCCGCGCCACGATCATCTACGGCGCCGACCACAAACCGACCCCGTTCGGCACCTTTCCTATCCTGCAAAAAGACATCGACCACGTCTCCAATCTCTACGATGCGCCGATGCCCTATATGCTGCGGCTGACCTGGGACGGGGTGGCCGTCCACAGTTCCGAAGTGGACAGCCGCTACGCCACCCACGGCTGTGTGGGCGTGCCCGACGGATTTGCCGCCAAGCTGTTCGCCGCCGCGAAACTGGGTGATATCGTCACCGTCACGCGCGGTTGGACGGCGCGCTGGGGCTGACGGCCCCGCTGAGAGTGCGCCGCTGACGCGGCCTCGCTAGGCTGCGCACAGAAAAGGGGGCGGCCCGCCACAAGCGCGCCGCCCCAAATTGTCGCATCGCCATAGCGGACAGATCAGCGGCGATCGTCCAGATACGGATAGTCGGTGTAGCCGGTCTCGTCGCCGCCGTAGAAGGTGTCCTGATCGGGTTCGTTCAGCTGGGCATCGCGGCGATAGCGCTCGGGCAGGTCCGGGTTGGCGATGAACGGACGGCCAAAGGTAACCGCGTCGATGTTCCAGCCGTCGATCTCGCTCACCGCGCTGTCGGCATCATAGCCGCCATTGGCGATGTAGAACCCGTCATAAGACTCGCGCAGGCGCCGGATGAGCGCATGTTCCTCGCTGTTGCCATCGCTGCCGGGGAATGCCTCGACCACGTGGAGATAGGCCAGATCGCGGTCGGACAGCATCTTGTACACAGCGGAAAACAGCTTTTCGGGATGGCTGTCCGATATGTCGCTGGCCTGGCCGAGCGGGGAGAGGCGTACGCCGATACGCTCTTTCGGAAAGGTTTCACCCACCTTGTCGAGCACTTCGCCGAGCAGCCGCATGCGGTTCTCGATCGAGCCGCCGTAATTGTCATCGCGCTTATTGACGCCGTCCTGCAAGAACTGGTCGAGCAGATAGCCATTGGCGGCATGAACCTCGATCCCGTCGAACCCTGCGCGCAGGGCGCAGTGGGCTGCGTTGTCGAAATCGGCGATGGTCTGCGCGATCCCCTCTGCATCGAGCGCGACCGGTTCGCTCACCTGTTCGAAACCCGCAGCGGTGTAAGTCTGCGCGTCGGCCTGGATTGCGCTGGACGAGACCGGCTGCTGGCCCTCGGGCAACAGCGATACATGGCTGATGCGCCCAACGTGCCACAGCTGGCAGAAAATGCGTCCGCCGCCAGCATGGACCGCATCGACAATCGGCTTCCAGCCTTCGATATGCGCATCGGTGTAGATGCCCGGCGTATCGAGATAGCCTTTGCCCATATCAGAAATCTGCGTCGCCTCGGTAAAGATCAGCCCGGCGGCGGCGCGCTGGCGATAATAGGTCTCGGCCCATGAATTCGGCGTACCGTCGCCGTGCGACCGGTTGCGGGTGAGTGGCGCCATCAGCACGCGGTTGGGCAGGACGATATCGCCCATGCGGATGGGATCAAACAGCAGGCTGCGGTCGGTCATGGAGGGACTCTTTTCTATGATGGGAGATGAAAGATTCGAAAAGCGAACTGATGGGCGGCCCTGCCGTTCCGCTGCAACGCAACAAGAAATGCTTGGGAGCGGCCAAAGCTTTACGACGGCCAGCAGGGTTCCCATATCATAGCGGCAACCGATCAGGAGAAGCCCGATGGCAGGCGGATGGGCGCGCGATGGCGCGGTACAGGATCAAATCGATGACACGGTGAGCGACGCGGTCGCCTCCGCTCGCGCGCATATGCCCAAGGGTGAGAGCGCGGAGTTTTGCGACGTCTGCGGCGAGGATATTCCGGAGAAACGGCGCGCAGCACTGCCCGGCGTGCGCACCTGCGTCGAATGTCAGGCGGTGCGCGACAAGGTGAGGGCAGCCGGGGGTATCAACCGGCGCGGCAGCAAGGACAGCCAGCTGCGGTGACGCCCGGGCTGCCACTGGAGGCTGCACATGTGCCGAACAGCCGAAAGCCAGTCAGCGGGACCGGTTCGCACTGCGGTTAGCGCATCGTAGCCTCAACGGGTAGCGGAAGAATCCGCGTCGTCAGTCATCCCTGGCGGTCCTTTTGCGCTGCCAAGGCAGGCGTCCCTCGATTTCCATTTCAAGGCTGAAACTCAGGAATGTCCTGATCCCCACGATCCCGGCAAGCACGGCAACGCTCTTGAGCGTAGGCTCCACGGCCACCGTATTGATAATGTCAGCAGCCACCAGAAACTCCAGTCCAAGAAGAATTGCGCGGCCAAGACTGGACCGGAGATTGGCAAAAGCGTGTTTGCGGTCAGCGCCGCTGACATACCGGTATAGAAAGAGGAAGAGCGTTCCGAACGCGCCCAGGGCGATAACGGAAATACCGGTTATTTCGATGATCCGTGTGACGGACTGGGCCATTCCGATGGCAAATTCTTCGAGCATAGCTTTACATCTCTAATCATGGCGAGGGTAATAACCGCCGCCGCCGATGACGAAATCGCCGACGAATCGTGGTTCCCGCCTAAATAATCTTGTCGATCGTCACCGGCAGATCGCGGATGCGTTTGCCGGTGGCGTGCCACACCGCGTCGGTGATCGCCGCGGCGGTGCCGACATTGCCGAGCTCGCCGATGCCCTTGACGCCCAGCACGTTAATCTCGTTATCGACTTCCGGCACCATGATGATGTCGACGTCCGGGATGTCCGCGTTCACCGCGACATGATATTCGGCCAGATTATCGTTGGTGTAGCGCGCGCGCTTTTTATCGATTTCGGTCGCTTCCAGCAGCGCGCTGCCCATGCCCCAGATCATCGCGCCCATATATTGGCTGCGCGCGGTGCGCGGGTTCATGATGCGGCCCGCGGCAAACGCGCCGGTCATGCGCGGCACGCGGATCTCGCGGGTGCGCGCGTTGATGCGCACCTCCACCATTTCCGCGCCGAACGCGAACATCGTGCGTTTCTCGCCCGCGCCGCCGACGAACACCAGCCCGCCATCGTACAGCCGGTCGATCGCATCCTTCGGCGCGCCCATCGGTGCCCAGGCGCCGGTGGCCTCGGCCTCGGGCCGGCCCGATTTGTCGAGCGCGGCGCGCAGCCGGTCGGCGCTGTCCGAAGCGGCGGCATCCCTGGCGGTGAGGCCGAGCGAAGCGAGCAGCCGGTCGCAGCCGTCGCAGATCGCCGATGTGACGCTGGCGGTGGAGATCGAACCGCCCGAAATCGGGCCTGGCGGCAAACGGCTATCGCCCATCTGCACGGTGATGCGCGCTGGATCGATGCCCAGCCGTTCGCCCGCCGCCTGCGCGGCAATGGTGTAGCAGCCGGTGCCGACATCATGCGCGGCAACCTCGATCAAGGCGGTGCCGTTCTTGCGCAGTACGATCTTGGCGGCAGAGGGGGCCATTTGCGTGGGGTAGGTCGCCATTGCGCAGCCCCAGCCGATCAGCCAGTCGCCATCGCGCATCGAGCCGGGTTCGGGATTGCGCTTGTCCCAGCCAAAGCTGGCGGCAGCGGCATCCCAGCATTGATTGACCGAGCGGCTGGTATAGGGCGCGCCGTTGGTCACGTTGACACGCGTGTCGTTCATTTTGCGGAAGGCAACGGGATCGATCTTCGCCGCCGCCGCCAACTCGTTCATGGCCGATTCCAGCGCGTAGATATTGGGCACTTCGGCCGGACTGCGCATGAAATTGGGCACATTGCGGTCACCCTGCACGATATAATTTTCGGTGCTGACGGCGCCGTAATCATACATTGCCGCGCAGTTATCGAGCCCGGCATTGTTGTACGGCGTGACGCGCGAGGTGAACTCCCACATCCGGTGATCATAGCCGGTCAGCTTGCCGCTGGCGTCGCAGCCCAGGCTGATCCTGTGCCGGGTTTCCTGACGGTTGCCCGAGATGGTGAAGCCCTGTGTGCGCGTTGCAACCAGTTCAACCGGGCGCTTGAGCTGCCTGGCCGCGAGCGCCGCCAGCGCGGTGCGCACGGTGATCGCGCCCTTGCCGCCGAACGCGCCGCCGACGAAGGGGGATTTCACGCGGACCTTGTCCGTTTCCAGCTGCATCTGCGCGGCGGCGCCCTTGCGCAGACCCCAGACATATTGGCTCGGTTCATGGATCACCAGCTGGCCACCGTCCCAATAGGCCGTGGTGGAATAAAGCTCCATGCTGTTGTGGTGCTGGATCGGTGTGGAATAGTCGGCGTCGATACGGTGCGCTGAAGCGGCGAGCGCGGCCCTGGCGTCATTA
>JBBSUT010000060.1:0-13713 GCA_038234155.1 Sphingomonadales bacterium | reverse complement strand
GCTGGCGTTCACATGGGCAACGCCGGCGGAGATATTCTTGCGTTCGCGCTTGCGAATACGCTGCGGTTCACGTGCCATTTCGATATTCCTTCAAATATTGAAGGGGGATGTTGCCATTCCCGTCGCTCTGTGGAGATCGATGCCTCCCACGGAGAAATAAGGAAAACAGTCCCCCGGACTGTTTTCTGGTCCTATTTCTTCTTGCCGGCGATCGCCTTGGCCTTGCCCTTGCGGGTGCGCGCATTGGTATGCGTGCGCTGGCCGCGAACGGGAAGACCACGGCGGTGACGCAGGCCGCGATAGGAGGCAAGATCCATCAGACGCTTGATGTTCATCGCGGTTTCGCGGCGAAGATCGCCCTCAACCATGTGATCCGCGTCGATCGTTTCACGGATATGCAGCACTTCGGCGTCCGTAAGATCCTGAACCCGGCGGCTGTGATCGATGCCAAGCTTGTTGGCAATCTCGAGGGCCTTGGTGCGGCCGATACCGGTAATGTAGGTTAGCGCTATGATTACGCGCTTGTTGGTGGGGATGTTTACCCCGGCGATACGTGCCATCTATTCTTAAACTCCTGCTCCACAGGGAAAACCCGGACGGGCGCCCTATCTCATCGCGTGAAACCGAACGCACAAAAGCCAGCGGCGCATAATCAGCGCTGCTGGTAACTTCCGTGGTTCGGATATGACGGGATTTAGGAGTGAGTCGCCATGCTGTCAAGCGGTGTGGCGCGGCCAGACCGAAGCTGGCGGGAGCGGCATTAGCCCTGCCCCTTGGTCTTGGTCTTTCCGCTGACGCGATGGGTCTCCATGAACTCGATGATCTTGGTCGCCACGTCGATGCCGCTGGCATTCTCGATGCCCTCCAGGCCTGGCGAGCTGTTCACTTCCATGATCACCGGCCCGTGGTTGGAACGCAGGATATCCACACCCGCCACGTTCAGACCCATCACCTTGGCTGCCCGGACGGCGGTGGAGCGCTCCTCCGGCGTAATCTTGATCGGCTTGGCCGATCCGCCGCGGTGGAGGTTGGAGCGAAAATCGCCTTCCGCGCCCGTGCGCATCATCGACGCGACCACCTTGCCGCCGATCACGAAGATACGGATGTCCGACGATCCGGCTTCCTTGATGAACTCCTGCACCAGAATGTTCACATTGGCCCCGCGAAACGCCTCGATCACCGATTTCGCGGATTTCTCGGTCTCGCCCAGCACCACGCCAATTCCCTGCGTGCCCTCAAGCAGTTTGATGACAACCGGCGCGCCGCCAACCATCTCCAGCACCTCATCGGTCTGCTTGGGGTCGTGCGCAAAGGCGGTAACTGGCAGGCCCAGACCGTGCTTGGCGAAAATCTGCATCGAGCGCAGCTTGTCCCGGCTACGGCCGATCGCCACGCTTTCATTCAATGGCCACACGCCCATCATCTCGAACTGGCGCAGCACGGCCAGGCCATATTGCGTAATCGAGGCGCCGATACGCGGGATCACGGCATCATAACCGACCAGCTTTTCACCATTGTAGCGCGCGCCCGGGCGATGCGAGATGATATCCATCGTCACCCGCAGCGTGTTCAGGATATCGATATCATGTCCGCGTTCGCGCGCCGCCTCGCAGATCCGCTTGTGCGAATATAGGTTGGCGTTGCGCGCCAGCATGGCGATTTTCATGCGTCTCTCTCCTCGGGGCGGCCCAGCATCCAGCGCCGCGCGCAGTTGACGCGAAAACCACGCGCCAGTGCCCGCCGCCCGATCAGAATCGGAAAGGCCATCGCGCGCCTATTGGCGAGAGTCAGGTGCCCGGTCCACGTAAAATTGCCCATGCGCATGCGGGTTTCGATCACGTAGCGCAGCTGCACCTCTCCGTTGGATGATTTGATCTTGCGCCGCGCCACCGCGGGCACGGTAAATTTGCGCGACGGTTCATCGTGATGCGCGCGCGTCCAGAACTCCACCATCAGCCCCTCGTCGGTCTCGATCGGGTTGAGCCGCGTCGCGTGGATAGACGATGTCGCCGCGCCGGTATCGATTTTGGCACGGATATGGTCGAGCCCCAGATCGGGCAGCTGCACCAGTTCCGCCCAGCCGATCTCCATGAGCTCCGGCAGTTTGCTGCGCGGTTCGCGCACGCGTTCGGGGATCTCCCACTCCTTCACGTCACACCCTGGCACGTCACACCCCGGCACGTCACACCATGAGCCAGCATCGCATCAGCCAGCTTTTCGAGCCCGCCGATATCGGCACCGCGCCGATAGTCCACAGGGCCATGATTGCCCTTGCCCGCTGTGCCGCACTTTGCGCGATTGGTGACCGAGATGCCGTTGAGCAGACCGTGGTCAGCATGGTCGCTCCTCCAATACCGGGGGTGACGTCCAGCCCCCGTGCACTGGTCGATGACCTTGCCCTGACGGCAATTGCGGCCATCGACATGTGACATGACGTATTTCTGAGGCGGGCATTGGGCGGTGATGGCGGGCCACTTTCTTCGGGCTTGGTGCGGTAGAAAACCAACCGGCCCCATATGCCATCGGTTCCCGCGATACCTCAGCGTTTCCAACTGCGCGATGTATCGCACCGCGCCCGTCCCCCGATCCGCTATTTCGGCGCAGGTTTGTCCGCATCTGGCTTCAGCGCTTTCGGCTTGGCGGGTGCGGGCTTCGCCAGCGCTGGTTGGGATGCGCCTGCTGGCTTCGCAGGGGACTTTCCGGCCGCCGTCGCAGCGGGAGCGGCGGCTTTGCCGTCGAACAGCTTGGCCAGACGATCGACCTGCTGGCCAATCACCTTGTCGACCGCCGGCGCGATGTCGTCCGTCGGATAGCGCATAAAGCCACCCACGACATATTCGAACGTCACTTGCGTCCCCCCCGTTACCGCCTTCAGGCCGATGCTCAGCGTGCCGGTAACCCCTTCTGATTGCAGCGGCCCCAGCGCCCCGACCATGCGCAACACCTTGGGCGGTTCGACATAAACGACCTGCATATGCTGTACGCTGCCGCTGTTGCGGATTTCGCCGCCCTTGGCCTCGCGGATGCGCTCGCAGAAGCAGCCCCCCGCCTGCAAATCGAGGAAAAAGTTGGCGGCGTTGCCGGTGAAACTATACTGCGGATCCCAATATGTATTGGGGGCACTGAGCCGCGCCCACACCTCATCCGGGGTGGCCTTGATCTCTGCCTGATGACGCACCGCAAAACCCACATCGGACTTGGCGGTGACTTCGGCGGCAGCCGGCGCGGCGGAGAGACTGGCGGCGGCCAAGGCGGCGATGGCGAATATCTGTTTCATAGCGCCGGTCTAGACCCGCACGCCGCCTTCCGGCAAGCCCGCAAGCCATGGGTGCGCAAGCCATGCGTGCGCCCGGCGCAGCCAGGCTCAATCCTTGAGCGCGGCCTCGATCTGCGCCTGGACGTCGCCCATCGATCCCATACCGTCGATCCGGGTCACGATCCCGCGCGCCTCGTACAACGGCAGGATCGGCGCGGTTTTGGCACGATATTCGGCCATGCGCGTGCGAACGGTTTTCTCATTGTCATCAGGACGGCGCTTGAACTCATGTCCTCCGCATTCGTCGCACGTACCTTCAACGACTGGCAACTTGTAGCGGTCGTGATAGCCTTCTCCGCAGCGTGCGCAGGTAAAGCGCCCGGTGATACGGTCGACCAAGGCGTCCTCATTCACTTCCAGCTCGATCACATGATCCAGTTTACGCCCGCGCCGCTCCAGCAATTTGTCGAGTGCATGCGCCTGCGCCTCCGTGCGCGGATAGCCATCGAAGATCGCGCCTGCGTCAGGTCCCAACTGATCGAGCCGATCGTCAATCAGATCGGACACCAAATCGTCGGACACCAGTTCGCCGGCCTCCATAACCTTTTGCACGCGCTGTCCAAGATCGCTGCCGGATTTGACCGCAGCGCGCAGCATATCACCCGTGGACAGCTGGACCATAGCATGATCGGCCTCCAGACGGTGTGCCTGCGTGCCCTTACCGGCACCCGGAGGCCCCAAGAGAATGATGTCCTTGGCCATTTGCTATCCCCGTTTCGGCACATTCATGATCGTCACGAAACGGCCGACGAGGCCGACTCCGCGCGGCGTCTTATAGACGCGAACGCCCGCCCTTCAACTTAGCCTTTTTGATCAGATCGCCATATTGATGCGCGATCAGATGGCTCTGGATCTGGCTGACCGTATCAATCGTTACGTTGACGACGATCAGCAGGCTGGTGCCGCCGATTACGAAAAACTGCGTCTGCCCGGTAGCCCCGATTACATATTCCGGGAGCAGGCAGACCACCGCGAGATAGGCCGAACCGAGCACCGTGATGCGCGTGAGCACATAATCGAGATAGTCCTGCGTGTTCCTGCCCGGACGGATGCCGGGAATGAACCCGCCCTGCTTCTTCAGATTGTCCGCCGTCTCTTCCGGGTTAAACACAACTGCGGTGTAGAAAAAGCAGAAGAATACGATGCCCAAGCCATAGAGCAGCAGATACAGCGGCTGGCCGTGCGCCAGATACTGGTTGATGGTAATGATGATATCCCCAAACGCCGTGCCGCCCTGCAGATTGCGGCCCGCGAAGTTGGAAATCGTCACTGGCATCAGCAGCAGCGAACTGGCGAAGATCGGCGGGATGACGCCAGCGGTGTTGACCTTCAGCGGCAGATGGCTGCGGTCCGCCTGCATCATGCCGCGCTGCGTGGCGCGCTTGGGATATTGTATCAGCACCCGCCGCTGCCCGCGTTCCATGAAGCAAATCAGCAGGATCAGCACCACGAACATGCCCACGAACATGAGTACCAGGCCGGTGCCCAAGCTGCCCTCAGCCAGACCTGCCATCAGCTGACCAATCAGCTTGGGAATCTGGGCGATGATACCTGCCATGATGATGAGCGAAATGCCGTTGCCAATGCCGCGGCTGGTAATCTGTTCGCCCAGCCACATGAGAAACATGGTGCCGCCGACAAGGCTGATGACCGCAACCATGCGAAACATGATGCCGGGCTCGACCACCGCCTGGAAGCCCGAGCTATTGGCCAGGGTCTCCAGGCCTGCAGCTAGGAAATAGCCCTGCATGGCGGTGAGAAATACGGTGCCGTAGCGGGTATACTGGTTCAGTTTCTTGCGGCCGGCCTCGCCATCCTTCTTGATCGCAGCAAGCGCAGGCGACAGTGCCGCAGCAAGCTGCACAACGATCGAGGCGGTGATATAAGGCATGACGCCAAGCGCGATGAGGCTCATCCGCTCCAACGAGCCGCCGGAAAAGGTGTTGAAGATATCCAGAACGCCGCCCTGCGCATTGTTCGCGTAGAGCGCCGAGAGGGCCACCGGATCAATGCCTGGCAGCGGCACAAAGCTTAGCATCCGGAAAACGACGAGCGCGCCGAGCGTAAACCACAGGCGCTGCTTCAGTTCGGTTGCCTTGCCGAATTTTGAAAGGCTGATGTTGGCGGCCATTTGTTCGGCTCTGGAAGCCATGCGCGATACCTTCTTACGTTCCCGCCCGATGCATCCGCAGCCGCGACTCCCGGCGCAGTTTTTGGACCATTCGCAAGGCGTCTATATCGGACCGGGTGGTCCCGCTGACAAGGGCGGCCTTGCTTGCCGCTCTGCCCAAGAGAAAAACCGCCCGCCCCCGCGCCCGGCCCCTGCCAACGCCCGCTCGGGGTCATGGCAGTAGCCCTCGGAGCGCGCGGCAGACCTTATTTCTTGGCCTTGGCGGCCTTTTTCTCGGCGGTCTTCTTTGCCTTGGCTTCGGCGTCGGCATCCACCTTCCTGGCTATTACCTCAACGCTGCCACCGGCCTCTTCAACCGCCGCGATCGCGCCCTTGGATGCGCCAGCCACAACGAAATTCGCCTTGGTGGTCAGTTCGCCCTTGGCCAGCAGGCGCACGCCATGCTTGCCGCCACGCGCCAAACCCGCGGCTTTCAACGCCGCGTGATCGAACGCGTTGGCTGCATCCAGCTTGCCGGCATCGATGAATTTCTGGACCATGCCCAGGTTCACCTCGGCATAATCCTTGCCGAACGGATTGTTGAACCCACGCTTTGGCAAACGCATGTGGAGCGGCATCTGGCCACCCTCGAAGCCCTTGATCGCAACGCCCGAACGGCTCTTTTGGCCTTTCTGGCCGCGGCCAGCGGTCTTGCCCTTGCCTGAGCCAATACCACGCCCAACCCGCATCTTTGATTTGCGGGCACCGTCGTTATCGCGGATGTCATTGAGTTTCATAAGTCTGCACTCGCTTTCGCTTTGTTCGCGCTGTTGATATTCAAAATCTCAGATCGAGGCGTGGGCCCCGAAACGAGCCCGGGCCTTCCGGTTTCGAAGACGTGCTCCTAACCGAAAGACCCGGGATTGTAAAAGCCGTTTAGCAACGCAAGGCTGGTCAGCCTTCCAATACTTTCACCATATGGGGAAGCTTGGCGATCATGCCGCGGATTTCCGGGCTGTCCTGCAGTTCAACCACGCGGCCAATTTTGCCAAGGCCAAGGCCCGCCAGCGTCTGCCGCTGGTGCTTGGGCCGGCGGATCGGCGAAGCCGTCTGCTGGATCTTGATCATCGTCTTTTCGTTCTTGGCCATATCGTTTACTCCGTGACCGCAGCGGCTTCCGCCTCGGCCGTCTGGTGACCGGCACCGCCACGGCCCAGAAGATCGACGATCCTCTTGCCACGGCGCGCTGCCACGGACTTCGGACTCGTCTGATCGGTGAGCGCCTGGAAAGTCGCACGTATCATGTTGTAGGGGTTGGATGTGCCAACCGATTTGGTCACCACGTCGGCCACGCCCAGGCTTTCGAAGATGGCACGCATTGGGCCACCTGCAATGATGCCGGTACCGGCGGGAGCCGAACGCAGCGTCACTTTGCCAGCGCCAAAACGGCCATTGCCATCATGATGCAGCGTGCGGCCATCTTTCAGCGGCACGCGGACCATGGCCTTCTTGGCCGCCGCCGTCGCTTTGTTGATGGCTTCTGGCACTTCGCGCGCCTTGCCGTGACCAAAGCCGACGCGGCCCTGACCGTCGCCAACCACAACCAGTGCCGCAAAACCGAAGCGCTTGCCGCCCTTCACCGTTTTGGACACGCGGTTGATGTGGACCAGCTTTTCAATCAGCTCTTCGCCGCCATCATTGTCGCGGCCGCCGCGGCCACCGCGATTGTTGTCACGGCCACCACGACCACCGCCGCCGCCGCGATTGTTGTCACGGCCAGCGCCGCCACCGGGTGCTCCGCGACCGCGACCGCGCGCGCCCTGGCGTCCGGTATCGTTGCGCGTATTCTCGACGGTCTGCTGGGTCGCCTTGGGATCCAGGACCGCTTCGGGCTGGTTACCCTCGCCGGTCGTCCCTGGCTTCGCTGCTCCCGCGTTATCGGAGGCACCTTCGTTGGGGGTTTCGTCAGCCATTATTAAAACTCCAGTCCGCCGTCACGGGCAGCATCCGCCAGCGCCTTGACGCGGCCATGAAAAAGGAACCCGCCGCGATCAAACACAACGTTCGTCACGCCGGCTTTCTTGGCCGCTTCGGCAACGCGCTTGCCGACATCGGCAGCACCATCCGACGTGGCGGCGTTCTTAGCCTTGGCGCCCTTGTCCAGCGACGAGGCTGAGGCGATGGTTTTGCCCTCGCGATCGTCGATGACCTGCGCATAGATGTGCTGGCCGGTCCGATGGATCGACAGGCGCGGACGGGTGAGGCCCTGCGTGCGGAGCTTCGCGCGGACCCGGGCCCGGCGGCGTTCGAAAAGAGACATTTTCGCCATGGCTTATTTCTTCTTGCCTTCTTTGCGGAAGATATATTCGCCGCGATATTTCACGCCCTTGCCCTTGTAGGGTTCGGGCTTGCGCCAGCGGCGAATCTCGGCGGCAACCTGTCCGACCTTCTGCTTGTCGATGCCGGAAATTTCGATCGTTGTCTGATCGGGTGTCTTGATGTCGATGCCATCGGGAATGGCATAATCCACATCGTGGCTGAAACCGAGCTGCAGTTTCAGGTTGTTGCCCTGAACGTTCGCACGGTAACCAACGCCGTTGATCTCGAGCACCTTGGAGAAGCCCTCGGTCACCCCGTCAACCAGGTTCTGCACCTGGGTACGCTGCATGCCCCAGAAGGAGCGCGCACGCTTCGTCTGGTTCTGCGGCGTGATAGCCACCTGATTGTCATTCAGATCGTACGACACCTCGTTCAGCGTCGGCATGGACAGCTCGCCCTTCGGCCCTTTGACCGAAAGAACGCCGCTATCCATCTTAGCCGTCACGCCCGAAGGCAATGCGACCGGTTTCTTACCGATGCGGCTCATCAGAATACCTCCGCGAGGACCTCGCCGCCGACATTCTGTTCGCGCGCTTCCGCGTCGGACAGAACGCCCTTTGGCGTCGAGACGATGGTGATGCCAAGGCCGTTGCGGACCCGTGGCAATTCCTGGCTGCCGGAATAGACGCGGCGGCCAGGCTTGGAGACGCGCGCGACATGCTGGATGGCGGGCTGTCCTTCGAAATATTTCAGCTCGATGCGGATGCCTTCGTGCTGGCTGCGACGGCCAATATTCTCGGCGGTATAGCCGCGGATATAGCCTTCGCGCTGAAGCACATCGAGCACCCGCTGGCGCAGCTTGGAGGACGGCGAAATAACGCTGTCCATCTTCGCACGCTGGCCGTTGCGGATACGGGTGAGCATATCGCCCAGGGGATCGGTCATTGCCATGATTTAAATCCTTACCAGCTCGACTTGGTCACGCCGGGGATCAGGCCTTTATTGGCCAGATCGCGCAGCAGAATGCGGGAGAGCCGAAACTTACGGTAATAAGCGCGCGGACGCCCCGTCATCTCGCAGCGGTTGCGCACGCGCGTCGGATTTGCGTTGCGCGGAATTTCCGCCATTTTGAGACGCGCGATCAAACGCTCGCCATCGTCGAGCGACTTGTCGTCCGCTTTCGCCTTGAGCTTCGCATATTGGCCGGCAAACTTCTTCACCATGCGCTTGCGCCGCTCGTTCTTATTGATGGAACTCAGTTTCGCCATGACTTAAGTTCTCTTCCTTTCTTGGGGAAAAGAGGCGTTGCCCTTAGGCCGCCTCCTTCTCCTGGGTTTCATCCTGGGGGAACGGGAAGCCGAACAGTTTCAGCATCTCACGCGCTTCATCGTCGGTCTTGGCCGACGTCGTCACGATAACGTCCATCCCGCGTACCTGGTCGATCTGATCGTAGCTTATCTCAGGGAACACGATCTGCTCCCTCAGACCCATGGCAAAATTTCCGCGGCCGTCAAAGCTCTTCGGGTTCAGCCCACGGAAATCGCGTATCCGGGGCATGGCGATATTCGTCAGACGATCAAGAAATTCATACATGTGCGTACGGCGAAGCGTTACCTTCACGCCAATCGGCATGCCTTCACGCAGCTTGAACTGCGCGATCGACTTTTTCGCAATGGTAATCACCGGCTTCTGGCCGGCAATCAGCTGCATTTCCTCGAGCGCGCTCTGGACCTTTTTCTTGTCCTGAGAGCCCTCACCTACGCCCATGTTGATCGTGACTTTCTCGATCTTGGGCACAGCGAAACGATTGGCGTAACCGAATTTCTCGGTCAACGCCTTGACGATCTCCTCGTCGTACTTCTTGCGGAGGCGCGGCACATAATCAGCCATCGATAGTCTCCCCGGACTTGACGGCGACGCGCACGCGCTTGCCATCTTTTTCTTTGAAACGAACGCGGGTCGGTTTGCCATCCTTGGGATCGGCAAGCGCCACGTTCGAAATGTGCATCGGCGCCGACTTGCGATCGATGCCACCCTGCGGGTTTTCCTGTGTGGGCTTGCGATGCTTGGCGTGGACATTGATGCCGTCAACCAGCAGCTTGCCGTCCTTGGGCATAACTTGGGTCACCTCACCGGTGCGTCCCTTGTCCTTGCCCGCCAGAACAACAATCTTGTCGCCCTTCTTGATTTTGGCCATCGCCATGTCAGAGTACCTCCGGAGCCAGCGAAATGATCTTCATGTGGCGCTTGGCGCGCAATTCACGCACCACCGGGCCAAAGATACGCGTACCGATCGGCTCCTGATTGTTGTTGACCAAAACGGCAGCGTTGCCATCGAAACGAATCACCGAACCATCGGGACGGCGCACATCCTTACGGGTGCGCACGATGACGGCGCGGTGCACGTCGCCCTTTTTTACGCGGCCACGCGGCGCAGCTTCTTTCACCGACACCACGATAATATCGCCGACGCTCGCAGTGCGCCGCTTGGACCCGCCCAGCACCTTGATGCACTGGACGCGCTTCGCGCCGCTGTTGTCCGCGACGTCTAGATTGGATTGCATCTGGATCATGGATCCGCTTCCTTCTTCCTGGCTTGCCGGGACGGGCCCGGTAGTTCCTGATTACCTTTCGATCGGGCTCAGGCTTCCGCCGGTGCCACCACTTCGCTTACCGCCGCTGGCGCATCGGCTTCGGCACGGCCGCCGACCTGCTCTAGCACGCGCCAAGTCTTGTTCTTGGAGATCGGCTTGGTCTCCTCGATCCGAACCACTTCACCGGTACGGAACTTGTTGTCCTCGTCATGGGCGGAGTATTTCTTCGAACGACGGATGATCTTGCCGTAGAGGGGGTGCTTCACCTTCCGCTCCACGAGCACGACAACCGTCTTGTCCATCTTGTCCGACACAATGGTGCCGGTGAGTACGCGCTTGGGCATATGCTTCTATCCTTCCTCAGGCGCTTTTTTCGGCTGCGGTCTTCTGACCCTGGGCCTTCTGGGCGCGTTCGGTCTGCAGCGTCTTGATGCGCGCGATCGAGCGGCGCACCACGCGCACACGCGCGGGCTTTTCCATCTGGCCGGTCGCGGACTGGAAGCGCAGATTGAACTGCTCCTTCTTCAGCTGGCCGAGTTCGCTCTGCAGCTCGTCATCGCTCTTGGCGCGAAAATCTTCAACAATCTTGCTCATCATCAGCCTTTCAGGTGCGATTCGTCGCCGAGACGGGCGACCACCTTGGTCTTGATCGGCAGCTTCATCGCGGCACGCTCGAACGCTTCAGCGGCCAGCGGACCGGCCACGCCGTCCAGTTCAAACAGGATACGGCCAGGCTTCACACGCGCAGCCCAATATTCAACCGAACCCTTGCCCTTGCCCTGACGGACCTCGGCAGGTTTCTTCGATACCGGCACGTCCGGAAACACCCGGATCCAAAGCCGACCCTGACGCTTGATGTGACGCGTGATCGCACGGCGTGCTGCCTCAATTTGCCGCGCGGTGATCCGCTCGGGCTCCATCGCCTTCAGACCATAAGACCCGAAATTCAAGGTGGAGCCGCCTGGCGCCTTGCCCTTGATCCGGCCCTTAAAGGCCTTGCGATACTTCATTTTCTTCGGTTGCAGCATCTTCGCTTACCTTATCCTCTAACCCGGTCGATCAGCGCGACATATTCAACGCGCTGGCCGGACGCCGGAGGTTTGAGCCTCCATCATCAGCCGGTCGGTTGCCATCGGATCGTGGGCCATGATCTCGCCCTTGAATATCCACACCTTGATGCCGATGATGCCGTAGGCAGTCAGCGCCTCAGCCTCGGCATAATCCACATTCGCGCGCAGCGTATGCAGCGGAACACGGCCTTCGCGATACCATTCGGTACGCGCGATTTCAGCGCCGCCGAGACGCCCCGAACATACGATCTTGATGCCCTCGGCACCCAGACGCATGCTCGACTGCACGGCGCGCTTCATAGCGCGGCGGAAAGCGATTCGGCGGATCAGCTGATCGGCAATGCCCTGTGCAACGAGCTTGGAGTCGACTTCCGGTTTGCGGATCTCGACAATGTTGAGCGAAACGTCGCTCTTTGTCTTTTCGCTGAGCGCACGGCGCAGCTTTTCGATATCCGCACCCTTTTTGCCGATGATAACGCCGGGGCGCGCGGCAAAAACCGATACGCGGCAAAGCTTGGCCGGACGCTCAATGACAACCTTGGAGATCGCGGCCTGTGGGACTGTGTCCATGATGTGCTGGCGGATCTTGAGATCTTCCATCAGCAGACGACCGTAATCGTCCCCTTCGGCATACCAGCGGCTGTCCCAGGTGCGGTTGATCTGGAGGCGCAGGCCGATCGGATTGCTTTTATGACCCATGGCTTAGGCCTCCTCTTCCTGTTCGCGCACCACGATACGGATGCGACTGAACGGCTTGATGATCTGGCTGGCGCGTCCGCGGGCACGAGCGCGGAAGCGCTTCATGCGGATCGACTTACCCACGCTGGCTTCCGATACGACCAGCGTGTCGACATCCAGATTGTGATTGTTTTCAGCGTTGGCGATGGCAGAGGCGAGCACCTTGCGCACATCTTCGGCCATTGCCTTCTTCGAAAACTGCAGCACATTCATGGCATCCTCCACGCGGCGGCCACGGATGAGGCCGGCGACGAGGTTGAGCTTCTGCGCCGAGCCCTTGACCATTGTGCCAACGGCCAGCGCTTCATTGTCTTCGACGCGGCGGGGGTTCTTGACCTGTCCCATCAGCGTTTGCCCTTCTTGTCGGCGCCGTGACCGTGGAAGGTCCGCGTCGGCGCGAATTCGCCCAGCTTGTGGCCGACCATGTCTTCGTTGACGGACACAGGTATGAACTTATGCCCGTTGTAGACGGAAAAGGTCAAGCCGACGAACTGCGGCAATATGGTGGAGCGGCGCGACCAAGTCTTGATCGGCGCGCGGCTGGACTTGTCCTGTGCGTCCTCTGCCTTCTTCAGAAGGTAGAGATCGACGAACGGCCCTTTCCAAACAGAACGTGCCATGGATTACCTCTTCTTCTTCGCATGACGCGAACGGACGATCATCTTGTCCGACGCCTTTTTCTTGTCGCGGGTCCGCATGCCCTTGGTCGGCTTACCCCATGGGGTAACCGGATGACGGCCGCCCGAAGTCCGGCCCTCACCGCCGCCATGCGGGTGATCGACCGGGTTCTTGGCGACGCCGCGGGTCAGCGGACGTCTGCCGCGCCAGCGGTTACGACCGGCCTTGGCAAGCGTGGTGTTCGAATTATCGGGATTGGATACGGCGCCCACGGTGCCCATGCAGGTGCCATGGATATACCGTTGCTCGCCAGAGTTGAGCCGCATCAGAACCATGCCGCGATCACGCCCGACCAGCTGGGCATAGGTGCCCGCCGACCGCGCAATCTGGCCGCCCTTGCCCGGCTTCATTTCGATATTGTGGCAGATCGTCCCGACCGGCATCTGACCCAGCAACATCGCGTTGCCCGGCTTGGTGTCGGTCTTTTCGCTCGCCACAATGGTGTCGCCCACATTCATGCGCTGCGGCGCGATGATATAGGCTTGCTCGCCATCGGTATATTTGATGAGCGCGATGAACGCCGATCGATTTGGATCGTATTCCAGTCGCTCGACCGTGGCATCCATGTTCCACTTGCGACGCTTGAAATCGACGATGCGATATTTCTGCTTGTGACCGCCGCCGATGCCGCGCGAAGTGACATGGCCCTTGTTGTTGCGGCCACCCGTCTTGTGCTTGCCCTCGGTGAGAGCCTTGACCGGACCGCCCTTATGGAGCTCCTTCCGATCGACAAGCACCAGGCCGCGGCGGGCGGGGCTGGTCGGTTTATAACTCTTCAGTGCCATCTCAGACTCCCGTGGTCACGTCGATGCTCTGGCCTTCAGCCAAAGTCACAACGGCCTTTTTGACGTCCGAACGGCGGTAAGGCTGGCCTTTCCAGCGCTTCGT
>JBBSUT010000059.1:0-13784 GCA_038234155.1 Sphingomonadales bacterium | reverse complement strand
AATAGCGGGCGCGCAAGTGGCGGCGGTGTGTTGATTTTGCGTCAGAACTGACACACACACCCGCGATGCCCACCACAACCCCGCTCCATCTCTACAACAGCCTCAGCCGCAAGGCGGAGACGTTCCGGCCCGTTCACAAGGGTCAGGCGCGGGTCTATACCTGCGGACCGACGGTGTATAATTACCCGCATATCGGCAATATGCGCGCTTATGTGTTCGCCGACACGCTGGGCCGCACGCTCAGTTTCAAGGGCTATCATCTGATCCACGTCATCAACATTACCGATGTCGGTCATCTGACCGACGACGGCGATGCCGGCGAGGACAAGCTTGAGAAGGCGGCGGCGAGCAGCAGCCAGTCGATCGAGGACATCGCAAACCACTACACCCAGGCCTATTGGGCGGACATCGACGCGCTCAACATTCGGCAGCCTGAGCGATGGTCCATCGCAACGAAATTTATCACTCAGATGATCGAGTTTGCCAAGTCGATCGAAGATTACTGCTATCCCCTTAAGGAGGGATTGTATTTTGATACATCCAAAGTCCATAACTATGGGCTTCTTGCCGGGTTGTCTAAAGCAGAGAAAAGGTTGTCGGAGGCGCTGTACGTTGAACAGCAGCTGGACGAAGCAGCATTGGCACCCAACGCTAGGGCCGCAGCAGCGCCAATTGCGCGCATTCTAGAAGCCGAGATTGAAGGCCATCAGTTCGGCAGAATTAATGCGGTGCTCGGCAAAAAAAACGCTGCCGATTTCGCTATTTGGCGCAAAACCCCGCCGGGCGAAACACGGCAGATGGAATGGGACAGTCCTTGGGGTAAAGGCGCGCCCGGCTGGCATCTGGAATGCTCGGTGATGAGCGAGAAACTGCTCGGGCTTCCTTTTGATATTCACACCGGCGGCATCGATCACCGCGAGATCCATCATCCCAATGAAATTGCGCAGAACCAGGCTTTTTGCGGAGGAGATGGAAGCGGCGCTAACATCTGGATGCACAATAATTTCCTGATCGACCGGACCGGTAAGATGTCCAAATCCGCGGGCGAATTCCTGCGGCTGCCGCTGCTCGTGGAAAAAGGCGTGCACCCGCTCGCCTACCGGCTGATGTGCCTGCAGGCGCATTATCGCAGCGAACTGGAATTCAGCTGGGACAATCTGGAGGCGGCGCTGACCCGTCTCAAGCGCCTGGTGCTGGGCGCACAGAAGCTGAAGGAGCATGAGGATGAGCGCGACATCACCCATCCACTCATCGTGCAGGCCCGGATGGATTTCGATGCCGCGATATCGGACGATCTCAATACGCCAAAGGCGCTGACCACGCTGGAACAGGTGATCGCCATGAAACGCGTCTGCGAGGGCGACCGTTACCGGCTGATCATGCAGATGGATGAGGTGCTCGGCCTCGATCTGCTGCATCTGGACCGGACCGATCTGCGCATTCGCCCGGCCGCCGCGACGATGACCGAGGAGCAGGTGACGCTGCGTCTGGCCCAGCGGCAGGAGGCGCGCGAGACCCGCGATTTCGAGCGGTCGGATGCGATCCGCGACGCGCTGTCGGCCGCAGGCATCGATCTGATGGATGGAGACCCTTTGGGTTGGGAATGGAGACTGCAGCTATGATCAAGGCCGTACTGCCCGCTATGGCGCGCCCGCTCATCGAACCACGCCTGCCGGATGGGCTGGACATCCGCTGGTTCGCCAGCCGCGATGAGGCGGTGGCCGGTGCGCGCGATGCCGAAATCGCCTGGCTCGACATGAACGACAAGACCGCGATGCGCGCGGCGCTGGACGGAGCGGACAAGCTGCAATGGCTGTCGACCATCTATGCCGGGCTCGATCATTTTCCCATCGACAAACTGATCCGCGAGAACGTCACGCTGACCAACGGGGTGGGCATCAACACCATCTCGGTTGCCGAATATGCGGTGCTCGGCATGCTCGCGCTGGCCAAGCGCTATGACGAGGTGGTGCGGCTGGCGGACCGGCACGAGTGGACCGACACGCCGCCGGGCAACCGTGAGCTGTACGACAGCAAGGCGCTGATCCTGGGCTACGGCGCGATTGGCCAGGCGATCGGCGATCGGCTGCGCGCCTTCGGGGTGCACGTGACGGGCGTGACCCGCACGCCGCGCCCCGATCAGGGCATTATCGGGCAGGACGAGTGGCGCGATCGGCTGGGCGAATTTGACTGGCTGGTCGTCGCCCTGCCCTCCACCAGCGAGACGACGCGGTTGATCGGCCAGGCCGAGTTCGACGCGATGAAGACCGGCGCGCTGCTGTGCAATATCGCGCGCGGCGAGATCATCGATCAGGATGCGCTGATCACGGCGCTGGAGGGCGGGCGGCTCGCGGGTGCGTATCTGGACGTCACCGATCCCGAGCCGCTGCCTTCCGATCATCCGCTGTGGGATGCCCCGAACACGCTGCACAGCATGCATCTTTCGGGCCGCTCCACGCAAAAGATGTTCCTGCGCGCCGGGGCGCTGTTCCTTGAGAATCTGGACCGGTACCGGGCCGGCGAAACCATGAAGAATGTTGTGGATCTCCGGCGCGGCTATTGAGGTCGGCCGTCTCTCAAATCCCGTCGCCCATGCTCAGCAGCGTCGCGTTTCCGCCGGCGCTGGTAAGATCGGTGCTGGTGGTGCGCTCGGCGCAGAAGCGGTAGAGATAGTGCGGACCGCCGGCCTTGGGGCCGGTGCCGGACAGCCCCTCTCCGCCGAACGGCTGCGAGCCGACCACCGCGCCGATCATCGATCGGTTGATATAGAGATTGCCCACCTGGGCGCGCTTTTCCACCTGATCGGCGGCGCGCAGGATGCGGCTGTGGATGCCCATGGTCAGGCCGTAACCCTTGGCGTTCACGCGCTCCACCGTCCGGTCCAGTTCGCCGCCCTTCCAGGTGGCGACATGGACGATCGGACCGAACCATTCGCGGTCCAGATCGTCCATATTGTCCAGCTTGATCAGCGTGGGCGGCACGAACAGGCCCTTGTTCTTGCCCGGCACTTCACAGGCATGGATCACGCTTTTGTGCCACGCCTCGCGGTAGGCGTTGAGCTTGTAATAGCTCGGCTCGTCGATCACCGGACCGACGTCGGTTTCCGGCTCACCCGGATCGCCGATCACCAGCGCGTCCATGGCGCCCTTCAGCATGTGGATGGTGCGTTCATACACCTCCTCCTGGATCAGCAGCAGCCGCATGGCCGAGCAGCGCTGCCCGGCGGACTGGAAGCCAGAGATGATCACGTCGCGCGCCACCTGTTCGGTCAGCGCGGTGGAGTCCACGATCATGGCGTTGATACCGCCGGTCTCCGCGATCAGCGGCACCAGCGCGCGGTCATCCTCCGCCACCAGGCTGCGCGCGATGACCTTGGCGGTGGCGTTGCTGCCGGTGAAGGCAATCCCCGCGATCCGCCGGTCATAGGTCAGCGCCGCGCCGGTTTCCGCGCCGCCCACCGCCAGTTGCAGCGCGCCGCGCGGCACGCCCGCCTCCCGCGCGAGCCGCACCGCGAGCGCCGCGATCTGCGGCGTTTGCGGTGCGGGTTTGGCGACCACCGTGTTGCCGGTGACAAGCGCGGCGGCAACCTGCCCGATGAAGATCGCCAGCGGGAAATTCCACGGCGCGATACAGGCCCAGACGCCGCGGCCCTCCAGGCGCAGGACGTTGCGCTCGCCGGTCGGTCCCGGCAGATCGACAGGCTTCAGCTTCTCGCGCGCTTCGGCGGCGTAATAGCGGCAGAAATCCACCGCCTCGCGCACATCACCCAGCGCATCGGTTATGGTTTTCTTCGCCTCCTGGACAAGCACCGCCATCAGTTCCTCGCGGCGCTCCTCCATCAGGTCGGCCAGCCGTTCCAGGCAGGCGGCGCGCTGATCGACGGGCGTTTGCGACCAGTCGCCAAACGCCTTGTGGCAGTTGTCGATACATTCGGTGACATCGCGTTCGCCGCGCAGCGGGATCGTCACCGGCCTGGCCAGCCGCTCAGCCAGCGTAGTCAGCGTTTCACGGTCCTCCAGATCGATGCCGATGCTGTTGGGCCGCTGCGGCATGAACAGGTTTTTCGGCAGGACGATACCCGGATGGCGCGTGCCGCCCACCGCTTCCACCTTGGCAACGGGATCGGCGAGCAGTTCCTCCTCGTTCACGTCCTTGGAGGTGAACTGGTTGACGAAGCTGGTGTTGGCGCCGTTCTCCAGCAACCGCCGGACAAGATATGCCAGAAGATCGGCATGCCCGCCGACCGGTGCATAGGTGCGCACGCGGTATCCTTCTTCGCGCACCATACGCTCGTACAGGCCCTCGCCCATGCCGTGCAGGCGCTGGAATTCGAAGCCGCTGCGCGGCAATTGCGCCTGCGAGGTCCAGTGCAGCAGCGTGGCGATGGTGAGCGCATTGTGCGTGGCAAAGGCGGGCACGAGATTGCGGCATTCCAGCATCAGGCGGGCGCAGGCGAGATAGCTGACGTCGGTCGCGATCTTGCGGGTGAACAGCGGGAAATCGGACAGGCCCATCTCCTGCGTGTGCTTGATCTCGGTGTCCCAATAGGCCCCTTTCACGAGCCGCGCATGCAGCCTGTTGCCGGTTTCCGCGCCCAGCGCATCGGCCCATTTGACCACCGCCAGCCCGCGCTTGGAATAGGCCTGGATGGCCATGCCGAAACCGTCCCACCCTCGCAGCGAGGGATGGCGGGCGACGTCGCGGATGATGTCCAGGCTGATCATCAACCGCTCGGATTCCTCGGCATCCACGGTTAGTCCGACACCCGATTCGCGGCAGCGCAGCGCCAGATCGAGCACCATCTCGGACACGACGGGGATGCAGATCCCGGCGCGCGCGGGCTCATAACGCGGGTGCAGCGCGGACAGCTTGACCGATATGCTGTGCCCCTCGCCGATCCGGCCGGCCACATCGGCGGCATTGCGATAGGATTCGAAATACCGATAGGCGTCGTCCATCGTGCGCGCCGCCTCGCCCAGCATATCGAAACTGGCGACAAACCCGCGATTGTCGCGCTTGTTCATGCGCCCGATCGCTTCCTCGATATTGCGGCCCATGACGAACACCTCGCCCATCAGCTTCATCGCCTGGGTTACCGCGCGGCGCACGAACGGCTCACCGCTGCGCGCCACCAGACGGCGCAGCACGTTGGCGCCGGGCGACGCGCCGACCACCGCCTTGCCCAGCACAAGCCCCCAGGTGGCGCCGTTGACCAGCTTGTTGGCGGACGCCCCGGCATGGGCGCCCCAGTCCGCGCCGCCCATCTTGTCCGATATCAGCCGGTCCGACGTATAGGCGTCGGGCACGCGCAGAAACGCCTCGGCCAGAGAAAGCAGCGCAGTGCCCTCCTCGGTGCCCAGCCGATATTCCTGCAGGAACTGGTTGATCCAGCCCTTCGATTGCCCCTCGCGCAGATCGACCAGCAGCCGCTGCGCGCGTGCCAGTATCGCGGCGCGGTCGTCGGCGCCCAATTTCGCGCGGGCAACGAGGGGGGCCAGAACGTCGGGTTCTGCCTTGCGGTGCAAGTCGCGCAGTTCGCCGCGCAGATCGTCACTCGTGATCATGAAGCTCCAATGTCGGGGCGTCTTCGGGGGGAAGGAAAGGGGAACGACAGGACGCCAGCACCTCCCACTCGCATAAGCCCGGGGGGTTGCGCAAGGAAAGTGGAGCGCCGCCGGGCCAAGGCTGCTTGCGCGAGCTTAAGGATAGGCAAATATGGCGTGCCTGTACAAAGCGGGTTTGGCCTGTGCAAAGCGGGTTTGGCCGTCCGCCATCGTGCCGATCGCGCTGCGCTGCCGCTGTTCGCAAGGAAACCTCATGTTCGCATTCGATTTCGATCCGCATCTTTCGACAGCCGATCGCTGGCAGCATATCGTGCAGGCCGCCGGAGCGCTGGTTGATGGCGAGCGCGATGCCATTGCCAATATGGCCAACGTCTCGGCGCTGCTGTGGCAGGGACTGCCGGATGTGAACTGGACCGGTTTCTACCGCATGGTCGCGGGCGAGCTGGTGCTCGGCCCGTTCCAGGGCAAGGTCGCCTGCATCCGCATTGCGCTGGGCAAGGGCGCGTGCGGCGCAGCGGCGCAGCAGCGCCAGACCCAGCTGATCGCCGACGTACACGCCTTCGACGGGCATATCGCCTGCGATGTTGAAAGCCGGGCCGAGCTGGTGGTGCCGCTGATCCACGCCGGCGCAGTGATCGGCGTGATTGATCTGGACAGCCCGTCGCCCGGCCGGTTCGACCGGGACGATGCGGCCGGATGCGAAGCGTTGGCAACGCTGTTGGCCCCGGTGCTAGGCTAGCTATCGGGCCCGTACTGGCTCCGGTACTGGGCCCGGTAACAGGACCGGCGCAGGCGGGCGGAATAACGGCATTGGCGCAGAGCGAACCAAAACGGGACAAGCGCCCCAAGTCACCGGCAGGCGCTGGCGTCAACTACCTAGAAATGTTAAGGAACTCTTAACCAAAATCGCACGTTCGCCTGTTGAGCGTGGATTGGCCGAGGAGTGCCCCTGAGATGAAAAGCCTTGTTTATTTGAGTGTTGCGGTTCCCGCCCTGCTTTTGGGCGCGCCCGCATTTGCAGGGCACGACTCGCCGAATTCCGAGCCCTATGGCGCCGAATATGCGCCCAGTGCATCCTATGACGCCAGCGCGTATAACTGGGATGACCGCGTTTATTCGCAACAGGAAACGCAGAGCGGCGTTTACGACGGCACCTGGACCGGCAATTACGTCGACGATCAGGGCCGCGTCTATCAGGGCGAATGGAACGGCACCTATGTTGATGAGGACGGTGTGGCCCATCAGGGCAATTACCGCGGCACGTCGATCGGTGCGCCGCGCTACGATTATCAGACCGGCGGCGCGCAGGGCACGCCCTATAGCCATGACGGCGATCGGATGGGCGGCCCAGCTGCCTATTATGGCGATGCGACCGGTCAGCGCGGCCCAGCTTATGGCAGGCCATCCTACCGGGGCCCGGAACGCCGCGATAACGGCGTTGGCGGCGCGGTGATTGGCGGCGTGGCGGGCGGCGTGGCCGGCAATCTGATCGCGGGGCGGGGCAACCGCCTGGCCGGTACGCTGATCGGTAGCGGTGTCGGCGCGGTTGCCGGATACGCGGTCGACCGGGCCGAGGATGACGGCCGTAGTGCGCGCCGCGGCTATACCAGCGGGCGCGGCTATGACCGCCCGGTCGGACGCCAGCGCTATATGCAGCAGCGCGGCCTGGCCGGCCGATATCCCGGCGCATCGGCCATGGGCGGCTATCATGGCGCGCCGACCGGCTATGGCTGGCAGTCGCAGGGTTCGGGCTATGCCCAAAACGCCTATAGTCCGAACGCCTATAACCAAGGCGGCTATTATTACGCACAGCCGCAGGCCTATGTCGGCGGGACCACCACCGTGGTCGTGGTGCCGGGCCAGACGACCGCAACCACCACGACGACCGTAACCGAGGAATATGTCGGCAGCGGGACGACGGCCCGGCACGACAAGCGCCTGCTGCGCAAGGGCGGATGCAATTGCTGAACGCCCGGCCACCACGCATTGAATTGACCCCGTCGCCCGAAAGGCCGGCGGGGTTTTTCTTCGGGCGTTGAGATTATTTTCGGGCGTTGAGAAGAATTGCGCGATCGATCCGGCGGAGCGCACCCTGCTTTAGCGTTGCGGATTACGGCGGGCGCTCTGCGCCACCGCTGTGTCTTGCCGCTTACGCCTGCGGCGGATCGAACGGGTGCCAACCATCGGGGCCCAGCCGTTCGAGCGGCCGATAGCGCACCTTGTACTGCATCCGCGCCGATCCCTCGACCCAGTAGCCCAGATAGACATAGGGCAATCCGGCCCGGTGTGCGCGCAGGATATGGTCCAGGATGATGTAGTTGCCCAGCCCCTTGCGATCCGCCAGATCCGGATCGAAGAAGCTGTAAATCATCGACAGGCCGTCGGACTGCTGGTCGGTCAGGCAGGCACCCACAAGCTTGCCGGGGCGGCCGTCCCGCGCCGGTTCGCGATACTCGATCACATAGCTGTTGACCGGCGTCTGCTCGACCATGTCGGCATAATCCATATCGTCCATATCGTTCATCCCGCCGTCGGGATGGCGCGTCGACAGATAGCGGCGCAGCAGATCATATTGTTCGGTGGTGGACCAGGGGCGGCAGGCGGATACCTGCAGGTCCTCATTCCGGCGGATCAGCTTGCGCTGGGTGCTGCCAGCCTCGAATTCACCCGCCAGTACGCGCACCGACACGCACGCGCGGCAATCGGCGCAGCTGGGGCGATAGGCAACGTTCTGGCTGCGGCGAAAACCGATCCGGCCCAGCGCATCGTTGAGCTCATCGGCATGCTCGCCGTTCAGTTCGGTGAACACCTTGCGCTCCGTGCGCCCCGGAAGATAGGGGCAGGGTGCCGGATTGGTGAGGAAGAAGCGGGGGAAGCGTACCGGTGCGCTCACGGCAACGTGATATCCTGATCGAATGGAATTTGAGCGGGCATGTTAAGCGGCGGCGGCCGGTATTGGAAGACGATTTACCATGTTCCGCAACGATGGGTTCCGCAACGATGGGTTGCGCAGCGATAGCCGATCGGTTCAGTCCATCTCCACCCGGTGCACGGCATAGCCCTCCTGGCGCAGCGACACGATCAGCGCATCGAGCTGCGTCTTGTCGCGCGCTTCGCACTCGATGTCGGTGATCAGCCCCTTTGCGGGCAGGTTGGTGAAGATCCGCTGATGGTAGATTTCGATGATGTTGACCTGATGCAGATCGAACGTGCGCATGACCTTGAACAGAGCGCCCGGCCGGTCCTGCAGCGTGATGCGCAGGCGCGACAATCGGCCCGATCGCGCGAGATCGCGGATCAGCACATTGGCGAGCAGGCGGGTATCGATATTGCCGCCGCACAGCACGAGGCCGACGTTTTTTCCCGCGAACCGTTCGCGATTGCCCAACACCGCCGCCAGGCCGGCCGCGCCCGCGCCCTCGACCACGGTCTTCTCGATCTGCAGCAGCAGGCTGACCGCGCGCTCCAGCTGCGGCTCGCTGACCAGCAGGATATCTTCCACCCGCTCGGCGATCCATTGCCGCGTGAGCGCGCCGGGTTCTTTCACAGCAATGCCTTCGGCCAGCGTATCGCCCGCGCATTCGCCGGAGCCTCCTTTCACCGCGCCGAACATGGACGGATAGAGCTCAGCCTCCACGCCGATCATCGCGATGCCGGGCTTCACCGCCAGCGCCGCGGTGGCCATGCCGGACATCAGCCCGCCGCCGCCGATCGGCACCACCATCATGTCCAGACCGGGCACCGCCTCGAGCATCTCCAGCGCGATCGTCCCCTGCCCCGCGGCAACATCGGGATCATCGAACGGATGGACAAAGGTGAGCCCCTGTTCCTGCTCCAGCTGGCGGGCATAGGTGTAGGCGTCGTCAAACTTTTCGCCGAACAGCACCACCTTGCCGCCGACGCTTTCGGTCTGCTGCACCTTCACCACCGGCGTGGTCACGGGCATCACGATCGTGGCGGGCACGCCAAGCCGTGTCGCGTGATAGCTGAGCCCCTGAGCATGATTGCCGGCCGACGCCGCGATAACGCCCTTGGCACGGCGCCCCTCGTCCATCAGCAGCAGCGCGTTCAAGGCGCCGCGTTCCTTGAAGCTGGCGGTAAACTGATGGTTTTCGAACTTCAGATAGATGTTTGCTCCGGTGATCTGGCTCAGCGTGCGGCTGTGGCTGGTCACCGTTTCGATCACGGCATCGGCGATGCGGTCCCGCGCGGCGCGGATGTCCGCCACGGTCAGGCGCGCGGCTACGGACAAGTCTTGGTCTGACAGGTCATGGTCTGGCGCAGTTTCCGCGTTCTGCGTTGTCGCGGTGGGCGTTTTCGCAATGGGCGATGGCTCGTTCATGGGTCGGTGGGCTATCCTGTCTGGCCCTGACGCGCAACGCCCGTTAGAAAGGCGGGCATGAGCAAAACAGCATTTATCGGGCTGGGCGTCATGGGCTTTCCCATGGCCGGCCACCTGGCCGCCGCCGGCCATCGGGTCACCGTCTACAACCGCACCGCGGCCAAGGCCGATGCCTGGGCGCAGCAGCATGGCGGCGCGCAGGCGTCCACGCCGCGCCAGGCTGCCGAAGGCGCGGACATCGTCTTTACCTGCGTGGGCAATGATGACGATCTGCAATCGGTCACGCTCGGCGATGACGGTGTCTTTGCCGGGCTCGCCAGAGGCGCGCTGTTTGTCGACCACAGCACGGTATCGGCCGATCTGGCACGGCATCTGGCCGGCACGCTCAAAAACCAGCGCTGCGAGAGCGTGGATGCCCCGGTCTCCGGCGGACAGGCGGGCGCGCAAAACGGTACGCTTGCGATCATGTGCGGCGGATCGGACGCGGCGATGGAACGCGCCCGGCCGGTGATGGACGCTTATGCCGCGCGCATCGTGCACGTCGGGGCGGCAGGGGCGGGCCAGACCACCAAGATGGTGAACCAGATCTGCATCGCGGGCGTGCTCGCCGGAGTGTCGGAGGCCATGCGGTTCGCCCAGGCCGGCGATCTTGATCTGGCCAAGGTGAAGGAAGCGATATCGGGCGGCGCGGCGCAGAGCTGGCAGATGGACAACCGCTGGGACACGATGGCCGAGGGCCGTTTCGATTTTGGCTTTGCGATCGACTGGATGCGCAAGGATCTGGGCCTGGCGCTGGCCGAGGCGCGCCGCAACGGCGCCAGCCTGCCGACGGCCGCCGCCGTCGATCAATATTATGCCGAGGTTCAGGCCATGGGTGGCAATCGGCAGGATACCAGCGCGCTGATCCGGCGCCTGCGTAAAAGTGGAGAGACGCGTTGAGACTGACCACTGCTGTTGCGGGTGCCCTGCTGCTCGCCGCGTCGCTAAGCGCCGCGCCCGCCCTGGCCGATGGATTGTTCGACAATGTCAACGGCATGACGCTGGATCAGGACGGCCAGCTCATCCGCTTCACCGGCATCCTGATCGACGCAGACGGCAAGGTCACGCAGTTGCTGGACCGCAACGACAAGCGCCCGCGCGATCTGGACTGGCGCGAGGACGGCAAGGGCCGCACGCTGATGCCCGGCTTCATCGATGCGCACGGCCACGTCATGGGGCTGGGCTTCCAGCAGCTCACGCTCGACCTTTCGCAGACGACATCGCTGGCCGAGGCGCAGGCCGCGATCGTGGCCTATGCGCGCAAATATCCCGATCGCCTGTGGATCGTCGGACGCGGATGGAACCAGGAACTATGGGGTCTGGGCCGCTTTCCCACCGCCGCCGAACTGGACAGCGTGGTGGCCGATCGGCCGGTCTGGCTGGAGCGGGTGGACGGCCACGCTGGCTGGGCCAATAGCGCGGCGATCGCGGCGGCGGGGGTGACGGCCAGGAGCAAATCTCCGGTCGGCGGACGGATCGAGCAGGCGGACGGCAAGCCGAGCGGCGTTTTCGTCGATAATGCGGTCAATCTGATCCAGCCGTTCGTGCCCGTTCCGCGCCCGGCCGAGCGCGATCTTGCGCTGGCCGAAGCGCAGAAACTGCTGCTGAGCAAGGGGGTCACCGGCACCGCCGACATGGGTGTTTCGATCGAGGACTGGCAGAGCTATCGCCGGGCGGGTGATGCCGGCTGGCTGAATATCCATGTCGCGGCCTATGCCGCCGGGATCGACCAGATGGTGCTGATTGCCGGGCAAAAACCAACGCCGTGGCTGTATGATGACAAGCTGAAACTGGTGGGCGTGAAATTCTATCTGGACGGCGCGCTGGGCAGCCGCGGCGCATGGCTCAAGAAGCCCTATGCCGATGCGCCCGGCCAGACCGGCCTGCCGATGCTGGGTAGCGCAGAGCTGCGCAACCTGATGAGCCGCGCCGCGATGGACGGCTTCCAGACCGCAGTGCACGCCATCGGCGACGCCGCCAATGCCGAAGTGATCGGCGCGGTGGAGGAGCTGGTCGATACCTATGGCGGCGACAGGCGCTGGCGCATCGAACATGCGCAGATCGTCGATCCGGCGGATCTGCCGCGGCTCGGCAAACATGGCATCATCGCTTCGATGCAGCCGGTCCACCAGACCTCTGATCGGACCATGGCCGAAGCGCGGCTGGGGCCCGAGCGGCTGGAGGGGGCCTATGCCTGGCGCACGATCCTGAACAAGGGCGGCACATTGGCTTTTGGTTCGGACTTTCCCGTTGAATCGCCCGATCCGTTTGCCGGTTTTGCCGCCGCAATCTCGCGTACCGGGGCAGACGGACAGCCGTTCGGCGGATGGCGGCCGCAGGACGCGGTGAGCCGCATACAGGCGCTTGCCGCTTTTACCACCGGGGCGGCCTATGCCGAGTTCGGGGAGCAGCAGCTTGGCAGCCTGACGCCGGGGCACCGAGCAGATTTCATTCTGATCGACCGTGACCTCATGCTGGCCTCGCCCGCCGAGATCCGGAACACGCAATTGCTGGAAACCTGGGTCAACGGCCGTCCGGTCTATCGCGCCGAACCGCAAATACAGATCAGATAACGGTAGACTTGGCGGAACTCATGCTGCATCGCAGCGTTGAGTGACGTGTAAGCAGAGAAAATATTTTCTGCGATGCGTTTGCATTCGAGGAGATGACTATGAAGACCGCAAAGTTCGCAGCAGCCGCTGCTTTGATTGCCCTGACCGCGGCCCCGGTGGCCGCTCAGGCCGCCCCGACCGCGATGTCGGCAGCGACGTCCGCCAACCGGATCGGTGCCGAAACCGGTGCTGAGAGCGACCTTAAGGGCAGCAATATCCTGTTCGCCCTTATCGCAGCGGCCGCTATCATTGGCGTCATCATTCTGGTGGCGTCCAATAACGATGATAATAATAATCCCACCAGTCCCTGATTGGCTGAGGTAAATGCGTGAAAAAGGGACCTTGCAGGTCCCTTTTTTTATGCGCATTGACGGCCGCCGACTGACCGAACAACCGGCGCCGCGCCAAACGCATCTGTTTGGTCAGACGCCTGTTTTCGGATAATGGCCCGCATTCGGATCGACGGCCCATGTTCGAATTAAAGGCCAGTATTCGGACCAGCGTCCTGTGTTCACCCAAGTGCCTGTGTTTAGCAAAGTACCTGTGTTCAGCAAAGTACCGGTGTGCGCTCAGGCGCGTGTACTTTCAAACACCGGTGTTCAGGAAACTCGGCACCGGACCATTCCAGTCGTCGTCGCCGGGCTGCGGCGGACGGGCGGCCTTTTCCGATACGGCGCTTTTGCTGGGTTCCTTCGGCCGGGATACGCGCGCGGGCGTCCTGTTCCGGCCAGCTTCCTCGGATGAGCTAGGCACCGCGTGCTCGGGTGCGGCAGGCGGCGTCGCCTGTTCGGAAGACTTGCGGTCTCGCCGCGGGCGCGGCGCTTTTTCGAGCGTCGGAGCCGGGGCATCCGCTGTCACCGGGGCTTCTTCACTCTGCCGCGAATCGGCCCGCCGCGCGCCGCTGCGGCGGGCCTTGCGCTCGCGATCGGGCGATGGGCGCGCGTCATTGCTTTCAGCGCGCACCGATTCGTCCGACGTTTCCGCTGGTGCAGCAATATCATGGCTGCGATCAATCGTGGTCCCGATCAACTTCTCGATATTATCGAGCGCCTCCTCATCTTCCGGCGTCACGAACGTATAAGCGATGCCATTGGCACCGGCCCGGCCGGTCCGCCCGATGCGGTGGACATAGTCGTCCGGATGCCACGGGCAGTCATAGTTGAAGACGTGGCTTACGCCCTTCACGTCAAGCCCGCGCGCCGCCACGTCCGAAGCGACGAGGATGTT
>JBBSUT010000058.1:0-13793 GCA_038234155.1 Sphingomonadales bacterium | reverse complement strand
GGTGCGCAACAAGCGCGCGGGCAAGCCGCTCGTCCTGCCGATACTCAGCGCCGGCGTGTTTTTCGTGTCCGCCTATGTCTATCTTGCGATCGTGGGCCGCAACATCCCTATCTGGGTGTGGTTCTTTCTCGCGGCGATGATCGTCTATGGGATATGGTCGACCGTCCGGGACATCCGCAAGAAGGTAGCCGCTCCCCCGTCGGAAACATAATTGGGGAAACGTGATTGGGGGAAACGTGATCGATCGGGTGCCGCTGCGCTGGACGCTGTGTCACCCGGCGCCGCTGCGCTGGACGATGTGTCACCTGGCGCCGCTGCGCTGGCCGCTATGCGATCCGGCCCTCGTGAAGGCGGACAAGCCGGTCCATCTTTTGCGCCAGACGCTCGTTATGCGTCGCCACCAGCGCAGCCGAGCCTTCCTCGCGCACCAGTGAGAGAAACTCCGCCAGCACGATGTCGGCGGTTTTCTCGTCCAGGTTGCCGGTCGGCTCGTCGGCCAGGATCAGCTTGGGCCGATTGGCCAGACCGCGTGCCACGGCCACCCGCTGTTGCTCCCCGCCCGACAGTTTCGAAGGCCGGTGATTGAGGCGCTGGGCCAGACCCAGTTTCGACAGCAGCAATTCCGCCCGTTCGATGGCAACAGGCTTCGTCGCGCCGGCGATCAATTGCGGCAGCACCACATTCTCGCGCGCGTCGAAATCGGGCAGCAGATGGTGGAACTGATATACAAAACCGATCTTCTCGCGCCGCAACGTGGTGCGTTCGTCTCCATCCAGATCGGATGCTTCCACTCCGTCGATCCGGATCGAGCCGGAAAATCCGCCCTCCAGCAGGCCAACCGCCTGCAGCAAGGTGGACTTGCCCGAGCCGGACGGCCCCAGCAGCGCGACTATCTCACCCTCGGCGACATTGAGATCGATGCCCTGCAGCACGTCGATGGTGACATCGCCCTGCGTGAAGCTGCGGCGCACGTCGGACAGGCGGACGACATCATTCATAACGCAGCACCTCGACTGGATCCGTGCTCGCCGCCTTGAACGCGGGATAAAGCGTGGCCAGCACGCTGAGCACAAACGCCAGCACGCAGATAGCGGTCACCTCCACCGGGTCGGTCTTGGACGGCAATTCTGTCAGGAAACGGACTGAGGGGTCCCAGATATTCTGGCCGGTCACCGCCTGGATCACGTTGACGACGCCCTGCCGGAAAAACAGGAAGACAAACCCCAAAATCATGCCCGCGATGATGCCGAGCGAGCCGATCGTGATGCCCACGGTCATGAATATCTTCAGCAGCGACCGCCGCGTCGCACCCATCGTGCGCAGGATCGCGATGTCGCGGGTTTTGCCGCGCACCATCATGATCAGCGAGCTCAGGATGTTGAATACCGCCACAAGCACGATCATCGACAGCACCACGAACATCGCCACCCGTTCCACCGCCAGCGCCTCGAACAGCGAGCTGTTGAGCGTTTTCCAGTCGGTGATGATGGCGCGGCCGGCTACCTTGGGCTGCAAGGGAGCCAGAATTTCTCCTACCCGGTCCGCATCGACGGTCTTCAGTTCGATCATGCCCACTTGGTCGCCGAGCAACAGCAGCGTTTGCGCGTCCTCGATCGGCATGATGATGAAGCTCTCGTCATAATCATAGATGCCGACTTCAAAGATCGCGGTGACCTCATAGCTGATCTCGCGCGGGACGGTGCCGAACGGGGTCGCCCGGCCAGCCGGATTGATGATGGTGATGCGCGCGCCCACGGTAGCGCCAAGATTTTGCGCCAGGCGCGATCCGATGGCGACCCGCTCGCTGCCCGCTTCCAGCGAGCGCAGGTCTCCGGCCACGGTCTTGCCCTTCAGCGTGGGATTGCGCAGGATATCGTCCCGCAGCATGCCGCGCACCAGCACCGCTTCCACACGCCCGTTGAAGCTGGTGAGCAGCGGCTGTTCGATGAGCGGTGCGGCCTCGGTAACGCCCGGTGTGGCGCGCACGTCCTTCAACACTTCGCGCCAGTCCGGCAATCGTCCGCCATAGCCCTGCACCACCGCATGGCCGTTAAGACCCACGGTCTTGTCGAACAGCTCGGCGCGAAAGCCGTTCATCACGCTCATCACGATAATCAGCGAGGCCACGCCCAGCATGACCGCAACCAGGCTGATGCTGGCGACGAGGAACAGAAAACCCTCACCGCGGCCTGGCAGCAGATAGCGCTTGGCGACCATCCATTCGGAGCGGGACAGGATCATGCGGGAAAGTTTGCCTCAAGGTCGGATCGGAAGCGCCGCCTTACGGACAGCGCGGGGCAGTGGCAAGCAAGCGGAAGGACGCGGAGGATTGTTGCACGATAGCGGTGATAGTTGCAAAATAGCAACGTCGATGCCGGAATCGCGGACGCTTTGGCCCGAAACGATTGAACCTACGCTTAACTTGCGGCATTCCTCTCCTCGCGCTTCTAGCAACGGTCCAAAGGGCCGAGGTTCAGGGAGAAGGGCACGCGCAGGCGTCGGTCGGGGCAACCGGGGGGTACCGCCGCCACAGCGCGACCAGAACAGGACGAACCATCGTCACGAACTATCGTCACGTGGAGACCCGGGTTAACACCCGGGTCTTTGCGTTTGTGGGCTGGCTTTGCGTGGCCCAACCGGTTGCGCAGCGATGCCGGGCACCCATTTTTTCGGCCATGCCCGCCTCTTGAAAACGCTATCGTAACGACCATCTTTTTCATGCGGGTTGCCATCCGGGGCCCGCGGCAACCGGAGTGCGGGCTTGGCCCGGCTCCATCTTCAAAATTGCTCCTGAGGAGAATGATGAAATGACCCGTACCGATTTTACCCCCTATCGCCGCACCACCGTCGGTTTTGACCGGCTGTTCGATCTGCTGGAAAATGCCGGGCGGACGATGCAGAGCGATAATTACCCGCCCTTCAACATCGAGCGTATCGCCGACGATCGCTATGCGATCACCGTCGCGGTGGCCGGGTTCGCCCCGCACGAGATCGACATCACCGCCCAGCAGAACCAGCTGGTCGTGCGCGGCGCGAAAGACGAGGGCGAGGATGCGCGCGAGTTCCTCCACATGGGCATCGCCAATCGCAATTTCGAACGCCGCTTCCAGCTGGCCGATCATATCCGCGTGGAGAATGCGGGCATGGAGAACGGCCTGCTGACGGTCGCGCTGTTCCGCGAGATTCCGGAAGCACTGAAGCCGCGCAAGATTGCGGTGAACGGCGTCACGGCAAAGTCCGTGGATGCTGCGCCCGCAGAAGACGATCAGGGCCAGCAGCGCCATATCCGCGCAGCCTGACCGATCAGGTCAAGACATCATGGAGGCGGCCGGACGATCGGCCGCCTTTTTTTCTCGGCGCTGGCTCCCCTCGCGGCGTAAGCTGCGTCACCGCGCCGGCTAGACCAGTCGGCTCTGTTTGACCGCTGCCGCAATGAAGCTGGCGAACAGCGGATGCGGGTCGAACGGCTTGGACTTGAGTTCGGGGTGGAACTGCACGCCGATAAACCAGGGATGGTCTGGCCGCTCGATAATCTCGGGCAGCGTGCCGTCGGGCGACATCCCGGAAAAGACGAGACCGCCCTCCTCCAGCGCCGGCACATAATGCGTGTTTACCTCATACCGGTGCCGGTGGCGTTCGTGGATCGACGTGGTGCCGTAAATATCGGCGACATGGCTGCCCGGGTCCAGCTGCGCTTCATAGGCGCCCAGCCGCATGGTGCCGCCCAGATCGCCGCCCTCGCTGCGCTGCTGCAACCCCTCTTCGCTCATCCATTCGGTGATCATGCCGACAACCGGTTCGTCGGTCGGGCCAAACTCGGTGGTCGATGCCCGCGCTTTTCCGGCCAGATTGCGCACCCCCTCGATACAGGCCATCTGCATGCCAAGACAGATGCCGAAAAACGGCACCTTGCTCTCGCGCGCAAAGCGTATCGCGCCGATCTTGCCCTCGCTGCCGCGTTCGCCGAAGCCGCCCGGCACCAGAATGCCGTGCATCGGTTCCAGCCTAGACGCCAAATCATCCGAATCCTGCTCGAACAGCTCGGCATCCAGCCATTTCATGTGCACGCGCACACGATTGGCCATGCCGCCATGGACCAGCGCCTCGGACAGCGACTTATAGGCGTCCGGCAGGCCGACATATTTGCCGACCACGCCAATCGTCACCTCGCCCTCGGGATGTTCGTAGCGGTCCAGGATATCGTGCCAGCGCGACAGATCGGGCGCCGGGGCATCGTTGATCCCGAAGGCGCGCAGCACCTCGGTATCCAACCCCTCGGCATGATAGTTGAGCGGGACGGAATAGATGCTCTTGGCGTCCAGCGCCGGGATAACCGCTTCCTTGCGCACATTGCAGAACTGCGCGATCTTGCGCCGCTCGCTGTCCGGCAACGGGCGTTCGCACCGGCACAGCAGCAGATCCGGCTGGATGCCGAGCCCGGCCAGTTCGCGCACACTGTGCTGCGTCGGCTTGGTCTTGAGCTCGCCCGCCGCCGCGATGAACGGCACCAAGGTCACGTGGATGGCGACCGAATGGTCCGGCTCCATCTCATTGCGCAACTGGCGTATCGCCTCGATGAACGGCAGCGATTCAATATCGCCGACGGTGCCGCCGATCTCGCACAGCACGAAATCCAGCCCGTCCGTATCGGCCAGCGCGAATTCCTTGATCGCATCGGTCACGTGCGGGATCACCTGAACCGTGGCACCCAGATAATCGCCGCGTCGTTCCCTGGCGATGATATCGCGGTACACTCTGCCGGAGGTAACATTGTCGCTCTGATGAGCGGAGACGCCGGTAAAACGCTCATAATGCCCCAGATCCAGATCGGTTTCGGCCCCGTCGTCGGTGACGTAAACCTCGCCATGCTGATAGGGGCTCATCGTTCCCGGATCGACGTTCAGATAGGGGTCGAACTTGCGAATGCGGACGGTGTAGCCGCGCGCCTGGAGAAGGGCGGCGAGCGATGCCGCCATGAGACCTTTTCCGAGCGAGGAGACCACGCCGCCGGTGATGAAAATATACCGCGCCATGGGAGCAAAGCCTTAAGGACAGCCGTCCGCGCCTGTCCAGCGCTGGATCGGCTTATCCCCCGATTATTTGTCGAGCGGGACGGCGTTGCCGGACGGAACGGTCTGGCCCGGCGCCAGATCGGTTGCGCCGGGCGGGGCCGCGGCGGGCACAGGATCGCCGGGAACGGTGCTCACATTGACGCCCCCGCCGACGGGAATCTCGCCCGCGGCGTTGGTGGCCGGTGCGCGGCGCTGGAAGCTGTCATCGATCGCGCTTGGCGCGCCCTTGTCCGATGCCACCACGGCCAGCGCGATCGACAGCACGACAAACATGATCGCCAGCACGGTGGTGCCGCGCGTGAGAAAATTTGCCGCGCCCCGCGCGGACATCAACCCGGACGGACTGCCGCCCATGCCCAGGCCGCCGCCCTCGCTCTGCTGCATGAGGATGATGCCGACGAGCGCTGCGGCCACGATAGCCTGAACGACGATGAGAAAGTGGAAGAGCGTCATGGGGTCTGTCTGCAATCCGTAAATGGGCCGATACTGAGCCGGTAATGGGCCGCTGATGGCCGATGAAGGGGGCCAGAAGAAGGGGCCAGAGGAAAGGAGCGTATGGAGGGGGCGTACATAGCGCCCGGCGCGGGCTTGCGCAAGCGGGGCGCGGGTCAGCAATGGCGCAGCGGGTCAGCCGGCGCGCGCCGCCGCCTCGATGATCGGCACGAACTTGTCGGCGCTCAGGCTCGCCCCGCCCACCAATCCGCCGTCCACATCGGCCACCGCCAGCAATGCGGCGGCGTTGCCGCCATTCATCGAGCCGCCATAGAGAATACGCATCGCATCCGCCTCCCCGCCGATCAGATCGCGCAGCGTGTTCCGGATCGTGCCGTGCATCTGCGCGATATCGTCATGGCCGGGCACGCGGCCGGTGCCGATCGCCCAGATCGGCTCATAGGCGATGGTCAGCCAGTCGGCCGCCGCGTCATCCGGCAGACCGGCCGTGATCTGCGACGTGACGCGCGCCGCCGCCTGACCCGCGTCGCGCTCCGCTTCGGTTTCGCCGCAGCACAGAATCACCGACAATCCGGCCGCGCGCGCCGCTTCGGCCTTGGCCTTGACGTCGGCGTCGCTCTCCTGCTGATCCTGGCGCCGTTCGCTATGGCCCACGATGGTCAAGGTTGCGCCGACCTCCGCCAGCATGGCTGCCGAAAGGCATCCCGTATGCGCGCCGTCCGCCTGCGCGTGACAATCCTGCGCGCCGATCGGCAGGCCCTGTGCCTCGGCGCTAGCCCGTCCGATCAGGGTGGCGGGCAAACACAGCGCCACATCCAGCGCAGCGCACGCGCGCGCAGCCGCCGCGATCGGCCCGATCTGCGACAGGCTGCTGCCCATCCCGTGCATTTTCCAGTTTCCCGCCACGAATTTGCGTCGCTCGGCCATAATCCGGTCCCCTGCCTGTCAGTTGCGCTTAACGTCATCTTCGATCCGGCCCGTATCGATCCGCCGGATGCGCGGGCCTTAGACCGGACTTGGCCGCGAAACCAGCCACCCGCTTGCCGTGCGCGCCGCCGCCGCCTAAGGACGCTTGCGATCCCTGTTACCCCCAATTTCCAGTCATTCCAGAAGCGGCGCACCATGATCACGTTCATTCGCAAATTGTTCGAAAGCAAGCTGGGAGCGATCCTTGCAATTATCTTCGTGGCGATTATCGGCTTGGCCTTTGCGCTGTCGGACGTGTCCGGCTCCTTCTCCTCGGCCGGCGTTGGCGGCGGGACCGTGGCCAAAGTCGGGTCGACCGAGGTGACCGAGTCCGATCTGAGCGATGCGGTGGACCGCGCCTTTCGTCAGGCGCAGCAGGACGATGCAACCCTGACCATGGCCACTTTCGTGCAGAAAGGCGGCGTCGACCAGATCCTCGAACAGCTGATCAACAGCGCCGCCATCGCCGAATATGGTGCCAGCCATGGTATCGCGGTCAGCAAGGCCATGGTCGATGCCGAAATCCGCGACATTCCTGCTTTCAAGGGGCTCGACGGCTCGTTCGATACCGCGGCCTTCCGCGACGCGCTCAGCCGCAACCGCGTGTCCGAGGACCAGTTCCGCGAGGACGTTCGCCGCGGGCTGTTCCTGGAGCAGCTGCTCTCGGCGACCGGATACGGGGTGAGCGCGGCGGACAATCTGGCGCTGCCGTACGCGTCCCTGATCCTCGAGGAGCGCAAGGGCGGCCTGGCGTTCGTGCCATCCGAGGCGTTCACGCCGAAGGCGGACCCCGGCGCGCCTGTGCTCGCCGCTTTCTACGATCAGAACAAGGCCAGTTTCGTGGTGCCCGAGCGCCGTTCGATCCGCTATGCGCTGTTCGGGCGTGAGGCGGTGGCGAACAAGATCGCGGTTACCGACGCCGATGTGGCCAAATATTATCGCGACAACGCGTCCGATTACGCCGCCAGCGAAGAACGCACACTAACGCAGTTGATTGTACCGACGCAGAGCGCCGCGCAAGCGGTGGCCAAGCGCGCCGCAGCCGGGGAAAGCCTGTCGGCTATCGCCAGTGATATCGGCGTGGCCGTATCCACCGCCAATGGCGTAACCCAATCCGGCTACGCCTCGCAAACGTCTGACGCGGTGGCCAAGGCCGCGTTTTCCGCGAACCAGGGCGTGGTGGCGGCGCCCGCCCGCGGCGCACTCGGCTGGTATGTCACGCGGGTCGATTCGCAACGCTCCGTCGCTGGCCAGCCGTTGTCCGCGGTGGCCGCCGCGATCCGCAATACCCTGCTGACCGAGCGCACGCAGTCCTCACTCGATCAGTTGACCGGCGATATCGAAGAGCGCCTGTCCAATGGCGCAACGATCGCGGAGATTGCAAAGTCGGTCGGCAGCGAGGTGCAGACCACACCCGCCGTATTCCAGGACGGCCGCGCGGCGCAGGGCGGTTTCAAACTGCCCGAAACGCTGATCCCGGTGGCCGCCGCCGCCTTCCAGATGGAACGCGATGGCGATCCGCAGCTGTTGCAAGTGGGGCAGGAGCAGCAGTTCGCGGTGGTCGGCTTGGCCGGAACCGAGAATGCCGCGCCGCCGCCGCTGGCATCGATCCGCCCGCAGCTGATCGCCGCGTGGAAACGGTCCGAAGCGTTGAAGCTGGCCCGCGCCGTTGCGGTCAAAGTGCGCGACAGCGTGAACAAGAACACGTCGTTGCAGCAGGCGCTGGCTTCCAGCGATGCGCCGCGCAAGCAGGTGCAGCCGATTGCGGGCACGCGCCAGCAACTCACGCAAGCGCAGGGCCCGGTGCCGCTGCCGCTGCAGCTGCTGTTCTCGATGACGCAGGGCAGCACCAAATTGCTCGAAGCGCCGGAGCAGCAGGGCTGGTTTATCATCAATCTGCGGCAGCTGGTCCCCAACAGTGCGGCGGGCAACAAACCGCTGCTGGAGGCGACCAAGCAACAGCTGGCGCAGGCGCTCGGCCAGGAATTCGCCGGTGGATTTGTACAAGCCATGCGCGCGGAAATCGGCGTGAAGATGAACGGCGCGGTGGTCGACCGCATCCGCCAGCGTCTGGCTGGCACGGGCAGCTGATGCGTTGACCACGCTGGGCAGGGACCGCGCGGCCGCGGCGCTGGAGGCGGGCCGTCCGGCGCTGCTATGGCGCCGCCGCATCGCCGATACGGAAACGCCCGTGTCCGCGGCGCTCAAGCTGTGTCAGGAGGGGCGCGGCGATTTCCTGCTCGAATCGGTCGAAGGCGGAGACGTGCGCGGGCGCTACAGTCTGATCGGGATCGATCCGGATCTGATCTTTCGCGCGCACGGCCGCTGCGCCGAGATCAACCGGACCTGGCAGCGCGATCGCGGCGGCTTTGGCCCCCTGCCGGGCAACCCGCTGGATGCGCTGCGGGCACTGGTCGCCGAATGCGCGATGGCGGTGCCCGAGGAACTGCCGCGGGCACTGTCCTGCCTGGTCGGCTATTTCGGTTATGAGACAGTCGGCCTTGTGGAAAAACTGCCGCGACCGGCGGACAATCCGCTCGGTCTGCCCGATCTGCTGTTCGTGCGGCCAAGCCTGATCGCGATCTTCGATCGGCTGAGCGACGAAATGTTTCTGGTCGCACCGGTTTGGCCGGGCGGCGATGCGCGCGATGCCGTGATGCAACGCGCCGAGGCCGCCCTCGACGAGGCCGAGCGCCGGATCGCCGCAGCCCTCATCCCCCGCGCGTTCCGCTACGGCGCCATCCCCGAACCCCTGTTCGCGCCGCAGCTGCCTGCCGGGCGCTACGGCGAAATGGTGGCGCAGGCGAAGGACTATATTGCGGCGGGCGATATCTTTCAGGTGGTGCTGGCCCAGCGCTTCACCGCCGCCTTTCCGCTGCCACCGTTCGATCTCTACCGCGCGCTCAGGCGCGTTAATCCGTCGCCGTTTCTATTTTATCTCGATCTGCCGGAATTCACGCTGATCGGATCGTCGCCGGAGATTCTGGTGCGCGCGCGCGATGGCGAGGTGACCATCCGGCCGATCGCCGGCACGCGGCCGCGCGGTGCCAATGCCGCAGAGGATCAGGCCAACAAGGCCAGTCTGCTAAGCGATGCCAAGGAGTTGGCCGAACATCTCATGCTGCTCGATCTGGGCCGCAACGATGTCGGCCGTATGGCGGCCAAAGGTTCGGTGACGGTAACGGACAGTTATTTTGTCGAATTCTATAGCCATGTGATGCACATCGTATCGAACGTTACCGGCACGCTGGCACCCGGCAAGGACGCGCTGGACGCGCTGTTCGCGGGCTTTCCTGCCGGTACCGTGTCGGGCGCGCCCAAGGTGCGGGCCTGCGAGATCATCGCCGAGCTGGAGGGTGAGACGCGCGGTGCCTATGCCGGCGGGGTCGGCTATTTCTCGCCCGATGGATCGATGGACAGCTGCATCGTCCTGCGTACCGCCGTGGTCAGGGACGGCACCATGCACGTACAGGCCGGGGCCGGCATCGTGGCCGACAGCATCGCCGAGTATGAGCAGCGGGAATGCGAGGCCAAAGCCGGCGCGCTGCTGGCGGCCGCGCGGGAAGCGGTTCGCGTGGCGGGCGAATCCGGCTTCGGCCAGTGACGGCACGGCTTCTGGCGGCGCTCGCCCTGGCGTTGCTTGCGGGCTGCGGCGGCCCGTCGGAAGGCGGGGAGGACCGCGCGCAAATCGTCGAAAGCGATCGGCCGATTTGCGACAACAGCGCGTTCGAGGGCGACGATTTCACCGTTTGCATCGCCGATCCCCGGCGTCAGCGTATCGTCCTGTTCGATGCCGACGACGATGCCGTGCCCTATCGCAGTTTTACAAGCCTGAAAACGGCGCTCGGCCCGCGCGCCGCTGCCGTGCGGTTTGCCATGAACGCGGGCATGTTCGATGCCAGCGGCCTGCCGATCGGCTATTATGTGCAGGACGGCATGAAGCTTCAGCCGCTCAACCGCGCCAAAGGCCCCGGCAATTTTCACATGATGCCCAACGGCGTTTTCTTCGGTCAGGGGGACCGCTGGCGCATCCTGACCACCGATGGCTTTGCCGAACAGATCAGCAAACGCCCCGATTTCGCGACCCAGTCCGGCCCCATGCTGCTGATCGACGGACAGCTGCATCCGCGCTTTTCCGAAGACGGCGATTCGCTGAAGGTGCGCAACGGGGTCGGTATCGATCCGCAGGGCCGCGCGGTGTTCGCGATCAGCAACGGCGCCGTCAGCTTCGGCCGGTTCGCGCGCCTGTTCCGCGACAGATACCGGTGCCGCGACGCGCTGTTTCTTGACGGATCGGTATCCAGCCTGTGGTTTCCCGAGGCCGGACGTTCGGATGGCGGCATTCCGCTCGGACCGATGATCGCGGTGTTTGATCGCGCGCCCTGACCGGCGGGCGCTGGAAACTATGTCAGCAGCTTGGGGCCGGACCGTTCGAGCTTTTCCCGGATCTTGTTTGCAAACATCGCCAGGAACGGCGGCAGATTCAGCTCCACCGCCACCACGTCTTCGTGAACCTCGCACACCGCCGCAACAGTCTGGCCCATGGCCTTCAGCGTGAAATGCAGGGTGTCGCCTTGCCAGTGATGCGCCGTCACGTTGCCGCCAGGGATCATATCCCCCAGCTTGCCGATGCCGCCTTCAAGCCGCTGCTTGGCGGCGGCCTTGCCGAGCTGGTGGGGCAGATTTGCGCGAACCGGTTCCATGGCAAGTGCCCATAAGCAAAAACGCCGCGATAATCCAGCTTTCGCTTGGCGCGCGGGCCAGTCTTTCGCTTGGCGCTTGGGCCAGTCTATGGCTTGGCGCGCGGCGCCGTGCGCGGTAGAGCGCGCGCATGATTCTGGTCATCGACAATTACGACAGCTTCACCTTCAACCTGGTCCATTATCTCATGGAGCTGGGTGCCGACGTGCGCGTCGAACGCAACGATGCGATCACAAACGAACAGGCGATGGCCACCGGCGCGGAGGCGTTTCTGATATCGCCCGGGCCCAAAATGCCCGATCAGGCCGGGATCAGTCTGGCGCTCGTGGCCGCGTGCGCGCAGGCGGCGCGCCCGCTGCTGGGCGTGTGTCTGGGTCATCAGGCAATCGGGCAGCATTTCGGCGGGCAGGTCGTGCGCGGCGGCCTGATGCACGGCAAAACGTCTCCGGTGCACCATGATGGCACCGGCGTCTTCGCGCAGCTGCCGACCCCGTTCGAGGCGACGCGCTATCATTCGCTGATTGTGCCGGAAGACGGCCTGCCGCCAGAGCTGCTTGTCAATGCGCGGGGACCGGAGGGCGAGGTGATGGGCCTGCGCCACGCCAGCCTGCCGATCCACGGCGTGCAGTTCCATCCGGAAAGCGTGGCCACGCAATATGGCCATGAACTGCTCGCCAATTTCATGCGGATCGCCGGCATGGCACCGGCTCTGATGGCGTAACGCGCGTCAGAGAGCGCTGGAGTTTCCATTGCCCTTGTGCTTTGCGCATCGACCTATGACCCAGTCCGCTTCCCCGCCCGCTCTCCTGCCAAATCCCGCGCGGCCAATGACCATGGAGGAAGCGGGCCACGCCTTTGCGTCCATCCTGGACGGCGAGCAATCGGATGACGCGATCAGCGCTTTTTTGATCGGGATGGCCGTTCGCGGGGAGACGTCGGATGAAATCGCCGGCGCCGCGCGCGAAATGCGGCTGCGCATGACCCCAATGGTGGCGCCGATCGGCGCGATCGACGTCTGCGGAACCGGCGGCGACGGCACCAACAGTCTCAACATTTCGACGGCGGTCTCGATCGTCGTGGCGGCCTGCGGCGTGCCCGTTGCCAAGCACGGCAGCCGCGCGGCGACCAGCATGACCGGCGCAGCCGACACGCTCGAGGAGCTTGGCGTCAACCTGTTCGTCGCACCCGACGTGGCGCAGCGCTCGCTCGATCAACTCGGTCTGGCCTTCTTCTTCGCTCCTAATCATCACCCGGCGATGGGTCCGCTTGCCCCGATTCGCCGGACGATCGGCCGCCGGACGATCTTCAACATGCTGGGTCCGCTCGCCAATCCGGCGCGCATCCGCCGCCACCTGATCGGCGTGGCCAATCCCGGTCTGGCCGAGACCTATGCCCGCGCCGCCGCGCATCTGGGTTATGATCATGCCATGATCGTATCGGGTGACGAGGGGCTGGATGAGCTGTCGATCAGCGGCAGCAGCACCATTTTCCACGTGCGCGGCAAGGACGTCGCGCGGGCCGCCATCCATCCCGAAGAGGTTGGCCTCGCAACCCACAAACTCGAGGCCCTGCGCGGCGGAGATGCGCAGGAGAACGCGGCCGCGCTGCGCCGCCTGCTCCAGGGCAGTCACGGGGCCTACCGCGATTCGGTGCTGCTCAACAGTGCCGCCGCGCTGATAGTGGCCGGCGAAGTGTCCAGCTGGACCGACGGGATCGAAGAGGCCGCCGAAGCGATCGACAAGGGGCTTGCCAACGCGCTGCTGGACTGCTGGATCGCCGGGCAATGAACGGCATGAACGACAAGCTGGCGCAGATCGTCGCGCACAAGCGCGCGGAAGTCGCCGCGCGCAAGACCGTGCGCATCGCCAGCGAGCTGGCGCTGATCGCGCGCGAAAGTGCGGAGCCGCGCGGTTTCGCCAAGGCGCTTGATGCGGCGGCCGATGGCGGCTTCGCGCTGATCGCAGAGGTGAAGAAGGCATCACCGTCCAAGGGCGTGATCCGCGGGGACTTTCACGCAACCGACGCTGCACAGGCCTACGCACAGGGCGGTGCGGCCTGTCTTTCGGTGCTGACCGACGAGCGGTTCTTTCAGGGGCATGACGATTATCTGCGCATGGCGCGTGACGCGGTGGCCCTGCCCGCCCTGCGCAAGGACTTCACCATCGATCCCTGGCAAGTGGCAGAGGCAAGAGCGATCGGCGCGGACGCCGTGCTGCTGATCCTGGCGGCGGTGGACGATGATATGGCCATGCGGATCGAGGACGAGGCACTTGATTTCGGCCTCGATATCATCCTGGAGGTCCATGACGAGGGCGAGCTCGAGCGCGCATTGAAGCTGCGGTCCCCGCTGATCGGCATCAACAATCGCAATCTGAAAACGTTTGAAACCGATCTGGCAACGAGCGAGCGGCTGGCGGCGATGGTCCCGGGCGACCGGGTGGCGATTGCCGAAAGCGGCATCGCAACGCACGCCGATATCCTCCGCCTGGCCGAACATGGCATCCGCCGCTTCCTGGTCGGCGAGGCGCTGATGCGGCAGGAGGATATCGCCGCGGCCACAAGGACGCTGCTGGGTGGCTGAACTCACGCATCTCGATGCGC
>JBBSUT010000057.1:0-14093 GCA_038234155.1 Sphingomonadales bacterium | reverse complement strand
TTCGCGCGCGCGCCGCTCGCGCCGACGCGCAACAGCGATCCCGCGGTAGGGCAGACGCGCACTGCATCGGGTGCCAGCGTCAGGCTGGAGAGACGAAAGGCGTCGAAGGCGATCTGCTGGCAGCTATTCCACAGCGTCAGCCCCCCGCCCGTCAGATAGGTGCCCTGTACCGGCAGGCGAAGACCGCTGACATAACCGCCAAACAACGGCCCGGTCATCACCGCGCGGCCGCTCAGCGACGTGCCGCCGCGCACCGGCGCAAACCGCAGATCGGGAAGCGCAAACCGCGAGCTGCCCGCGGTATAATCCGCCAGGCTGAGGCGTCCGGCGAACCCGCCGCCCACCGGGCGCAGGTCCAGCGTCGCATCGGGAAGGCCGCCGCCCGCCAGCCGGATCGTGCCTGACAAGCGCGGTGACCAGCCGTCCTTCGTCCGCGCGATCCGCAGCGCATCGACCAGCCGCGCCCGCGCGCCCGAGGCCGCCTGCGCGCGCACATCGGTCAGCGTCACATGCTCGTCGACCCCGCCGCCGATCACCGCTTCGAGCGTAGCCGAGACATCGGACGATCGCAGCGCCTGCCGCCCGGCTGCCGCGATCCGCTCCATCACCGTTTTCAGCGGCGTGGCGCCCAGGCCCCGCGCCGCCGCATCCAGCGGGTCGACCAGCGACGCCGACAATTGCAGCCCTTGCAGCGCAGGGTCGCCCGTCACCACCGCGCGCAGTCCGCCATCCGTCTGGCGCAGCTGCACATCCCCGGCAAAGGCGGCGCAGCGCAGCGCCACATCCGGTCCGGTCAGGCGGGCGGCCGTAGCCTCCAGTTTCAGATCGTTGCGCCGTGCGTTACCGAAGAAATCCACCACTCCCTCCACCGCGCCCAGGCGGTAGCCGGCGGCGCGCGCGGCCTGCGCCGCAAAGCGCGTGCTGCCCGTCCAGCTCTTCAGATTGTCCGACAGGGTGACGTCGAGCTGCTGGTTGATCGCGGCGAGCTGAAATCCGCTGCAGGCCAGCGCGCCGTTGCGCAGCGAACCGGCCAGATGCGGGCGGCCCTTGTCGATGGCGATGGTGCCGTAGAAACGCGCGGGTTCGCCCGCGCAGGAACCCGCGCGGAGCCCATCGGTGATCGCGGCCGCCTGTCCGCGAAAGCCGTTCTTCAGCGCGCCCTGTCCGTCCAGCCTGATCCCGACATTGCCATAGGGTGTGGCCAGCCGGATACGCGCATCGGCAAGGCTCGTTTCGATCTCGGGCAGTGAAAAGGGCGCGGTGCTGGCGGGATCGCGGAACTTGTCAACCTCGCCAAAGCTCAGCCCGCGCCGCGTCAAGGTGCCGTAGAGCCGCACGCCGGCCGCCCGCACGCGGATCACCTTGGCGCCAAATCCATCGGGCACCACGTCAATCTCCACCCAGCGGGCGGTCAGGTCCGGCCGCGCCGGATCGCCCAGAAGCACGTTCTCGATCCGCTGCGTCTTCAGACCGATGGTCCTGACGGTATATTGCGCGCGCACGTCACGCCGGGACAGTTCGTCGCGGATGAAATTGTCGGCGATCTGGGTGCGCTGGAACCAGGCATAGCCCAGCAGCACGACGAACAGCAGCAGCGCGCCATAAAAAATGTTGCGACGCCTGAAACGCCGGCGTCTGGGTTCGGTCTCGTCCGCGCCTTCCACGGCCAAGGCTTTGCGTCAAACCAAGCGGGGTTTCAATCACAATGGCATGCGGTAATCGTTATCCTGGGGGGAGCGAGCGAATCATGGGCGACGGGCAAGAACATCACGGCAGGGGGCACCGCGAACGGTTGCGCGACCGGCTGCTGCGGCGCGGCGGCGATACGCTGAGCGATCACGAATTGATCGAATATCTGCTGGCCCTGGCCATTCCGCGGCGCGACACCAAGGCGCTGGCCAAGGCGCTGATCGCCGAATTCGGCGGTTTTTCCGCGCTGTTGTCCGCCGACGCGGAGACGATCGCCAAACAACCTGGCATGGGCGATACCAGCACCGCCGCGCTGCGCATCGTGCAGGCCGCGGCGCTGCGCATGATCAGCGAACCCGCACGGACCCGGCCGATCCTGTCCAGCTGGCAGGCGCTCTCCGATTATCTGCACGCCGACATGGCGCACCGCGTTACCGAACGCGTGCGGGTGCTGCATCTGGACGGCAAGAACCGCCTGATCCGCGACGAACTGGCCAGCGAAGGCTCGATCGACGAGGCCGCGGTCTACACGCGCGAGATTATCCGCCGCGCGCTGGATCTGGGCTCGTCCGCGCTGATCCTGGTGCACAATCATCCCAGCGGAGACGCCACGCCCAGCCGCGCCGACATCGCGCTCACCCGCGACATATTGGAGGCGGGCAAGCGGCTCAACATCCAGGTTCATGATCATCTGATCATCGGCAAGGACGGCCACACCAGCATGCGCAGCCAGGGACTGATCTAGGGATACAGGAACTGATCTAGGGAGAATTGTCGGCGGAACCGCTGCCCTGCGCCGATTGGCTTTGCTGCTGATCCGGCGGACTGTCGGTAGATGCGCCGCTCCCCAGTTCGCCCAGAGCGAGCGCCAGCAGCAACCCGAGCGCTGTGGCGACGCCCGTTGTGTAACTATCCTCGCGGAAAGCTTTGGGGAAGACCGCGGTCGCGAGCGAAGCGACCACCGCGCCGGCGGCAAAACAGCGGATCGCGGCGAGCACCGGATCAGAGGCTCCGGCAAGCAGGAGATTGCCTGCGATTGCCGCGGCTGACAGCAAGGCGGCCGTGGCGGCCCACAGCGCGAAAACCTGCCCTTTCGAGCGATTCTCTGCCATGTCTTTCGCGCCGCCCGCAGCTTCCGGCAGGTTGGACAGGAAAATCGATCCGGCCAGCGCGGCAACCTGCATGGGTCCCGCCCCGATCAGCGCAACGCCCAACGCCAGATTTTCGGGAATGCCGTCGAGCGTGATCGAGGCAAGCAGTCCTCCGCCGCTATCCTCTCCCATTTTGGTGGCGACCAGCTTGTCTGCGACCGTGAATGCGATGGCGCCGCCTGCGACTGACAGCACGACGAGCAGAAGCGAGGTTTTCTCCAGCGCGGGCTCGATCAGCTCGGACAGCGCGGACACGATCAGCGCGCCGCCCGCCAGCGCAATAAGAAAGCCTTCCAGCTTCGTAGGCAGTTTTCCGAAAATGCCCCACGCCGCGCCAAGCAAAAGCGCACCCGATACGACGCAGACCACCAGGATTGTCATCAGCATGAATGAACAATGGTTAAGCCGGAATGCTGGTTCCAACGACGCAATTCGCGATTTGGGGATCGCTTCCCAGGCAAGCCAGATTGCCGCTCCCGCCCTGCTCTGCTAGCGGCGCAGCAAATACCCCTTTATCACCCTGAGAGGATAATTCTCCATGGTCCCCCGCTATTCCCGCCCCGCCATGACCGCCATCTGGGAACCGGAGGCAAAGTTCCGCATCTGGTTCGAGATCGAGGCGCATGCCACCGATGCGCTGGCCGCGCTTGGCGTGGTGCCGAAGGAGGCCGCGCAGGCGATCTGGGAAAAGGGCGCGTTCGAGGTCGAGCGGATCGACGCGATCGAGGCCGAGGTGAAGCATGACGTCATCGCCTTTTTGACCAATGTCGCCGAGCATGTCGGGCCCGAAGCACGCTTCATGCACCAGGGCATGACCAGCTCGGACGTGCTCGACACGTGCCTGGCGGTGCAGCTGGCGCGCGCCACCGATATTCTGCTCGAGGACATGGACAAGCTGCTCGCCGCGCTGAAGCGGCGCGCGCTGGAACACAAGTTCACCCCCACCATCGGCCGCAGCCACGGCATCCATGCCGAACCGCTGACATTCGGGATGAAGCTGGCGCAGGCCTATGCCGAATTCGATCGCGGACGGGCGCGGCTGACGCTGGCGCGCGCGGAGATTGCCACCTGCGCCATCTCCGGCGCGGTCGGCACGTTCGCCAATATCGATCCGGCGGTCGAGGCGCATGTCGCCGAGAGAATGGGCCTGAGCGTCGAGCCGGTCTCCACCCAGGTGATCCCGCGCGACCGGCATGCGATGTATTTTGCCACGCTGGCCGTCATCGCCAGCTCGGTCGAGCGGCTGGCAACCGAGATACGCCATCTCCAGCGCACCGAGGTGCTCGAGGCGGAGGAGTTTTTCTCGCCCGGGCAAAAAGGCTCCAGCGCCATGCCGCACAAGCGCAATCCGGTGCTGACCGAAAATCTCACCGGTCTTGCCCGCATGGTGCGCGGCTATGCCATGCCGGCAATGGAGAATGTCGCGCTGTGGCATGAGCGCGATATCTCGCACAGTTCGGTCGAGCGTTATATCGGGCCGGACGCCACGATCACGCTGGATTTCGCGCTGGCCCGGCTGACCGGGGTGATTGACAAGCTGGTGATCTACCCGGACCGCATGCAGGCCAATCTCGACAAGATGGGCGGCCTCGTCCACTCGCAGCGGGTACTATTGGCGCTCACCCAGGCCGGGGTCAGCCGCGAGGATGCCTACCGGATCGTGCAGCGCAGCGCGATGCAGGTGTGGGACAGCGACGGGCAGAAGCGGCTGATCGATCTGCTGAAAGCCGACGCGGATGTGACGGCCAGACTGTCCGACGCCGAGATCGAGGAACGCTTCGATCTGGACTATCATTTTAAGCGAATCGACACGATCTTCGCGCGCGTATTCGGAGCCGATTGAGGCGGTGCGCCTTGGCTATGGCGCTGCGACCCCCTTTCGGCCTATGTTCGGCGCATCGAAGACGGCGGAGGCGTAGTGCATGCAGTTTCTGAAAACCCTGTTTTGGGTAGCTCTCGCGGTGGTGATCGTGGTGTTCGCCAGCAAAAACTGGGAGCCGGTCTCGGTCAGCCTGTGGGGCGGCTTGCGCATGGACAGCAAGCTGCCGGTGCTGGTGATCGGTGCGTTCGTGGCCGGGTTCCTGCCGCTCTATCTGGTTTACCGCGCCATGCTGTGGCGTCTGCGCAAGCGCGTCGCGTCGCTCGAGGCGCAGGCCCGCCCGGTTGAACCCGTCCGCCCTTCCGCGCCGCTTGATCCGCTGGACCAGCAGCCCGGCGATATCGGCGATGCCCCCGCGATCCACGACGTACGGACTGGGCAGCGCTCGTTATGACCAACCCGCTGTTCGCCGCGCTGGACACGCCCTATCTCGATCAGGCGCTGGACCTTGCCAAAAAGCTGAAGGGCCAGGTCGGCGGGCTTAAACTTGGCCTCGAGTTTTTCTGCGCGAACGGCCATCACGGGGTGCATGAGATTGCCCATGTCGGCCTTCCGATCTTCCTTGATCTGAAGCTGCACGACATCCCCAACACCGTGGCCAAGGCGATGCAGGCAATCCATGTGCTCGAGCCCGCCATCGTTACCGTCCACGCCAGCGGCGGACGCGCGATGATGGAGGATGCCAAGGCCGCAGCGGGCGAGCACAGCAAGGTGATCGCGGTCACGCTGCTCACCAGCCTGGACGAGGAAGACATGGCCGCCACCGGCATAGGTGGCAGCGCGCACGATCAGGTCCGGCGCCTGGCCGATCTGGCGGCCGAAGCGGGGCTCGACGGCATCGTCTGCTCCGGGCACGAAGTCGCCGCAGCGCACAAGGCGTGGAAGGACGGTTTCTTCGTGGTCCCCGGCCTGCGCCCCGCGCAAGCTGCCGCGGCGCATGGATCGGGCGGCGATCAGAAGCGCACCGTCACCCCCCGCGCCGCGCGCGATGCAGGGGCATCGGTGCTGGTAGTCGGACGCCCGATTACCAAGGCGGACGACCCGGCAGCGGCGGCAAGGGCGATTGCTGCCACGCTCTAGCGGAGGAAGATATGGCCGACCATGCCACGCCAAACCTGCCGTCGCGAGATTTTGACGCCACGCTGGATTTTTACGCGCCGCTCGGCTTCGAAGCCGGTTGGCGCGACGAAGGCTGGATGATCCTGAAGCGCGGTGCGCTGACATTGGAATTCTTCCCCTATCCCGACATCGATCCCGCACAGAGTTCGTTCGGCTGCTGCCTGCGGCTGGATGACATGGCCGCGCTGGTGACAGCCTGCACTGCTGCCGGCATTGCGCAGCGCTGCGCCGGCATACCGCGCATCAGCGCGCCCCGGCGCGAAACGAGCGGACTGACCATCGCCTATCTGGTTGATCCGGACGGCACGCTGCTGCGCCTCATCCAGAATTGAAATCGGCAGCGGAATCGCCACAAAGGGCATCATGACCACCGAAATCAAGATTTGCGGGCTCTCCACGCCCGAGACGTTCGACGCCGCGATCGATGCGGGCGCCAGCCATGTGGGCCTCGTCCACTTCGCGCCCAGCCCGCGCCACGTTTCGCTGGAGGATGCCGCCAAGCTGCGCCGGCGCGCGCCGGACGGCGTCAAGGTGGTGCTGCTGCTGGTCAATGCCGATCCGCTGCTCACCGGCACCGCGCTACAGCAGGTGCGCCCGGACGTGGTGCAATTCCATGGCGGCGAAACCGGCGCGTGGGTCGCCGCCGTGCGGGCCAAGGCCCAGGTCCGCACTTGGAAAGCATTTGGCGTATATGACCGTGCGAGCATGACCAACGCCTATCAGTACGACATGGCGGTCGATCGCATCCTGTTTGACGCCCCTGCGCAAAAGCTTCCGGGCGGCAACGGGACAGGCTTCGACTGGAGCATCATCAAGGATCACGATCACCACGTGCCCTGGGGCCTGGCCGGCGGTCTGGACCCGGACATGGTGTCGTGCGCGCTGGCACAGACCGGCGCGCCGCTGGTCGACGTATCCTCGGGCGTGGAAAGCGCGCCGGGGGTCAAGGATGTGGACTTGATCCGCGCCTTCTGCGAAGCGGTGCGAGCTTATGACAGAGACCAAACCCAAGCCTAACAGCTATCGCACCGGCCCCGATGAACGCGGCCATTTCGGCGCCTATGGCGGACGTTATGTCGCCGAGACGCTGATGCCGCTCGTGCTCGCGCTGGAGCGCGAATATCGCGCCGCCAAGCAGGACCCGGCATTCAAGGCTGAGTTCGACGATCTGCTCGAACATTATGTCGGCCGCCCTTCCCCGCTCTATTATGCCGAGCGGCTGACCGATCATGTGCGTGCCAGCGCGGCTCAAGGAAAAGGCGCGCAAATCTGGTTCAAGCGCGACGAGCTGAATCATACCGGCGCGCACAAGATCAACAATTGCGTCGGCCAGATCCTGCTCGCCATCCGCATGGGCAAGACGCGGATCATCGCCGAAACCGGCGCGGGCCAGCACGGGGTGGCCACCGCTACCGTCGCCGCGCGCTTCGGCCTGCCCTGCGTCATCTATATGGGCGCGCGCGACATGGAGCGGCAGGCGCCCAACGTGTTCCGCATGAAGCTGCTCGGCGCCGAGGTGATCGGCGTGGAATCGGGCGCACGCACGCTGAAGGACGCGATGAACGAGGCGCTGCGCGACTGGGTCGCCAACGTCCACGACACATTCTATATCATCGGCACCGCGGCCGGCCCGCATCCCTATCCCGAGCTGGTGCGCGATTTCCAGAGCGTGATCGGCACCGAGGCCAAGGCGCAGCTGCACAGTCGCACCGGCCGCCTGCCCGACCTGCTGGTCGCCGCGATCGGCGGCGGCTCCAACGCCATCGGCCTGTTCCACCCGTTCCTCGACGATCCCGAGGTCAGGATGCTCGGCGTCGAAGCGGCGGGGGAAGGGCTGGAAAAGAAACATGCCGCCAGCCTCGCCGGCGGCGCACCCGGCATCCTGCATGGCAACAAGACCTATCTGCTGCAGGACGAGGACGGCCAGATCGCCGAGGCGCATTCGATCAGCGCGGGCCTCGATTATCCCGGCATCGGCCCCGAACATAGCTGGCTCAAAGATTCGGGCCGCGTCGATTATGTCAGCTGCACCGATGTCGATGCGCTGTCCGCGTTCCAGCTGCTGTGCAAAACCGAGGGAATCATCCCCGCGCTCGAACCCGCCCACGCCATCGCCCGCGTGATCGACGCCGCGCGCGACATGGACGAGGACAAGATCGTGCTCGCCAACCTGTGCGGCCGCGGCGACAAGGACATTTTTACGGTGGCCGATGCGCTGGGCGTGGCGATATGACGGACCCTGCCCCTCTCCCAACCCTCGCCCCTGAAGGGGAGAGGGCTTTATACGCTCTACCCTCTCCCCTTCAGGGGAGAGGAGCGAGACTTGGGAGCTTGCTTCCTAGTCGCAGCGGAGAGGGGCCTTCGCATGCGTGACCAGAATCTCCTGACCCACGCCAAGCAAATGCGCCGCGAACCAACCGCACCCGAACAGCGCCTCTGGCTGCAATTGCGCGCCGAACGATTCCAAGGCGTCAAGTTCCGCCGTCAGAAGGTGATTGGTCCCTATATCGTGGACTTCGCCTCGCGTGATCCAATGCTCGTGATCGAGGTTGACGGCGATACGCATGCGGGACCCAAAGCGCAGCATGCTGCGCGCACTGGCTATCTCGAAGGGCAAGGCTATTACGTGGTTCGCGTGAGCAATCTCGATGTGATGCGTAATATGAAGGGTGTAATGCGCTATCTCAGCGAAGTGCTTGCCCCTCTCCCAACCCTCTCCCCTGAAGGGGAGAGGGCTTTATGACCCGCCTCACCGCCGCCTTCTCCAAGCCCCACCCCGCGCTCGTCTGCTTCATCACCGCAGGCGATGGCGATAGCACGGCCAATCTCGACGCGCTGGTCGCGGGCGGGGCGGACGTGATCGAGCTGGGCATGCCGTTCACCGATCCGATGGCCGATGGCCCGGCGATCCAGGCGGCCAATCTGCGCAGCCTGGGCAAGGGCACCACGACGGCGGATATATTCGGCATCGCGCGGGCGTTCCGCGAACGCCATGCGGGCGTGCCGCTGATCCTGATGGGCTATGCCAATCCGATGGTGCGGCGCGGGCCGGAGTGGTTTGCCGAGGCCGCGTCCAAGGCGGGCGTCGACGGCGTGATCTGCGTCGATCTGGCGCCCGAGGAAGACCCCGATCTCGGTCCGGCGTTGCGCGCCAAAGGGATCGCGCCGATCCGCCTCGCCACCCCCACAACCGACGCCGCGCGGCTGCCCACCGTGCTCGATGGCGCGAGCGGTTTTCTTTATTACGTCTCGGTTACGGGGGTCACCGGCAAGCAGCAGGCGACCGGCGGCAGCATCGACGAGGCGGTGGCCCGGCTCAAGGCCGCGACCGATCTGCCCGTCGCCGTCGGCTTCGGCATCCGCACGCCAAGCCAAGCCGCCGACGTGGCGCGGGTGGCGGATGGCGTGGTGGTCGGTTCGGCGATCGTGGAGTTGATCGCAAGCCATGGCGAGGATGCACCCGCCAAGATACAGGACTATGTCGCCTCTCTGTCCGAGGCCGTCCAAAACGCCAGAAAGGCACCGGCATGAGTTGGCTCAACCGCGTTCGCAACGCGATCCCCTTTGTCGCCAAACGCGAGACAACCGAGCAGCTGTGGCACAAGTGCAAGGGTTGCGGAGAGATGGTGTTCCTCAAGGAATATGAGGAAAACCAGCACATCTGCCCGCATTGCGATCATCATGGCCGTATCCGCCCGAACGACCGGTTCGAGGCGCTGTTCGATCCCGGCAGTTGGAAGACGCTGCCCACGCCGATGGTGCGCGAGGATCCGCTGCGCTTCCGCGACACCAAACGTTATGTCGACCGGCTGAAACAGGCGCGGCAGGCCACCGGCGAAAGCGATGCGCTGGTCAACGCAATCGGCGAGGTGCAGGGCCACAAGACCGTGATCGGCGTGCAGGATTTCGCCTTCATGGGCGGATCGATGGGGCTGGCCGTTGGCGAGGCGTTCATCCTGGGCACCAAGGCCGCGATCGAGAACCGCTGCCCCTATGTCATCTTCACCGCCAGCGGCGGCGCGCGCATGCAGGAGGGCATATTGTCGCTCATGCAGATGCCCAAGATGACCGTGGGCGTGCAGCGGCTGAAGGCTGTCGGCCTGCCCTATATCGTTGTGCTGACCGATCCGACGTCTGGCGGCGTGATGGCAAGCTATGCGCTGCTGGGCGATCTGCATCTGGCCGAACCGGGCGCGACGCTGGCGTTTACCGGCCGCCGCGTGATCGAAAATACCATCCGGGAAAAGCTGCCGGACGATTTCCAGACCAGCGAATATCTGCTCGATCACGGCATGATCGACATGATCGTCCACCGTCAGGATCTGCGCGAACGGCTGGCGACGCTGATGGGCTATATGATGGCACAGCGCCCGGCGAGCGAGGCGGTTTGAGCCTGTCAAAGGACGGTGGTTTGTCCGTTCGCAGTCAGCGCAAAAGCGGATAAGACCAAGGCAAGCGCAGCCCGCACGGATCTGTGGTTGCAGCATAAGGACAGCGGCAAGCTCCCATGCCCGATGGTGCCATTTCCACCAACCGAGCCGTACAGACGCAGCTCGACCGGCTAAGCACGCTGGCGCTGCCGCAGGGTGGGCCGGGCGGCGGGCTGGGTCTGGCAAAGATGCGCGTGCTGATGGAGCGGCTCGGCCATCCCGAGCGTGCGCTGCCACCGGTGCTCCACATCGCGGGCACCAACGGCAAAGGCTCCACCGCCGCCTTCTTGCGCGCCATGCTGGAGGCCGATGGCAAGCGCATTCATGCGTACACCAGCCCGCATCTGGTGCGCTTCAACGAGCGGATCCGCGTCACCGGCGCGTTGATCGACGATGCCGCTCTGGCGCTGCTGCTGGCCGAAGTGCTCGATATCGCGGGTGATCTGGGCGCGAGCTTTTTTGAAATCACCACCGCCGCCGCGTTCCTCGCCTTCTCCCGCACTCCGGCCGACGCCTGCATTGTCGAGGTTGGGCTGGGCGGACGGCTGGATGCCACCAACGTCATCCCCGCGCCCGGGGTCACCGGGATAGCGGCGCTGGGGATCGACCACGAAACATTCTTGCTGGCCGAGGAAGCGGGCACGCCGAGCGATCCCATGACCCGCATCGCCTGGGAGAAAGCGGGTATCGCCAAGCCGGGCGCGCCGCTGGTGACGCTCGATTATCCCGCGCCAATGAGGGATGCGATCGGCGCGCAGGCGGCGCGGGCGGGCACGGTCATCCGGGCACGGAACCGGGACTGGTCGATGGCGCAGCATGGTGATGGCTTGCTGTACGAGGACAAGGCCGGGCAAGTTGCGCTGCCCCTGCCGCTGCTGCCGGGTGCGCATCAGATCGCCAATCTGGGTCTCGCCGTCGCCATGCTGCGGTTCGCGAACCGGATAGCGGTAGCCGACGCTTCGCTGCGGCGCGGGGCCACGGATGCGCGCTGGCCCGGCCGGCTGCAGCGGCTCGCGCCCGGTGCCTTGACCGAAAACATAACCGTGCCGGTCTGGCTCGATGGCGGGCACAACCGGATCGCGGGCGCCGCGCTGGCCGCGCATTTCGCCGGACGGGGGCGCGGGCTGACGCTGATCACGGGCATGCTCGCCAACAAGGATGCGGGCGCGCTCATAGTGCCGCTGGCGCCCTGCCTGGACCGCATTATCGGCGTGCCGGTGCCGGGGCACGAACATCATGACGGGCAGACATTCGCGGCCGTGGCGGCCCGCCTCGGCATCGCATTCCGGTGGGCGGATGACGCCGCGCGGGCGCTCACGGCGGCGGCCGAGGGCGCACGGTCGCAGGAGATATTGATCGCCGGGTCGCTGTATCTGGCAGGAGATGTGTTGCGGCGAAACGGGCAAATACCGGAATGAACCGTGATAATGAGATTGACTTGCATTAACGATTGATGGTTCAAGGGTCTTCCAACGCAAGAGGACGACTCCATGACCGACCAGCCGCGCCGTGCCCCGAGCCATTCCGCCGCAAACCGATCTGCCCTCAGCCGACCCGTGCTGAGCCGGGGCCCGAACCGGCCGGGCCCGAATCGACTGGGCCGGGATCGACTGGGCCGGGATCGACTGGGCCGGGATCTACCGGACCCGAACGGATCTGGACTAGCCGCAGGAGATATTGAGCGCTCGCCCTGCGATGACGCCAGCGGCGCGCGGCATTGCCGGATGCTTCCGCACCCGGCCCCGGCTGATGAAGATGCGCGGCTCATGCTGTTCGCTTTTCGCCGCATGGCGCAGCACGGCCTGCGCGACGCTGTTGCCGCCGAGCGCATGCTGGAACGCTACGGCATGCATTACCGCGCACCGCTGGTGCTGCTACGCGCCTTTGTGCTGGAGCTAGCGCAGAGCGCCGCGCGCACCATCGCCATCGGCCATTGCTGCATGCCGCGCATGACCGCCGATGAGGCTGCGATGCTCGGCGTGCTGGACGCGCCTCAAGCTGCGCACGGGACGCTGACCAGCCTGATGGGCGGCGCCGACCCGGCCCATGCCCAGCAGATCGCCGCCTGCCTCGCCCGCACGCTGGCCGAAGCGCGCGCCTAGCTCTGCGCTTCGGGTTCCTGCACTATCTGTTCGGCATCCTCGGTCCCGGCGGTGCCCAGCGACCGGTCTACCAGGCCAGAGCGGGCCATCCACCAGAACAACAGGACGCCAGGAAGCGCGGCGAGCGTCGTCAACAGATAGAAATTCACATAGCCCAACCCCTCAATCAGCGCCCCGGCAGTGGTGCCGGTGAGGAAACGGCCCACGATGCTTGCAGCGGCCGAAAGCAGCGCGAATTGGGTAGCCGTAAAGCGCAGATTGCACAGCGCGGACAGATAGGCGACGATCGCAACCCCGCCGATCCCGCTCGCGAAATTTTCGAATCCGATGGCGGCAGCCATTCCCCAATTGCTGTGGCCGATCGCAGCGAGCGCGGCAAAACCGAAATTGGAAACGGCCATCAATACCAGACTGAGCATCACGGCTTTCTTCATGCCCATGCGCGAATAGACGATGCCGCCCACGAAAATGCCGATCAGCAGCGCGATCAATCCGAGACCGACATCGTAAAAGGCGATTTCATCGTTGGTGAACCCAAGATCGTCGAACAGCAGACGGAAGGTGAGATTGGCCAGCGTGTCGCCGATCTTGTGAACCAGCACGAACAGCAGCACCACCATCGCACCTGATCGCGTAAAAAATTCCTTGAGTGGGCTGACATAAGCAATGGCGGCCGCGATCGGCCCCATCAAGAGTTTTGGCGGAAGGCGGCGCGCTGGTTCGCCCATCACAAGCCCGGTGGCGATCGCAAACAATGCGAAAAAGCTGCAGGCTATATACGCAGCGCTCCAGTCGGCACGCGCCGCTACTATTAACGCCAGCGATCCGGCCGCGAACGCACCCGTCCGCCAGCCATATTGGCTCATGCCCGATCCCACGCCGAGTTGGCGCGGCTCGAGCAATTCGATGCGATAGGCGTCGATCACGATATCCAGCGTCGCGCCCGCAATTCCAACGAGTATCGCCGCGATTGCAACCTGTCCGATATCGGCTTTCGGATCGAGCAACCCTAGATACATGATAGCAGCCATCACGCAGACGGCGGACAGACAAAGCCAGCTAACCCGCTGTCCCAGGCGGCCAATGATCGGCAGCTTGATCGTGTCGATCAAGGGAGCCCACAGCCATTTGAAGTTATAGGCCAGAAATGTCAGCGCAAAGGCAGTGACGGTCGATTTCTCGATGCCCGCCTGCGCCAACCGTGTGGTAAGCGTCCCTGCAATCATCGCAAACGGGAAGCCGGATGATATGCCGAGGAAAAGCGCGGCCAGCGGCGCGGCTTCGGTATAGGGGCGAAGGCCCTCGGGAAGCGAGCGCCGCCACCCGCTGTATTCCACGATCTCGGTCATTGTTTCACGTCCCCTTCGCGGAGCCTAAGGTTCTACCGCCCCTTGCCGCTGTCTCTCGCCTCGTCCATTGCGCGAGCATGAACGATGGACGCAAGCAAAATAGCGGCAACGGTCCCAAGCGGCCAGCCGACCGGTCCAAGGGCGCCAAGGATGGAGCCCCCAGGCGGGCTCCTCCCAAGCGCGGGACCAAGGCCAGCGCCAAACCGCCCAAGCCGCAATCGGACGATCTGAAACCCGGCTCGAAAACCGGCCAGAAACCCGGCCAGAAAACCGGCACACCGCCCGCAGACCAACCGAGGTCCGGCAAAATGACCGGTCGGCTCGGCGCCTGGTCGCCGGTTGCCGACCCCAAGGGCGCTGAGGGCGGCGGTCCT
>JBBSUT010000056.1:0-14232 GCA_038234155.1 Sphingomonadales bacterium | reverse complement strand
GATGGGCGAGTTGCGCGATCCCGCCAAGCTGCAGGAAATGTGGACCAGCTGGAATGACAATGTCGGCGCGCCCATGCGCGAGGATTATATCCGCATGGTCGGCATCGCCAATCAGGGCGCCAAGGACCTGGGATATAGCGACGTCGGCTCGATGTGGCGCTCCGCCTACGATATGCCGCCCGAACAATTTACGCAGCTGACCGACAAGCTGTGGCAGGACGTGAAGCCGCTTTACGACGATCTTCATTGCTTCGTTCGCGCCAAGCTGAACGAGAAATATGGCGACGACGTGCAGTCTGACAGCGGTCCGATCAGATCCGATCTGCTGGGCAATATGTGGGCGCAGGAATGGGGCAATATCTATGATGTCGTGGCCCCAGCGGGCGCCGGTGACATCGGTTATGATGTGACCAATCTCCTGGAAGCGAAGGGATATGACGCGCAGAAAATGGTCAAGACGGGCGAGGGGTTCTTCTCCTCGATCGGCTTCGATCCTTTGCCCGAAACGTTCTTCCAGCGGTCGCTCTTCGTCAAGCCGCGGGACCGCGAAGTGGTGTGCCACGCATCGGCCTGGGATCTGGACAATGTGAACGACGTGCGCATCAAGATGTGCATCAAGGTCAACGCGGATGACTTCACCACCATCCATCACGAACTGGGCCATAATTATTACCAGCGCGCCTATAATGGCCAGCCGTTTCTCTATCTCAATGGTGCGAACGACGGCTTCCACGAAGCCATTGGCGATATGATCGCGCTGTCGATCACGCCGGAATATCTCGTGCAGATCGGTCTCCTCGACAACAGCCAGGTGCCATCATCGGACAAGGACATCGGCCTCTTGCTGCGGCAGGCGATGGACAAGGTGGCGTTCCTGCCGTTCGGCCTGATGGTCGACAAATGGCGCTGGGGCGTGTTTGACGGGTCGATTCCGAGCGACGGCCTGCAAAAGGGCTGGGATGATTTGCGGCTGGAATATCAGGGCATCATGCCGCCGGTTGCGCGGACCGAGGCGAACTTCGATCCGGGCGCGAAATATCACATTCCGGCGACGACGCCGTATATGCGGTATTTTCTCGCGCGGATCCTGCAGTTCCAGTTCTATAAGGCGGCATGCGATGCGGCCGGGTGGAAGGGGCCGCTGCATCGGTGCAGCTTTTACGACAACAAGGCGGTGGGCGAGAAGCTGAACGCCATGCTGGAAATGGGTGCATCGCGGCCATGGCCCGACGCGCTGGAAAAATTCACCGGCAGCCGCGAAATGTCCGGCAAGGCGATGCTGGAATATTTCGCGCCGCTGCAGGCATGGCTGAAAAAACAGAACAAGGGCCGCAGCTGCGGCTGGTAACGACCAAAATGCCGCGGTCCGGGAGGGCCGCGGCGGACAGTCATGGGAGGAGACACGGCAGGATGCTTTGGCGCGCGATGTTCATGGGGGCTGCGGCGCTGACATGCGGCGGCGCGGAAGAGACATCGGCAAAGGCAATGGCACCGGCGCAGACAGTGGCACAGACATTGGCACCGTCGCCAGAAAATGTACCGGCGGCTGGGCCTGGGATCGGGCCTGCAAGAGCCCAGGCGCTGCTCATCACCGGGATGGACTCAACCGTCCTCACCAGCGCGGCAGCTGAGATCGGGGCGACCGTAGAAGACGCCGGCCGCAGCGGTGACACGCAGCTCTACCGCGTCACCTATGCCAGCGGTTTGATGTCGATCATGTATTTTCGCGCCTGCGAGAACAATCTGTGCCTGGGCCTGGTCATGACGGCCAAGTTCCAGGAACCGCAAGACAGCGGTGCCGCCAAGACCGATGCTACTATCCGCGCGTTCAGCGATGCTCATCCGGAAATCAAGACGTTTCGCTCTGCAGATGACGCACCGATTGCTCAGGGCTATATCATCGTGGATGAAGGCGTAACGCTAAAAAACCTGGTTGTGCAAATGACCGTTTTCGGCGCGAGTGCAGGTTTTTTCAGCGATATATTGTACGCCGAGTAAACGCCGTCCGCCAACATGAACAAGGGCGCCGATGGAGGCGCCCTTGTTCGTTCCGGCTTGCGAGAAGCTTAAGTCTTGTCGTGATTGACCGTGGTCGATCCGGCACGCATTTCCGGCATGCCGATCTTGTCGACCTCGGCGCGCGCGGCATCCTTCTTTTTCTTCTCGCCATAGATTTTGGTGCCAACGACGGCAGCAGCAGCCGCTGCGACCACGCCGCCAACGACGGCGGCGGTTGTGCCGGGGTTGGCCTTGACCGCGTCGCTGGTCTTCTTGGCACCGGACTTTACCGACTCCGACGCTCTGGCTGCGCCGCTCTTGACGCTTTCACCAGCAGATTTGGCGCTTTCGCTCACCATGTGAGCAGCGGCCTTGCCCTTGTCCGATACCGAGCCGGAGGCAGTTTTTGCGCTGTCACCGGTGGTGAGCGAGATGTCATTGGCTTCGGTCATATCATAGGTCTCCTGTGTTGAAATATCGCCCTATCAATGCACGAAGGAACCGGTTGTTTCCCAGCGGCAACAAAAACTGGGCTGGGCGGGGCGCGGCGTTCAGCGGAACGGAGGCTCGTTGAACGCGCGCAGTTTCCGGCTGTGCAACTGGAGCCCGGTTTCCCGCAGTTTCTCGCAGGCCGCGATGCCGATCTGCAGGTGCGCGGACACCGATTCCTCGTAAAATCGATTGGCCTGTCCTGGCAGCTTGATCTCGCCGTGGAGCGGCTTGTCCGACACGCAGAGCAAGGTTCCGTACGGCACGCGGAAGCGATAGCCCTGCGCCGCGATGGTGGCCGATTCCATATCGATCGCCACCGCACGGCTTTGCGAAAAGCGCAGCGCGCTGTCAGAAAAGCGCAGCTCCCAGTTGCGATCGTCGGTGGTGACCACGGTGCCCGTGCGCATCCGCCGTTTCAACGCATCGCGGTCGATCGACAGCGTTTCCTGCGCCGCGTCGGCCAGCGCCTGCTGCACCTCGGCGATCGGCGGGATCGGAATCTCGGTTGGCAGCACGTCGTCCAGTATGTGATCATCGCGCAGATATGCGTGCGCCAGAACGAAATCGCCGATCCGCTGAGAGGGGCGCAGGCCGCCGCAATGGCCGATCATCAGGAACGCTTCTGGCCGTAGCACCGCAAGGTGATCGGTGATGGTTTTGGCGTTGGACGGTCCCACGCCGATATTGACCAGGCTTATACCGCTGCCGTCCTCTGCAATCAGATGATAGGCGGGCATCTGGTGCCGCCGCCAGGTGCTGTCGGCGACCAGATCCGCTGGCATATTGTGCGCGCGATCGATCAGCAGGCCGCCCGCGCCGGCCAGTGCGCTAAAGCGCCCGCTCCCGACTTGCCCGCAGGCCCATCCGACAAACTCGTCGATATAGCGGTGATAGTTGGTGAACAGTACGAAGCGCTGAAAATGTTCGGGCGCGGTGCCGGTATAATGGCGCAGACGCGCTAGCGAGAAATCGGTGCGCAGCGCATCAAACAGCGCCAGCGGCGCAGGCTTGCCCGGCGGGGTGATAAATAGGCCGTCCGCCGCCTCGTCGCCGATATCGGACAGATCGGTGGTAGGGAAATAGCGGGCCAGTTCCCGCGATCCGACGCTGCCCAGCGCGATACCGTCCCCGGCGTCGAGCACATAGGGAAACGGTATCTCCTGATGGCTGGCATCGCACGCAACGCGGATTTCATATTGCGCGTCGAGCAATTGCAGCTGTTCGGTCAAATAGGTTGCGAACAGGTCTGGCCGAGTGATGCTGGTGGCATAGCTGCCAGGGCTGACGAGCCGACCGAACGAGGTCGTGCGGTCTGCGTTACGCTTCTTGCCCTCGTAATGAATTGTGAGCCGCGGATAGGCATAGCGTCCCTCCGCCCGCGCGCCAGGCGACGGCGCGGTACCGTCCGCCAGATACGCTTTGATGTCCGCGCGCAGGTTCGCGACGGCGCTGTCGTAGCGCCGCCGCAAATCCTCGATAATGGCTTCGGGCGAGATATCTTCCTCCAGCGTGGCTTAGAGCTGCTCGAGCATGTGTTCGGCCGAGCTGACGCGGAAATCACCAGGCTGCTCGACATTCAGCGAGACCACCTTGCCGTCGTCCACGATCATGGAGAAACGCTGGCCGCGCGTGCCCATGCCGTAACCCGTGCCGTCCATGGCCAGATCGATCGATTTGACGAATTCGCCGTTGCCGTCGGCCAGTGCGGTCACATCTCCGGCTTCCTCGGTCCATTTGCCGAGCACGAACACGTCGTTCACCGCGGTCACTGCGATCTCGTCGATGCCTTTTGCCTTTAGTTCATCGGCCTTGTCCACGAAGCCTGGCAGATGGCGCGCGGAGCAGGTTGGCGTGTAGGCGCCGGGAACGGAGAAGAGCGCGATCTTGCGGCCCTTGAAGAAACCGTCGAAATCAACCGGCTGGGGTCCATCCGCGGTCATGGTAACGAATTGTGCCTTGGGGAGCATATCACCTTCTTTGATGGGCATAACCTGTGTCCTTTCTCTAGACATTCTGGTGTGGCGGCTGCCTGTAGGGCAAAAGGATCGCCGTTGGAATAGTTGGATGCTGGACCCGCGAACGCGACTGGGGCATGTTCCCATATAATGTCCGATCCCGTCTTTTTCACCGGTCGCTGTCTGCTCGCCATGCCCGGCATGGCCGATCCCCGCTTCGAACGCGCCGTGATCGCCTTGTGCATGCACGATGCGGACGGCGCGATGGGAATCGATCTGGGCCGCACGATCGACGGAGTGACGGCGGGCGAGGTGTTCGAGCAGCTCGACCTCGCCGTGCCGCCGCGGCTGGCCGCCCGCCCGCTCTTCCACGGCGGACCGGTACAGCCGGAGCGCGGTTTTGTGATCCACGGCCCGAATTATGCGCACGGCGATACCGTTGACGTTGCGCAGCGATGGGGATTAACCTCGAGCCTGTCTGTGCTGGCGGACATCGCCGCCGGGCGCGGTCCGCAGGAGTGGCGGCTGGCGCTGGGGTATAGCGGCTGGGGGCCTGGTCAGCTTGAGGAGGAGATGACCCGTCCGGGCTGGATGGTTGCCGATTGTCCGTCCGACGTGCTGTTTCACGCCGCGCCAAAAACGATCTGGCAGGATGCCTATCTCGCTGAGGGCATCGATCCGGCGGCGCTGTCGATCGGTTTCGGCGCGGTCTGAGCCGGCGAGGTCGATCACATATAAAGTTTTCTTTATATTTGATCCAAGGCTCGTTAAGGAGCCTTCCATATTCGCCGCGCCCAACGTTTCGCGGCGCCTTTTCACGCCTTCTCCCAGGAGACCAACATCATGGCTACCATCGCCCAGGATTATATCGTCGCAGACCTTTCGCTCGCCGATTACGGCCGCAAGGAAATTACCATCGCCGAGACCGAAATGCCCGGCCTGATGGCGCTGCAGGAGCGTTATGGCACAGACAAACCGCTGAAAGGCGCGCGCATCGCCGGCTCGCTGCACATGACGATCCAGACCGCCGTGCTGATCGAGACGCTCCTAGCTCTCGGAGCGGACGTGCGCTGGACCACCTGCAATATTTATTCGACGCAGGACCATGCCGCCGCCGCGATCGCCGATCAGGGCATTCCGGTATTTGCGGTCAAGGGCGAGACGCTGGGCGAATATTGGGATTATGTCGCCAAGATCTTCGATTGGGGCGACGAGCCTTGCAATCTGATCCTGGACGATGGCGGCGATGCCACCATGTTCGCACTGTGGGGCGCACGCATGGAAGCCGGTGAGAGCATGCCTGCGGCCGAGAACGAGGAAGAGACCGAGATGCATCGGGCGCTGAAGGAATTCATCGCGCGCAAACCCGGCTATCTGACCAAGACGGTCGCGGCGATCCGCGGCGTCTCCGAAGAGACCACCACGGGCGTCCACCGCCTGTATGAGATCAGCAAGGCGGGCAAGCTGCCCTTCCCGGCGATCAATGTGAACGATTCGGTCACCAAGTCCAAGTTCGACAACAAATACGGCTGCAAGGAATCGCTGGTCGACGGCATCCGCCGCGGCACCGATGTGATGATGGCCGGCAAGCTGGCGCTCGTCGCGGGTTACGGCGATGTCGGCAAGGGCTCGGCGGCAAGTCTCAGCGGTGCTGGAGCCCGCGTGATGGTGACCGAGATCGATCCCATCTGCGCGTTGCAGGCCGCGATGGACGGGTTCGAGGTCGTCACCATGGAAGAGGGCGTGAAGCGCGCCGACATCTTCGTGACGACAACCGGCAACAAGGACGTCATCACCATCGAGCACATGCGCGAGATGAAGGATATGGCGATCGTCGGCAACATCGGCCATTTCGATAACGAGATCCAGGTCGGTGCTTTGGAGAACATGAAGTGGACCGAGATCAAGCCGCAGGTCGACATGATCGAGTTCCCGGGCGGCAAGCGGATCATCCTGCTGTCCAAGGGTCGGCTCCTCAACCTGGGCAACGCCACCGGCCACCCCAGCTTCGTGATGTCCGCCAGCTTCACCAATCAGGTGCTGGCGCAGATCGAACTGTTCACCAAGTACAAGACTGGCGATTACGAGAATGATGTGTACGTCCTTCCCAAGCATCTCGACGAGGAAGTGGCCGCGCTGCATCTGGCAAAGCTCAACGTGAATCTCACCAAGCTGACCGATTCGCAGGCGTCCTATATCGGCGTGTCGCAAGAAGGCCCGTTCAAGTCCGAGCATTATCGGTACTAGGACCAACATCCTCTCCCGTCCGGAGAGGCGCGCGACGTGGCAGTCCTGAACTTGTCGAAGGATTGCCCGATTGCCCGATTGCAATGTTGAGGGGTTTCATGCGCACGAATGAGCGCGGCCCCTCACCCTGCTCCGCTGGCAGCCAGAGCGGCAAGCTCCGCCACGGCTCCCGGCGGGGGAGGATATCCCCCCTTGACCTGACCGCCGCTTCGCCTAGCCCCGGGCGATGAGCGGCGCGCTTTCCACCGTCCTGATCGGCATCGTCCTTGGCGCCTGGCTGGTGGCCGGGGCCTGGTCTGTCTGGTCGGGCCTCGCCCTGCGCCGGAAGGCGGAGGCAAGCCTGCGTCAGACAGCGCGGCTCGGCCGGTTGATCGATACCGCGCCCGCCATCCCGCTCATTGTGCGTCTGGACGGCAAGGCCGACGCACCGGATCGCCTCAAATCATGGCTGGGCGTGGACCGCGATGTAACCCATCTGTCCGATCTGTCACACGAGGCAGGCGCGGGCGGTTTTGCGGCGGGCGACATGGCGCAGCTGACCGAGGACATACGATTGGCCCAGCGCACGGGCCGCGGTTTCACGTGCAGCCTAGCGGTGGCGGACAGCGAGCGGGCATTGACCATAGTCGGCGCGCTGGCCGACAATCAGGTTTATCCCAATGGCGCAGCGCTGCTGTGGTTCTTTGATACGACCGCGTCTTTTCGCGATCGCGCCGCGCTGTCGGACGATGCGCGCAGCGCCCACGCCGCTTTTGGCGCGCTGTCCGGTCTGATCGAGGCAGCGCCGCTGCCGATGTGGCACCGCGGGCCGGACGGCAAGCTGATGCTGGTCAACCGCGCGTTCGTCGATGCGGTGGCGGGTGAAGATGCGGAAACCGTGGTTGCTGCTGGCACCGAGCTCGTCGAAAGCGTCGACGGACGCAGCCCCGCTTCTATCGCGCAGGAAGCGGCGGACAGGCGCGAAGGGATGCAGCGCGATCTGTCTGTCACGATCGACGGTGAGCGGCGGCGGATGCTGGTGGTCGACGTGCCGCTGGGGAAGACCGGTGTGGCGGGCTATGCCATCGATATCCAGGAGTTGGCCGATGCCCGCGCCGAGCATCGTCAGTTCGTGGCCGCGCAGCGCGATATGCTCGACGCGATGTCCGCGGCGGTCATCCAGTTCGACGGCGAAGGCAGCGCGGTGTTTGCCAACCTTCCGTTCCGTAGATTGTTTGAAGTGGAGGAAGCGTGGCTGGCGGGGCGGCCCGATTTTGCCCGGGTGCTGGACCGGATGCGCGACCAGTCCCGCGTGCCGGAAATTCGCGATTTCCCGGCATGGCGCGCCGAACGTCAGGCGTGGTTTCGCGCGCCCCAGGCGTCCGAAGAGAATTGGCTGCTGCCAGACGGCACGCATTTGCGCGTCTTCGCTCAACCCATTCCCGATTGCGGACTGTTGCTGATCTTCGAGGATCGCACCGAACATGCCCGGCTGGCCAGTTCGCGCGATACGCTGCTGCGCGTGCGCACGGCCACGCTGAACAACCTGTTCGAGGGCATCGCCGTGTTCGCGGCCGACGGCAGCCTGAACCTGTGGAATGAGCGTTTTGCCGAAATCTGGCAGGCGGATGAGCGTGCGCTGGCGGGCCACCCGCATATCGACAAGCTGATCGCCGCTATCGCGCGGCAGCTGGCCGAACCGGGCCGGGCCGCGATGATGCGCGACATGGTGCGTGCATCGACGGAGAAGCGCACGCGGCGGGACGGCGACATGCAATTTGCCGACGGCCGCCATTTCCGTTTCAGCACCATGCCGCTGCCCGATGGCAATGCGCTGTTTTCCATGCTCGACATATCGGACAGCCAGCGGATCGAGCGGGCGCTGCGCGAACGCAACGAGGCGCTGACAGAGGCGGATGCGATCAAGGGGCGCTTCCTGGCCAATATGAGCTACGAGTTCCGCACGCCGCTCACCTCCATTCAGGGTTTCAGCGAGATGCTGGACGCCGGGATGGCGGGACCACTGGGCGATCAGGCGCGCGAGTATGTCGGCGCGATCCTGCAATCGGTGGAGCGTCTGTCCGGGCAGATCAACACTGTGCTCGACCTCAGCCAGGGGGAAGCCGGCGCGCTGCCGATCGACCGGCAACCGCTCAAACTCATGGAATTGCTGGGTGATCTGGTGGCCGATCATCGCGCGCTGGCCAAAGGCAAGGGGGTGGACCTGCGGCTGGATATTCGCGGCAGCGCGGGCACGGTGGCGGCGGATGCCAAGCGGTTGCGCCAGGCGCTGGACCATGTTCTCGGCAATGCGCTCGATTATGTTGGGCCCGAAGCGGCAGTGCTGGTGTTTGCCGATGGGTCAAAAAAGACCGCGCGCATCGTGATTTCTGACAATGGCCCCGGCATGGATGCACAGGCACAGGCGCGCGCGTTCGATCGGTTTGCAGGAGCGAACGGTGCCGGCTTGGCGGCGGCGAAGGGCGGCCTCGGCCTGCCGTTCGCGCGCCAGCTTATCGAGGCGCATGACGGCAAGCTGGAGCTGATATCGCAGCTGGGCGAGGGCACGATGGTGACCATGGAACTACCGCGGTCATGACCGATCGCACGCCGATATCGATCGAGAGCGAAGCGGCGATGCTCGCGTTCGGCCGCTCCATCGGCGCGCTGCTGAAAGGCGCAGATATGGTGGCATTGAGCGGCGATCTGGGCGTGGGAAAGACCGTGATGGCGCGCGGCATGCTGGAAGGGCTTGGCCATCTTGGCGAGGTGACCAGCCCCAGCTACGCGCTGGTCCATCCCTATGATCCGCCCGGCGTGCGGCTGCCGGTTTGGCACGCGGATCTTTACCGGCTGGATGATCCGGAGGCGCTGCGCGAACTAGGGCTGGACGAGGCGCGGGCATTTGGCGCGCTGATCGTGGAATGGCCGGAACTGGGCGGGGCGAACTTTGTTGCCGATGCGCTGCACATCGCCATCGAACGCGGCGAGGCCGACGCACGGCGGTTGACAGTCACCGTGCCGCGTAGTTGGGAAGCGCGATGGCCATGCAGATAACCCCGCCCGCTGGGGCTACACATTTCCTCTCCATCGCTGGCTGGTCCGATGCACGGATCGAACCGCTGGCGGGCGATGCCAGCTTCCGCCGCTATTTTCGGGTAGAGGACGCGGCCGGGCGGCGCGGCGTGCTCATGGACGCGCCGCCGCCGCATGAGGATCCGGCGCCGTTCATTGCCATTGCGGATTATCTCTCCGGTCACGGATTTCGCGCACCCAAGGTGCTCGCCAGCGACCTGGAGCGCGGACTCGTGCTCCTGGAAGATCTCGGCAATCGGCGTATGCGCGAGCATCTGGCCTATCATCCAGAGGAGGAGCAGGCGGTCTACGCCCAGGCCATCGACGAGCTGCTCGCCCTGCGTTTGCTGCCCCCGGCCGATGTGCCCGGTTATACCGAAAGCAAATATATCGAGGAGGCCAATCTCCTGCCCGAATGGTTTGCGCCGGCCGCCCATCTCAAGGTGGACCGCCCTGGCTACGAAGCTTTATGGCAGGATTTGCTGGCCCCCGTCATCGCGGCGCAGGCAAGGCCGGTCACTGTGCTGCGCGACTATCATGCCGAAAACATCATGCTGATCGACGGCGACCGGCTGGGCTTGCTGGATTTTCAGGACGCGCTGGCCGGCCACCCGGCCTATGATCTGGTATCGCTGCTGCAAGATGCGCGGCGCGACGTGCCTGAAGCGCTCGAGGAAGCCATGCTGACGCGCTATCTCGCCGCGACGGGGGAGGGCGACATATTCCGCAATCACTATGCGCTGCTCGGTGCGCAGCGGAATGCCAAGATCATCGGCATCTTCACCCGGCTTTGGCGGCGCGACGGAAAACCCCGTTATCTGGGCTTCCTGCCGCGCATGTGGAAACTGCTGGAGCGCGATCTGGCGCATCCCGATCTGGCACGCATGAAGCGTTGGTTTGATGACAATGTACCCGAAGACCGCCGCGCTGAACTCGTCGCCGCCGGATCGGACGCCTGAGGCGCCGCCGCATGCCTGACCTGCCGCACTCGAGACAGCCGGTAACGGGCGCGATGGTGATGGCTGCCGGACTGGGCAAACGCATGCGCCCGCTCACCGCCGCAACGCCCAAGCCGCTGGTGCGCGTGGCCGGACAGCCGTTGATTGACCATACGCTGCAGCATCTGGCCAAGGCCGGTGTGCGCGATGTGGTGGTCAACGTCCATTATCTTGCCGATGCGCTGGAGGGCCATGTTGCCGCCGCGCCGTTTGGCATGACGTACAGCATTTCGGACGAACGCGAACGGCTGCTGGAAACGGGCGGCGGACTGGTAAAGGCGCTGCCCTCGATCGCTTCCGATCCGTTTTACTGCGTCAACAGTGACAACATCTGGGTCGATGGGCCAAGCCCGGCGCTGACCCAGTTGGCGCAGGACTGGGACGGCAGGCGGATGGATGCGCTGCTGCTTTTGGTGCCGCATGCACGCGCGCATCACCACGGCGGCAGCGGAGACTTTCATCTCGACGGATCGGGCCGCGTGTCGCGCCGGATGGAGCGCAAGGTGGCTCCGTTTATCTTCACCGGCATCCAGCTGATGGCCAAATCGCTGATCCAGGGTGATGATGGCGCGGCGGGCGAAGCGTTCAGCACCAACCGTTTCTGGGACGCCGCGATCGAGAGCGGCCGCCTTTTCGGCAGTATGTTCGACGGAGAATGGTTCGATATCGGCACACCAGCCGCCATTGGTCCGACCGAAACGTGGTTCGCTCATGGATAGCCGTGCACATGGGCAATAGGGCCAAGCCCGCCATCTATTCGATCCCGGCGCATCGCGGCTTTGCCGATGCGCTCGCTGCCGGCATGCTCGATCGGTTTGCCGATGCGGAGCGCGGTCTTTCGGGCGGCATGATCCTGGTGCCGAACAACCGCGCCGCCCGCGCGATCACAGACGCCTTCGTGCGCCGCGCTGCGCCGGGGCTGCTGCTGCCACGCATGGTGCCGATCGGCGATCTCGATCTGGGTGAGGCGCTGGGTCTTGCGCTCGATCCGATCGGGACAGACGTGCCGCCCGCCGTTGATCCGCTGACCAGGCGCCTGGTCGTGGCGCGGATCGTGCAGACGCGCATGACGATCGACGGCACGGCGGTGAGTGCGCCCGAGGCGCTGCGGCTGGCCGATCAGTTCGCCCGCGCGCTCGATCAGCTGATGATCGAGCGGCAGTCGGTCGGCGCGCTGGACCAGCTCGCGCTTGCCGAGGAATTGGCCGATCACTATCGCCGTTCGCTTGCGCTGTTCACGGACGTCGCGCGCGACTGGTCCGCGCATCTGGCGTCGATTGGCCGGATCGATGTTGCCGAGCGGCGCAATCGGCTGCTGGCGGGCGTGGCGACACGCTGGCGCCAGACGCCGCCGTCCGGCTTTGTCGTGGCCGCCGGGGTCACCACCGCCGCGCCGGCGGTTGCCGCGCTCCTCCGCGTGGTCGCGGAACTGGCGCAGGGACAAGTCGTGCTGCCCGATCTGGATATCGCGATGCCGGACGATGAATGGGCCGAGATCGGTCCGCATGGCCCGCGCGACGATGGCGGTCCGCCTCCTCCGGCGCTGGAAACCCATCCGCAATTTCATCTCAAGATCCTGCTTGATCGCATGGGCATTGCGCGGGGCGAGGTAATGCGCTGGGTGCGGTCCGGCGAGAGCGATGCGCCCGCCCGCCGCGCGCACGCCATCAGCAATGCTTTTGCGCCGCCCTTTGCCACCGGCAAATGGCAGGATTTGCCGTCCGAACGGCGCAGCCTGGCCGGCGTGAGGGTCCTCGATGCGCCGGACAGCGCGCTGGAGGCGCAGGCCATTGCCATTCTGATCCGCGAGGCGATGGAGACCCCGGGACGCCGGGCCGCGCTGGCCACTCCGGACCGGGAGCTGGCACGCCGTGTATCGGCCCATCTGCGCCGCTGGGGCATAGCGGCGGATGACAGCGCGGGGCGACCATTGTCCGAATTGCCCGTCGGCACCTTCATGCTCGCGCTGAGCGAGGCGGCGGCACAAAATTTCGCGCCGGTCGCGCTGTTGTCTTTGCTCAAACATCCGCTGGTGCGCAGCGGCGATGAAACGACGCGCCTCGCGTGGCTGGACCAGGTCCGCGTGCTCGATCTGCTACTGCGCGGCCCGCGTTCGACCGGCGGACTGGCGGGTGTTGCGCAGCGTATCACCCAGCGCAGCACGGACGAGCGCGGGCGCGGCATAAAGAACGAGCGCGGGCGCGGCATCAAGGGCGACCGCTGGCATGAATTGCACGACTGGTGGACCGAATTAGCGCCGTTGCTGGCGCCGCTCGAAACGGCCGGGCGTTCGGTCGCGGCGGCGCTGGACGCGCTGCGCGTTGTCGCCGAGGCGTTGACGGGAGACCGCATCTGGCGCGGGCGTGAGGGCCGGATGCTGGCGGAGCTGTGGGCTGAATTGTCCGCGCGCGCCGCGGACGGACCACATCTGGCCGCCATCGACGAACTGCCCGCATGGCTTGCAGCGGTGATCGGCGCCATTTCGGTCCGCCCGGCTTATGGCGGCCACCCGCGCGTGGCGATCTACGGCTTGCTCGAGGCGCGCTTGCAACAGGCTGATCTGGTCATCTGCGGCGGCCTCAACGAAGGCACCTGGCCGATGCTTCCGCAGCCCGATCCTTGGCTCGCGCCGCGCATCCGCCGCGCGCTCGGACTGCCGGCGCTCGAACGGTCGATCGGGCTCGCGGCGCACGATCTTGCCGGCATGATGGGCGCGCCGGAGGTGGTGCTGAGCCGTGCGCGGCGCGATCGCGGGGGTCCGGGTGTTGCGTCGCGTTTTCTGCTCCGGCTGCAGGCGATGGCGGGCAGCAATCTCAGGACCGATCAGCGCGCGCTGGCGCTGGCAGAAATAATCGATCAACCGGCTGTATTCGCGCCGGCGACGCGCCCCGAACCGCGCCCGACGGCGGATCAGCGGCAGGTGGCGCTCAATATCACCGATCTGGACCGCCTTAAAGCGGACCCGTTTGCCTTCTATGCTGCGCGAATATTGGGTCTGCGCAAGTTCGATCCTGTGGATGCCGATCCATCGCCGGCCTGGCGCGGTTCGGCCGTGCACGATATTTTGGAGCACTGGGCCAGGAAGGACGGCCGCGATCCGGCCAAGCTGCTCGCGCGGGCGCGCGATCTGCTCGCGAAACAGGCCGCGCACCCGCTGATGCGTGCGCTATGGGAGCCGCGGCTGCTCTCGGCGATCAACTGGATCGCACAGGAAACCGTGCGATTGCAAACGGAAGAGCGGCGTGAAATTGTGGCTATCGAGGAACGCGGGACAATCGCGCTGGACGGGATTGTGCTGAAAGGCCGGGTGGACCGGATCGATCGCTGCGCCGACGGATCGCTGGTGGTCATCGATTACAAAACCGGAAAGCCGCCGGGCAGGCGACAGATACGGGCGGGCTATGCGCTGCAGCTCGGGCTGACCGGGCTGATCGTGGAGCGCTGCGGGGTCAAGGGACTGTCGGGTACAGTGGGCGGGTTCGAATATT
>JBBSUT010000055.1:0-14674 GCA_038234155.1 Sphingomonadales bacterium | reverse complement strand
TGTAGGAAATATTCTTGCGATATTTTGCAATGGTATCGCGGATACTTTGGATATTTTGCACAAGTTTATTGCGCGTAGCGTCCCGGCTGCGATCGCATAGACGCTATTCCACCGTTCCCGCCGCCGCCAGCACCGCGAACGTCACCAGTTCGGATGCCGTCGCGCTCATCGAGGCGATCTGGACCGGCTTTTCGATGCCCAGCAGCATCGGTCCAATGGTGCGGTCCCCGCCCAGTTCGCGCAGGATTTTGGCGCTGAGATTGGCCGATTGCAGGCCCGGCATGACAAGCACATTGGCCGGCGCGGACAGCCGCATGAAGGGGTAGTTCTTCATCAGCTCGGGGTTCAGCGCCACGTCCGGCGGCATCTCGCCTTCATATTCATATTCGGCGCCGCGCTCATCCAGCATTGCGATGGCGGCGCGGATATTATCGAGCCAGCGCCCTTCCGGATTGCCAAAGGTGGAATAGCTCAGGAAGGCCACGCGCGGCTCCTGCCCCATGCGCTTGGCAACCGTGGCGGTGCGGTCAGCGATATGGGCGAGCACTTCGGGGCTCGGCCGTTCGTTCACCGTGGTATCGGCGATGAACACGGTGTGGCTCTTGCCGACCATGACGTGGATGCCGAACGGAAACTGGCCCGGCGCGGGATCGAGCACGCGGCGGATCTCGCGCATGGACTGGCTGAAGGTACGCGTGGTGCCGGTGATCATGGCGTCGGCCTCACCCAGCTTGAGCAGCGCGGCGCCGAAGATGTTGCGATCACGGTTGACCATGCGCTGCACGTCGCGGCGCAGATAGCCGCGCCGCTGCAGCCGGTCATACAGCATCTCCACCATCGCGCCGACATGCGGGCTGGAGACGCTGTTGTGGATCTCGAAGCTGCCGGGATTGTCGACGCCCATCTTGTGCAGCATGTCGATCACCGACTTGTCGCGGCCGACCAGCACGGGCACGCCATAGCCGCCGTCGCGGAACTGGATCGCGGCGCGCAGCACCACCTCTTCCTCGGCTTCGGCGAAGATGACGCGTTTTGGCGCATTGCGCGCATTCTCGTACACCTGCGTCAGCACGGCGACGGTGGGGTTCAGGCGCGCACGGAGCGATCGGCGATATCCGTCCATATCGTCGATCGGCTTCTGCGCGACGCCGGAGTCCATGGCGGCCTGCGCAACGGCGGAGGCCACCACTTCCATCAACCGCGGATCGAACGGCGCGGGGATGATATATTCGCGCCCGAACTTGTGCGCGGTGCCGCCATAGGCGTCGGCCACCTCTTCGGGCACCCGCTCGCGCGCCAGGGCGGCGATGGCGTGGGCGGCGGCGATCTTCATATCCTCGTTGATGGTGGTCGCGCGCACGTCCAGCGCGCCGCGGAAGATGAACGGAAAACCCAGCACATTGTTGACCTGGTTGGGATAGTCCGATCGGCCGGTGGCGATGATGGCGTTGGGACGCACCTGCCGCGCCAGTTCGGGCAGGATTTCGGGATCGGGATTGGCCATGGCGAAGATGATCGGATCGTCCGCCATCCCCTCAACCATGTCCGGCTTCAGCGCTCCGGCGGCGGAGAGCCCCAGGAAGATATCCGCGCCGACCAGCGCCTCGCCCAGCGTGCGCGCTTCGGTACGCACCGCGTGAGCGGATTTCCACTGGTCCATATGCTCGGTGCGGCCCTGATAGATCGGGCCCTGCCGGTCGCACATGATGACGTTTTCGTGCGGGACGCCCATCGCCTTGATCAGCTCGGTACAGGCGATGGCTGCGGCGCCCGCGCCGTTCACCACCATCTTCACATTCTTGAGCTGCCGCCCGGTCAGTTCGCAGGCGTTGATCAGGCCGGCCGCGGCGATGATCGCCGTGCCGTGCTGGTCGTCGTGGAAAACGGGGATGTTCATCCGTTCGCGCAGCGTCTGTTCGATGATGAAGCAGTCGGGCGCGGCGATGTCTTCCAGATTGATGCCGCCGAAACTGGGCTCCATCAACTCCACCGCCTCGATGAACCGCTGCGCATCCTCGGTCTTCAGTTCGATATCGATGGAATCCACGTCGGCAAAGCGCTTGAACAGAACCGCCTTGCCTTCCATCACCGGCTTGGAGGCGAGCGCGCCCAGATTGCCGAGCCCCAGGATCGCGGTGCCGTTCGAGATGACCGCAACCAGATTGCCCTTGGCGGTATATTCATACGCCTTGCTGGGATCCTCTGCGATAGCGCGCACCGGTGCCGCAACGCCGGGCGAATAGGCCAGGCTGAGATCGCGCTGCGTGCCGACCGGTTTGGACGCGATGATCTCGATCTTGCCCGGGCGGCCCTGGCTGTGGAAGTTCAGCGCTTCGCGATCGGAAAACTGGATGACGCTGTCGCTCATATGGGGTCTTTCTCGGTTGCGCTACCGGCCTAGACGCTGGGGCGGGGCGGCACAACGGGTCACGCGAGATTACCGGCCGCGCCTTATGACGGGATAGCCCCAATCAAGGGTTACTGGCGATATAGAACCGCCTCGGCTATCGCACGCAGCATGGCCGCACCCACCCCGATGATGGAGCAGTATCACGCGCTGAAAGCCCGCGCGGAAGGGTGTCTGCTGTTCTACCGCATGGGCGATTTCTTCGAGCTGTTCTTCGACGATGCCAAGGCGGCGGCCGAGACGCTCGATATTGCGCTTACCGCGCGCGGCAGCAGCGATGGCGAACCGATTCCGATGTGCGGCGTACCGGTGCACAGCGCGGACGTCTATCTGGCGCGGCTGATCAAGGCGGGGCACCGGGTGGCTATCGCCGAACAGACCGAAACGCCCGAACAGGCCAGGAAACGCGCCAAGGCGGAGGGGCGCGGTTCCAAGGTGCTGGTGGCGCGCGATATCGTTCGGTTCGTGACGGCGGGCACCTTGACCGAGGACAGCCTGCTGGATGCCCGCGTCGATAACATGCTGGTTGCGTTGGCGGATGTCGGCGGGACGATCGGCATCGCGGCGGCGGACGTATCGAGCGGCCGCTTCGAATTGATAGCCTGCTCGCGCGACATGCTGGACGCGCAACTGGCCAGGCTGGGGCCGAGCGAAATCGTGGTGTCGGCAAAGTTCGAGGGCGCTCCGGCAGGGGCGGCCCCATATGATGCGCAGGCCTTCGACAGCGCGGCCGGGGCGCAGCGGCTGCGCGATCTCTACAAGGTGGCGACGCTCGACGGGCTGGGCGATTTCGGGCGGGCCGAACTGGCTGCGGCGGGCGGGCTGATCGGCTATTTGTCGCACAGCGCACAAGGCCAGGCACTGCCCTATCTCGCCCCGCCGCAGGGCCGGCGCGACGGTGACCATCTTGGGCTCGATCAGGCGACGCGCGAAAGCCTGGAAATCTCTGCGGCGCAGGGCGGCGGGCGCAGGGGGAGCCTGCTGCACGATGTCGACCGAACGGTGACCGGAGCCGGCGCGCGGCTGCTGGCGCGCGACCTGAGCGCGCCGCTGACCGACCGCGCCGCAATCGAAGCACGGCTGGGGCTGGTCGGCTGGGCACATGAAACGGTGTCGATCCGGCAAGCGCTGCGCGAAGCGCTGCGCGCGTTGCCCGATATCGCCCGCGCGCTGGGACGCGTGACGGTCGGCCGCGGCAGCCCTCGCGATCTGGGGCAGATCCGTGACGGGCTAAACGGGGCGCACTTGCTGAAAGCCCGGATCGAACAGACCGAAGGGCGGCCCGCGTTGCTCGATGCCCTGATCCCGGCGCTGGGCGGGCACGGTGAGCTGGCCGATCTGCTGGCGCGCGCGCTGGTGTCCGCGCCGCCGACCGAGACCGCGCAGGGCGGCTATATCGCGCCCGGCTACGACGCCGGGCTGGACGATTTGCGCGAAACCGCCAGCGGCGGCCGCCGCGCCATTGCCGCACTGGAAGCCGACTACCGCGAACGCACGGGCGTTGCCGTGCTCAAGATCAAGCACAACAATGTGCTCGGCTATTTTGTCGAGGTGCCGGCCAGATATGGCGACGCACTGATGGCCGAAGATAGCGGCTTCACCCACCGCCAGACGCTGGCCGGGGCGGTCCGCTTCAACGCCGCCGCCTTGCACGAGCAGGCGGGACGGATCGTGGAGGCCGGTGCGCGCGCGCAAGCCGCCGAGGCCGCGCACCTGGAAACATTGATCGAGGAGACCGCGGCACGCAGCGAGCGGATCGCGGCGGCGGCCGAAGCGCTCGCCCGGCTCGACGTGGCGGCGGCGCTGGCCGAGCGTGCGGCGCAGAGCGGCTGGTGTCGCCCGCGCTTTGCCGACAGGCCCTGTTTCGAGGTGACCGGCGGCCGCCATCCCGTGGTCGAAAGCGCGCTGGCGGCGGCGGGCGATCGGTTCATATCCAATGATTGCGCGCTATCACCGGACGAGCGCCTGTGGCTCATCTCCGGCCCGAACATGGGCGGCAAATCCACCTTCCTGCGGCAAAATGCGCTGATCGTGCTGCTGGCGCAGGCCGGGAGTTTCGTACCGGCGAGCGCGGCTCGGCTCGGCATTGTCGACCGGTTGTTCAGCCGGGTCGGCGCATCCGACAATCTGGCGCGCGGCCGCTCCACCTTCATGGTCGAGATGGTCGAGACCGCCGCCATCCTGAGCCAGGCGACCGAACGCAGCTTCGTGATCCTCGACGAGGTGGGCCGGGGAACGTCGACCTATGATGGCCTCGCGCTCGCGTGGGGCGTGGTCGAGGCGATCCACGAGACCAACCGGTGCCGCTGTCTGTTTGCGACCCATTATCACGAGCTGACCCGGCTGGCCGATACGCTGGACGCGCTCAGCCTGCGCCATGTCCGGGCGCGGGAGTGGAAGGGTGAGCTGGTACTGCTGCACGAGCTTGCGCCGGGGCCGGCCGATCGCAGCTACGGCCTGGCCGTCGCGAAGCTCGCCGGGCTACCGCCTCCGGTTCTGGCGCGCGCCAAAGCGGTGCTGGCCAAGCTGGAAAAGGGGCGCGCGGAAACCGGCGGCCTTGCGGCGGGGCTGGGCGAGTTGCCGCTGTTTGCCGCCGCGGTGGAGGCCGAGGAAGAGCAATGCGACACGTTGCGCGATGCGCTGCGCGATCTGGACGTCGATGCGCTGAGCCCGCGCGAGGCGCTGGAGCGGCTTTACGAATTCAAGCGGGAGGCTGCCACATGATGGCATCGCTGAAACGCGCGCTATGGCCGATCCTGGCTGCGGCGCTTGCCCTGGCGCCGGCGTTTGCCCTGATCGCGTGCGGCAACGATGCGCAGCCGGGGCCTACCATCGTGCTCGCCGCGTCCAGCCTGCAGGAATCGCTTGAGGCAGCGGCGGACTTCTATGCGGCCGAGGGCCATGCGCGACCGGTGCTGTCCTTTGCCGCCAGTTCGGCGCTGGCGCGGCAGATAGACGGCGGTGCGCCGGCCGATCTGTTCCTTTCCGCCGACGAAGACTGGATGGACCATGTGGCCCAGCGCGGACTGATCGCCGCGGATACGCGCGCCAATCTGCTGGGCAACACGCTGGTGCTGGCGGCGCCGTCCGGTAGCGCGTTGCGCTGGACGCCCGGCGGCGATCTTGCGGCGGCGCTGGGCACGGGCAGGCTCGCCATGGCCGATCCGGACTCGGTTCCGGCGGGCAAATATGGCCGTGCCGCGCTGGAGCATCTCGGCCAGTGGACCGCGGTGGCGCCGCATGTGGTGCGCGGGGAAAATGTGCGGGCGGCGCTGGCCTTTGTCGAGCGCGGTGAGGCCGCCGCCGGGCTCGTTTACGCCACGGATGCGGCGGCGTCGGCCAGGGTGCGGGTGGTGGCCACGCTGCCGGATGGCAGCCATCCGCCGATTGTCTATCCGGTGGCGGTCCTGGCCGCGTCGCGCCGCGCCGATGCGCGCCGGTTCGCGCGATTTCTTCTGTCTCCGGCAGGTCAGGCGATTTTCCGCCGCTACGGCTTCACCGCGCCGCAATGACCGGCCGCCGATGCTGAGCGCCGCCGAATGGGCGATCATTGGGCTGTCGCTCAAGGTCAGCCTGGTCGCCGTCGCGGCGACGCTACCGATCGCCTTTGCGCTGGCCTGGCTGCTGGCGCGCGGGCGCTTTCCTGGGCGGATGCTGGTCGACGCGCTGGTGCATCTGCCGCTGGTGTTACCGCCGGTGGTGATCGGCTGGTTGCTGCTGATCGCGTTCGGACGGACCGGGCCGGTCGGCGGCTGGCTGCAGGACTGGTTCGGCGTCAGCGTGATTTTCCGCTGGACCGGCGCGGCCATCGCCGCCGCAGTCATGGCGCTGCCGCTGATGGTGCGCGCGATCCGCCTGTCGATCGAGACGGTCGATCGGCGGCTGGAAGGGGCAGCGCGCACGCTGGGCGCTGGGCCGTGGCGGGTATTTTTCAGCATCAGCTTGCCGCTCAGCCTGCCCGGCATCCTGGCCGCCGTCATCCTGGGGCTGGCCCGGTCGATCGGAGAATTTGGCGCGACGATCACCTTCGTTTCGAACATTCCGGGCGAGACGCGCACCTTGCCGCTCGCCATTTACTCCGCGCTGCAGGTGCCGGGCAGCGACGGGGAGGTGACGCGGCTGGCGGTGATCGCGATCGTCCTGTCGCTGGCCGCGCTGTTGGCGTCCGAGATGCTGGCGCGCCGCTTCCGCCATGACGACAGGACCGGCCATGTCCTTTGACGTGGACGTCGCGCGGCGACTGGGTGCGCAGAACATCGCCGTGCGGTTCGCCACCGGCCCCGGGCTGACCGCGCTGTTCGGTCCGTCGGGGGCGGGCAAGAGCAGCGTTCTCAACATGATCGCCGGCCTGTTGCGGCCCGACCGGGGACATATCGCTGTCGACGGTGAAACGCTGTTCGCCGATGGGGTCGATCTGCCGCCCGAGCGCCGCCGCGCAGGTTATGTGTTCCAGGACGCCCGGCTGTTTCCCCACCGGCGCGTTGCGCAGAACCTGCGCTATGGCGAGCGGCTGGCGGACGAAACGCAGCGCTGGATCGGCTTCGAGCGGACGGTGGACTTTCTGGGCATCGCGCATCTGCTCGATCGCTGGCCGCGCAGCCTTTCGGGCGGGGAGGCGCAGCGCGTCGCGATCGGCCGGGCGCTGCTGTCGGGCCCACGCTTCCTGTTGATGGATGAGCCGCTGGCCTCGCTCGATTCGCCGCGCCGCGCGGAGATCATGACGGTGATCGGGCGCATCCGTGACGAACTGCGGCTGCCGATCCTCTACGTCAGCCACGACCGCGCCGAAGTCGAGCGGCTGGCCGATCATATGGTGGAGATAAATCAAGCTATTGAAGACGCCAGCCACCAATGAAACATAGCGCTTGAACGGGCATTGCCTAGCGTAGCGCAGATGTTTGTTTCGTGGCCATTGACTTGATTGGTCGGCAACGGATCAGACTCATTACAGTTTGATCCGTATCAGACTTTTTAACCAGAATAATTCCCCTAATATATATTAGCCGAATGAACGGCGATCAACAGGGGAAGACAACATGGCTGATTATCCAGGTTTTGACCAAGACAAGATCGAGGCCGCGCTGGAAGCCGCCCAGCGCCATAATTCCAGTGTGGGCTTGAACAAATCTTCTGCGGAGATGGACATTCGCGCTGGCGGCGAAATGGCAATTTCGGGCGGATGTATTTCGGTCACCGTGAAAGACGGCAAGGTCTGTCTCAATCTTCCGCTTGGTATCGGGAGCTATTGTCTGCCGGTTCCAAGCTGGGTGCCCGAAGGAGCCGAGGTGCGGGCGTGTATCGACATTTGCACCACCTGGGGCATCCCGACGGGTGTCAAGATTACCGTCTCGTTCAACGATACCGTGATCTTCACCAAGAGCTTTCTGAAGTGCTGATACGTGCGGCGATGTGAGGTGCCGGGGCGCGGCGGTGCGGCTTCAGCCTTGCCGCCGCGTTTCCTTAAGTGCATTCAGCCGAAGCCCAGAAACAGCCCTGCCAGCGCGGCGCTCATCAGATTGCTGAGGCTGCCGGCCACCAGCGCCTTGATGCCCAGCCGCGCGATCATCGGGCGCTGATTGGGGGCCAGGCTGCCGGTCACCGCCATCTGGATCGCAATCGAGCTGAAATTGGCGAACCCGCACAGCGCAAAGGTGACGATGGCCACCGTTCCCTTGGACAGGCCGGCGGCATTGCCCAGGCTGATGAAGGCGACGAACTCGTTGAGCACGATCTTTTCGCCGAACAGCCCGCCGGCGCGGATCGCCTCGTCCCACGGTACGCCCAGCAGGAACATGATCGGCGCGAAGACATAGCCGACGATGCGCTGAAAAGTGAGATCGGCAATGCCCACCAGATCGCCAAGCCCGCCCAATATGCCGTTGGCGAGAGCGACCAGCGCCACGAACGCCAGCACCATCGCGCCCACGGCCACGGCCAGCTTCACACCGGTCTGCGCGCCCTGGCTGGCGGCCATGATGATGTTCTCGGCGCGCTCCTCCTCGATCGGTTCAGCGATTGCCGGTTCCGCCGCGGCCGCGGCCCGCGGCAGATCGGTCGAGTCCGAAACTTCGCTGTCGCCGCGATGCGGATCGTCGAGGTTCATCGCTTTATGGCTGGGCTTTGCTTCGTCGGGCATCATCATCTTGGCCATCAGGATGCCGCCCGGCGCGCTCATGAACGCGGCGGCCAGCAGGAAGTCGATGCGAATGCCCATGGCGGCATAGGCAGCCAGGATGGTGCCCGCCACGCCCGCCATGCCCACCGTCATCACGGTGAACAGCTGCTGCGGGCTCAGATTGGCGAGATAGGGCCGGATGACCAGCGGCGATTCGGACTGGCCGACAAAGATGTTCGCCGCCGCGCACAAGCTCTCAACCTTGCTGATGCCGGTAACACGTTCGAGAGCCCCGCCGATCCAGCGGATCACGAACTGCATAACGCGCAGATAATAGAGCACCGAAATAAGCGAGGCGAAGAAGATGATCACCGGCAGCGCGGCGATGGCGAAGCTGTTGCCGCCAATTTCCGGCGTCGCCAGCGGACCGAACAGGAAGGCGGTGCCGGCCTGCGCATAGCCCAGGAGGTTGGCTACGCCGCCCGCCAGGAACTGCAGGACATTATTTCCCCATGGCACATACAGCACCAGCGCGGCAAAGCTCACCTGCAGCGCAAAGGCGGCGCCCACCACGCGAATCCGGATTGCCCGGCGGTTCGAGGACAAAAGGAAAGCGATCAGTAGGATGAGCGCAATTCCGGCAAGGCTGAGGAGAATGCGCATCCTGTTCGAAAGCCCCTTTTGCGCCAGTTCGCGTCATCCACCGCCTTTGCGGTTCTGAACCTTAAACGCAAGGACCGGCTTGCGGGCCTGGCGGTTCTGCCGCTAGCAGCGTTGCCATGGAACAAACCGCTTCGCCCGCGCCGCACTATATGCCGCGCTCGCTGTTCGTCTTTGCCGTCCTTTATGGGGGCATGACTTGTATTGCCGGGGTGCTCGGCTCCAAGCAAATCGCGCTCGGGCCGCTCGCAGTCGAGGGCGGCATCTTCCCGTTTTTGCTGCTCGTGGTGCTTTCCAGCGCAGTCGCGGAACAGCACGGGCGCGATGTCGCCAATCGACTGGTGCGCTTCGGCTTCATCCCGCTGCTGACCGCCATGTCGCTGATCTGGATCGTGATCGGCCTGCCGACCGATGCAGGGATGTATGAGCCTGCCAAGGAAGCTTTTCCAATCGTGCTGGCGCAATCGGGGCGGCTGATGTTTGCCGGCGTGCTGGCGTACGGTGTATCGCAGTTTCTGAACGTCTATATCTTTTCGCGCCTGTCCGGCAGGGGCGGGCGATTTCTCGCCGTGCGCGCGGCGGTGGCCAGCGCGCTGTCCCAGATTGTTGACACGCTGATCTTTATTACCGTGGCCTTTATCGGCACGCGGCCGATCGGCAATTTGCTGATTGGCCAGGCCAGCGCCAAGGTGGTGCTCAGCTTTGTCATGGTGCCGTTCTTGATCATCTTTTTCGTCAGAATTGGCAAATGGCTCGACCGGGATATGCCGGCATGAGCCATGATCCCGCCATGCTGCAAAAGGCCGAAACGCTGGCCGAGGCGCTGCCCTATCTGCAGCAATATGCCGGGCGCACGTTCGTGGTGAAATATGGCGGCCATGCCATGGGCGATGCTGATCTGGCGCGCGCCTTTGCCGAGGATGTGGTGCTGCTCAAGGCCGTCGGCATCAATCCGGTGGTGGTGCATGGCGGCGGGCCGCAGATCGGTGCGATGCTGAAGCGCACCGGCGTGCAGAGCGCGTTTGTCGACGGCCTGCGCGTTACCGACGCGGCCACCGCCGAGATTGCCGAGATGGTGCTGTCCGGCGCGATCAACAAACAGCTGGTTGGCTGGATCAACGCCGCAGGCGGCAGCGCGGTCGGCCTGTCGGGCAAGGACGCGCATCTGGTCACTGCGCGCAAGCTGGAACGGACCACGCGCGATCCGGACAGCAATATAGAGCGGGTGATCGATCTGGGATTCGTCGGCGAACCCACCAGGATCGACCGCAAGATCGTCGACACGCTGACGGGCGCGGGCATGATTCCGGTGATTGCCCCGATCGGTGCGGGCGAGGACGGGCACAGCTACAATATCAACGCGGACACCATGGCCGGGGCGATCGCCAGCGCGCTGGGCGCCGCACGCCTGTTTCTGTTGACCGATGTGGCGGGCGTGCTCGATGCCGACGGGACCTTGCTCACCGATCTCGATCCCCCGCACATCGCCGTCCTGACGCGGGACGGCGTGATAACGGGGGGGATGATCCCCAAGCTGGAAACCTGCGTAAAGGCCGTCGAACGCGGGGTGGAGGCCGCCGTGGTGCTCGACGGCCGCGTGCCCCACGCCATGCTGATCGAGATGTTCACGCAGGCCGGCGCAGGCACGCTGGTGCGAGAGGCCAGCGCGGCAGATTGACCCGCCGATGACAGGCGCACGCTGCGTGCTGATTGCCGGCAAAAGCGCGGCGCGGTTTCGCCCGCTCGGCCAGGTGCACGGCGGTTATAGAGCGCCCGCCGAATGCGCGCTGTATTATATCGATAAAGCAGTTGATGCCGCCGCCGTCAGCGACTAGGGGGCAGGTGCCATTCATCGGAGTTGTCATGCAATCCTTTTTGGGAATCCTGATCCAGATCCTCGGGCTGCTTTCGAGCATCCTCATTACCGTTGTTATTGTGCAGTTCGTGCTCAGCCTGCTGATCTCATTCAACGTTGTCAGCATGTCGAACCAGTTCGTTGCTGCGATTTACCAGTCGCTGAACGCGATTCTGGACCCCGTGCTGCGGCCGATCCGCAAGATCATGCCCGATACCGGGATGATCGATTTCTCGCCCATCGTGCTGATTTTCGGCCTGCGCGTGCTGATGATCATCCTGTCGGGCCTGGCCAATGGCATGGCCGGGGCCTGATCCCCATGCCCGCCGATAAATTGCCCGCCAATAGAATGCCTGCCGATAGAATGCCCACCGATGGAGTGTCCGCTGACGGGCAGCCCGGCGAGCGGCTGATTGACGGCAAGGCCTTTGCCGCGCGGCTGCGCCAGCAGGTCGGTGCGTTGGTGCCCGCTTTTCGCGATGCGCGGGGCCGTCCGCCCGGGCTGGCGGTGGTCCTTGTCGGCGAGGATCCGGCCAGCGCCGTCTACGTGCGTTCCAAGGGCAAAGCCACGCATGAGGCGGGCATGGAGGGCTTTGAGCACCGCCTGGACGCCGCCATAGCTCAAGACGATCTGATCGCGCTGGTGGCGCGGCTGAACGCGGACGATGCTGTCGACGGGATCCTCGTCCAGCTGCCGCTGCCCGGCCATATCGATGACAAGGCGGTGATCGCCGCGATCGATCCGGCCAAGGATGTTGACGGGTTCCATGTCGTCAACGCCGGGCGGTTGGCGGTGGGCGAAGATGCGATGGTGCCCTGCACGCCGCTGGGTTGCCTGATGCTGCTGAAGCATCGGCTGGGCGATCTGTCCGGGCTCGATGCGGTGGTGATCGGCCGATCCAATATCGTCGGCAAGCCGATGGCGCAGCTGCTGCTGCAGGAAAGCTGCACCGTCACCATCGCGCACAGCCGCACGCGCGATCTGGCCGCAGTGGTGCGCCGCGCCGATATCGTGGTGGCGGGCGTGGGCCGGGCCGAGATGGTGCGGGGGGACTGGTTGAAACCGGGCGCGGTGGTCATCGATGTCGGCATCAATCGCGTGCCCGGTGCGGAGGAAGGCAAGACGCGGCTGGTGGGCGATGTCGCCACGGCCGAGGCGCTGGGCCATGTCGGCGCGATCACACCGGTGCCGGGCGGGGTGGGGCCCATGACCATCGCCTGCCTGCTGCGCAACACGCTGGTTGCCGCGCATCGCCGCGCCGGGCTGGCCGATCCGGAAGGCCTGTGAGCAACAGAAGGCCTGTGAGCAAGGGAAGACCTGTGAGTTCCGGCGGACCGCTAAGGCGCGCCGCGCTGCTGTTGACGCTGATCGCGCTGTCCGCCTGTGCGCACGGGCCCGGACCTCGCCGGGGTGAGCGCGCGCCCGACGGGCAGCGGGTGCTGCGCGGTTATGACGGCGAGAAACTGGAGCGCACCGCCAGCCCCAGCGCGCTGGTGGCCGAAGAGATCGCCTTGGCGCAGGCCGCGCGCGATGACGGGCTGTCGCCCGCCTTGCGCCGGTCTGCGGGCGATGGCGCGGTGCTGTTCACAACGGCCATGGTCGATGCGAAAACCGCGCTGGCCGGGCCGGCCGATATCGCAACGTCGCTACGGTGGCAGCCCCATGCGGTGCTGATGAGCTGCGACGGACGCACCGGCGCGGTTACCGGCGGCTGGCAGCGCGCCGATGGCACGGTTGGCCGTTACACGCGCATCTGGTTTCGTCCGTACACCCGGACAGGCGGCTGGGGCTGGCTGCTCTATCAGGAGGAACGCCTGCCCGCCGCCTTGGAAGCGCCCGATTTCGTGCGCACGCAGGTGGCCGAATGCCGCCAGAACGTGCCAACCGTCACCGGCGCCGACGCGCGCCGGGCGGACTATGTGCAAGGGCTGTCCGACGATCGCACCCTGATATGGACGGCCACGGCGCAGCCGGGCGGTGTGCAGACGCTGACGGTGGATCTGTGGACGGGCGCCGACTATGCGCGCCTGCTCGATGAACGGGTCGCCGCGGTGCAACCTGCCCAGGCCACGCCCTGACATGCTCGAATTATTTGCATCCGCCTTCATCACCTTTTTCGTGGTGATCGATCCGCCCGGCTGCGCGCCGATCTATGCCAGCCTGACCAGCGGCGCGGTGCCGGCGCAGCGCCGCGCGATGGCGATCCGCGCGATCGTGGTGTCGCTCTGCATCCTGTTGGTTTTCGGGCTGTTCGGCGAAAAACTGCTCGGCGCGCTCGGCATCAGCCTGGACGCCTTTCGCATCGCGGGCGGCATCATGCTGTTCCTCATCGCGCTGGAGATGGTGTTCGAGAAGCGGCAGTCACGCCGCGAGGATCGCGCCGAAAAAATCCTCGATACGCCCGAGGTGGAGGACGTGTCTGTCTTCCCGATGGCGCTGCCGATGATCGCCGGGCCTGGCTCGATCGCCACCGTCATGCTGCTGATGGCCCGGTCCGACGGGATCACGCAATCGCTGGTCGTGCTCGGGGCGATGCTGGCGGTGTTGCTGCTGACGCTCGTGTCTTTGCTGGCGGCCGGACCGATGATGCGCGTGCTGGGGGCCAAGATCGAGGCCGTCATCACGCGGCTGCTCGGTGTGCTGCTGGCCGCGCTGGCAACGCAGTTCGTGGTGGACGGGCTGCGGGTGAGCTTTTCCTGAACGCCCGGGGCCACCGGTTTCGCGGGCCCAGAACATGGCAGGCGAAGCGAGTTCAGCCGGAACGCGCGCAGTGCTTCTGTCCGTCCGGTCGCGCTGGATTGTCACGAAACCGCCGAAACAATGTCCACGTCTATTGCAGCGTCGCCGGATCGGTCGGGCCATTGCGCGCGCCGAAGAACTGCAGCAGCTGCACGATCAGCGCCGCCCGTTCGGAGAGGCCGCGGGCCTCCAGCAGCGCCTGTTTGGCAGCCGAATCGAACGGCACGACCTGCGCGGTACCATTGACCATCGCATAATCGTCCAGCCGGCCGACCGATTCCCAGTCCACCTGATAATTCATCGCCTCGGCAAAGGTTTTGGCCTCCTGCTCCAGCGATGCGCGCTCGATCGCGCTGAGCACCTCGTCCTCTTCAACCTCCTCCCACATCTGCGCCTCGACGCGGCGGAAGGAGGTGGGGCTGTCGATCTCGCCGATCAGCGTGAAGCGCTGCATGCCGCCCAGCAGGATATCGTAGCGCCCGTCGTCATGCGCTTCGATCTGCTCGATCCGGCCCAGGCAGCCCACTTCGTACAGCGGCGCGGGATCGCCCGGCCCGCGCGGCTGGATCATGCCGATCCTGCGGTCGCGCGCCATGGCGTCGCTGATCATTGCGCGATAGCGGTCCTCGAAGATATGCAGCGGCAGGTGCATCCCGGGGAACAGCAGCGCACCGGGCAGCGGAAAGATGGCAAAGCGCAACGTCTCGCCGGAAAGGGGCAGGCGAAGGGGCATCAGCCGAACAGGATTTCGGACAGGCGGCGGCGCTGCTTCACGGACCACGGGTCTTCCAGGCCGACCAGCTCGAGCAGCGCCAGCAGCCGTGTGCGCGCCGCGCCGTCGTTCCACGCACGGTCGGCCTTGACGATGCGCAGCAGATGATCGGCTGCCGCATCGCG
>JBBSUT010000054.1:0-14697 GCA_038234155.1 Sphingomonadales bacterium | reverse complement strand
GAAGCCGCCACACAGACGATCGACGACCATTTCGATGCGGTGCGCGTCTGCGTGGAACAGGCCGCGGGCCGGGTGCCGGTGATTGCGGGCTGCGGCTCGAACGACAGCGCGGTCGCGCTGGTCAACCTGCAGCGCGCCCGGGATGTCGGCGCCGACGCCGGGCTGATGGTGCCGCCCTATTATAACCGCCCCAGCCAGCGCGGCATCATCGCGCATTTCGAACATGTTGCGGCGGGATGCGATTTGCCGATCCTGATCTACAATATTCCCGGACGCTGCGCCGTCGACATCGATGTGGAGACGATGGCGGTGCTGTCCCGGCTGACCTCCGTAGTCGGCGTGAAGGACGCGACGGCGGACATGGAGCGCATTGCGCAGCAGCGCATCGCGTGCGGCAAGGATTTCGTGCAATTGTCCGGCAACGACTATCTTGCGCTGGGATTCATGGCGATGGGCGGCAAGGGCTGCATATCGGTCACTGCCAATGTGGCGCCTGCGCTGTGCGCCGAATTCCAGGCAGCTTGCGCGGCGAGGGATTATGCCCGAGCGCTGAAACTGCAGGACCGGCTCTACCCGCTGCACAGCGCCATGTTCTGCGACACGTCTCCGGGGCCGGTGAAATACGCCCTGTCGCGCGTGCGGCCTGACTTTCCCACCGAGGTACGCCTGCCCATCCTGGAGCCGACCGAGGATGCCAAGGCACGCATCGATACGGCGCTGGAGTTCGCCGGGCTGATCTGATCCTGGTTGGCGACCGGAGGCCGAGACCAGGGATCGGAACGATCGACCCTAAGCAATGGCGATGGCTCCGATCACACCCTTCGCATTCTTCCCCCGCTTCCTATATAGGCCCGCACCCATGGCCCGTCCCCGTCCCGCCAGTTTTGAAAAGACCAAGATCGTCGCCGAGAACCGGCGCGCCCGGTATGATTTTTTCATCGACGAGGTGTTCGAGGCCGGAATCGCGTTGACCGGTACCGAGGTCAAATCGCTGCGGTTTGGCGAAGGCTCGATCGCCGAGAGCTTTGCCGAAGTGAAAAATGACGAGGTGTTTCTGGTCAACGCCACCATCCCCGAATTCAGCCACGGCAACCGCCACAACCACGATGCCAAGCGGCTGCGCAAGCTGCTGCTCCACGTGCGCGAGATTGAGAAATTCCACGGTGCCGTGGCGCGCAAGGGCATGACGCTGGTGCCGCTGTCGATCTACTTCAATTCGCGCGGCAGGGTGAAGGTGGAACTGGCGCTGGCCCGCGGCAAGAAGGCGCCGGACAAGCGCGCGACGGAGAAGGAACGGGACTGGAAGCGGGAGCAGGGACGGCTGCTGCGCGACCATGGCTGACAAGCCGCCACGCCGCCGGATGCATGAGCGGTTGGGGATGAAAATGCCCACCCGCGACGAGATGGGGGAAAACCGCTTTCTCAAGCCATTCGCCGCGCGCGTGTTGCGGCCGGACCTGTGGCGCTTCACCCGCCGATCGGTGCCGCGCGGCATCGCGCTGGGCATGCTGGCGGGGTTCTGGGTGCCAGTGGGGCAGATTTTCGTGGCTGCGCTGCTGGCGTTGCCGGTGCGTGCCAATGTGCCGGTGGCTGTCGTCACCACCTTCATCACCAATCCGTTCACTTATCCCTTCTGGGTCGTGGTCGCCAACAAGCTGGGACGGTTCATCCTGCGGATCGACGCGATGACCGTGGGCACGCCGCTCAACAACCAGGTGGCCAGCAAATTCGGCCTGTGGCTGAGCTGGTTCCTGCGCGAGGCCGGGGTAACCGCGTTCGGCATGGTGGTGCTGGGCATCATGTTCGCCTCGGTAGGCTATTTGCTCGCCAGTTTCTCTTGGCGGTTGCGGCAGGGCAAGAAACGGCGCCAACGGCTGCGCGCCTATGCGCTGCGGCGCAAGCGCAAGACTGCCGATTAAGGGCCGCCCGATCGCGCCGCGGCGGTGTCGTTCAGCGCAGCGAAAAGCGCCGTCGTTTATCGTCTCTCCTCAACCGTCCGCCGATCTGCGCCGCCCGGTGCTTGCGCGGGCGCGCGTCCCGGTTCATCGGGACAAGCAACGATAAAAAGCTTTTTGAGGATAAATCCATGACTGTACTGCGCTCGCTTCTCCTTCTGGCCGCCGCTCCGATGGCGCTGGCCGCCAACGGCGCCTGGGCGCAGGACATGGCCAACGGCGGCATGTCCAAGGCCGAGGCCGCGCTGTCGGCCGACGCCAGCGCATCGGCCGAGGGCGCCGTGCCGGGCGGCCAGCCGGAAATTGGATCGTTCGGTTTTGACGAAAAGGGCATGGACCGCATGATCCAGCCGGGCGACGATTTCTACGGTTTCGCCAACGGCACCTGGGCACGGACCAACGAAATCCCGGCCGACAAATCGAGCTACGGCATGTTCACAGCGCTGGCCGATCTCAGCCAGGAGCGCGTGAAAAAGGTTCTGGATGCGGCCAAGGGTGATTCCGGCAGCAATATCGGCCGCGCCTATACCAGCTATCTCGATACTGCGGCGGTGGAGGCCAAGGGCCTAGCTCCGATTCAGCCCTGGCTGAACCAGATCAAGGCGGTGAACGACAAGGAAGCCTATGCGATGCTGCTGGTCCAGGCTGCCAAAAACGGCGTGCGCGGGCCGATCGCCGGCTATGTCGGGCAGGATGACAAGAACCCGGACACCTATATCTTCAATCTGGCGCAGGCCGGCCTCGGCCTGCCCGACCGCGATTATTATCTGGTCGATTCGGAGCGCTTCACCGGCATCCGCGCAAAATATATCGCGCATCTGACCAAGATGTTCGAACTGGCTGGCGAGGATAATGCCGCCGTCCGCGCGCAGGCTATTTTCGATATGGAAAAACAGATAGCCGAGGCCCACTGGACCAAGGAAGACAGTTCGGACGCCACAAAAACCTATAACAAAATGAGCGTGGCAGACCTGCAGGCGATGACGCCGGGGTTTGATCTGGCGGGCATGTTGCAGGCGACCAGCCCCAAAATCGACCAGCTGATCGTAGCGCAGCCCAGCGCAGTGGAGGGGATCGCCAGGATCGTCGCCGCTGCCGATCTGGGCACGCTGAAGGATCAGCTGATGATCCGCAGCCTGGATAATCTGTCCGACGTGCTTCCCGATGCGATCGCCAGCGAAAGCTTTGACTTTTACGGTACCACGCTCAGCGGAACACCCGAGCGCGAGGTGCGCTGGAAACGCGGCGTCGGCTTCACCGAGGACGTGCTGGGCGAAGCGGTCGGCAAGAAATATGCCGCTGAATATTTCCCCGCGCCGACCAAGGCCGCGATGAATGTGCTGGTCGACAATGTGCTTGCCGCGATGGGCCGCCGAATCCAGGGGCTGGAGTGGATGCAGCCCGAAACCAAGCAGCGCGCGCTGGCAAAGCTGGCCAATTTCACGGTGAAGGTCGGCTATCCCGATCGGTGGAAGGATTATGCCGATCTGCAGATCACGTCGGGCGATCTGTTCGGCAATCAGATCCGCGGCAACAACTTTCAATATGCTGACAATATCTCCAAGCTCGGCGAACCGATCCGCCGCTGGGAGTGGGGCATGTTGCCCGAAACCGTCAACGCCTACGCCAATTTCGGGATGACCGAGGTGGTGTTCCCGGCCGCCATCCTGCAGCCACCGTTCTTCGATCCGAATGCCGACGCCGCGGTGAATTACGGCGGCATCGGCGCGGTGATCGGCCATGAGATCAGCCATCATTTCGATGATCAGGGATCGAAGTACGACGAGAACGGCCGCCTGTCCGACTGGTGGACGCCGGCAGATGTCGCCGCTTTCGACAAGGCAACGAAGGCGCTTGTATCCCAATATGACGCCTATGAGCCGCTGCCGGGTGAGCATGTGAAGGGCGAATTCACACTGGGCGAGAATATCGGCGATCTGGCCGGTCTGACGGTGGCCTATGATGCCTACAAGGCGTCGCTGAACGGTCAGGAAGCGCCCGTGATTGACGGATTTACCGGTGATCAGCGGTTCTTCCTGGCGTGGGCGCAGGTGTGGCGCCGCAACTACCGCGAGGCCAATCTCTCGCAGCGGCTCAACACCGATCCGCACAGCCCGTCACAGCAGCGCACCTGGGTCGTGCGCAACCTTGACAAATGGTACGACGCCTTCGATCCGCAACCGGCGGCGAAGCTCTATCTCACGCCGGATGCCCGCGTCCGCATCTGGTAACGCATAAAGGAAAGCCATTGGCCGAGGGGGGAATAGCGGCGCTGCCGCGCGGATTGGCGGGCAACCGCACCCCTCTCTGGCTGCTGGTCGGCGGCGCGCTTCTGGCTTCCGCTCTTCTGCTGTGGCTGGCGACCGGCGATATCGTCCTGTCAGCCGGGGCAGCCGCGGGTATGCTGGGGCTCGGCGGATTTGCGCTGCTGTTCCGGCCCGGCGCGGACGGCGCTCCGCGCCATGACCTGCTGCCGCCTGACTGGTCGGTCACCCACGCTGCTGCCGATTTCGCCGAGTTCGGACTTGCGATCACCGATCGCGCCGGACGGTTGGTGTGCGCCAACACGCTTTACGCGCGCTGGATGGATGGCCCGCGCGCGCCCGCCAATCTGGACCTCGACGGCAAGGGAAGTGCCGCCATCGCAGCGGCGATGCGCGCGGCCTGGCGCGACGGATCCGCCAATATTCCGGCGATTGCGCGCGGTCAGGCGGAATATCGCCTGTCGCTGCGCCGCGCCGGGGCGGGAGATGATTATCTGGTCTGGCAGTTCGCCCCGCTGCTCCGCCGCAGCCTGGCGCATGAAGCCGGCGAGCTGGTGTCCGGCGATTTGGGACGGCTGCTCTCGCGGTCGGGCCTGCTGGCGGTTACGCTGGGTCCGGAAGGCCGCATCCGCGCGGTCAATTCGGCCTTTGCTCTGCGCGCCGCTGGCCGTGAAGGGGCCAATCTGACCGGCCGCGATTTCACCGCCTTCCTGCGCACCGACGAGCGCGGCGCAATCTTTTTCGAGGCGGACGGACGGCGCGCCGTCCCGCTGCGGCTTGTCCATCTGCCGATCGAGGTGGATCAGCCCGATGGCCCCGCGCTCATCCTGCTGCGCGACGAGGACGGCGCGACGCAGGACCGCGCGGCCGCGCTGGCGCATGTCGAGAATCTGCTTTCCAATCTGCCGCTGGGCCTGGCCCTGCTCGACCGCGACGGGCGCTTCCTGTTCGCCAATGACAGCTTTTCCAAGCTCGCGGGCCTCGCCGATGGCAGCCTGCCGCTATATCCGGGCGATCTGGTGATCCGCGAGGACAAGGGCGCACTTGCCGACGCGGTGCGCCGCCATGCAGGGGGTCAGCCGACCAGCGGAGATCTGGCCGTGCGGCCACGCGACAGGCCGGACGAAGTGTTGTCGCTGACGCTCTCGGGGGTGCGCGGACTGGGCGAGGCGGCGGTGATGCTGAGCCTCAAGGACTCGGGCGAGGAGACCAAGCTCAAGCGGCAGATCGCGCAGCAGACCAAGATGCAGGCGGTCGGTCAGCTGGCCGGCGGCGTCGCGCATGATTTCAACAACATCCTCACCGCGATCATCGGCCATTGCGATCTCATGCTGCTGCGCCTGACGCCGGGCGACAGCCATTATGACGATATCCAGCAGATCAAGAACAACTCCAACCGTGCCGCCAGTCTGACCCGGCAACTGCTCGCCTTTTCGCGCCAGCAGACGCTGCGCCCGCAGGTGCTCCAGCTGCCCGATCTGATCTCGGACGTGTCCAACCTGCTCAGGCGTTTGCTCGGCGAGACGGTGAAGCTGGACGTGCATCACGGGCGCGGGCTGGGCGCGGTGCGGGCCGATCCGGGCCAGCTGGAGCAGGTTATCGTCAACCTGGGTGTCAATGCGCGCGATGCCATTATGGACGCCAACGTCGGCGGCGGCGTGGTGACGATCGAAACCGCCGCCATCGCGCCCAAGGACGTGCGCGCACTCGACAGCGACGTGCTGCCCGAGGGCGATTATATCTGCCTGTCGGTTACGGACAGCGGCACCGGCATTCCCAAGGAAGCCATGGGCAAGATTTTCGAGCCCTTCTTCACCACCAAGGAAATGGGCAAGGGCACCGGGCTCGGGCTGTCCACCGTTTACGGCATCGTCAAACAGTCCGGGGGATATATCTTCGCGCGCAACCCGCAAGAGGGGGGCGCTCGGTTCGAAATCTATTTGCCCGTGCACAAGGATGCTGGCGGACGGCGCGCAGAAACACCGGTGCAAAAGACGGCGGCGGTATCGGAGAACCTGTGGGGCACCGGCACGATCCTGCTGGTGGAGGATGAGGACATGGTCCGCACCGTCGCCCAACGTGCGTTGGCACGGCAAGGCTATACGGTCGACACTGCGGCGGATGGAGAGGAGGCACTCGAACTGGTCGCGCAGGGGCGCGCCTATGATCTGGTCGTGTCCGATGTCGTCATGCCCAATATGGACGGCCCGGCCATGGCGCGTCAGCTGCGCAAGTCTCATCCCGCATTGCCGATTCTGTTCATGTCCGGCTACGCCGAGGAGCAGCTGCGCGAGAGTATCGATCTCGATAATGTCGCCTTTTTGCCCAAGCCTTTCAGCGTACAGCAGATCGCCGAGGCGGTGGGCAAGGTGTTGCGGACGGTCGGAAAGCCTGGCTGACCGGGGCTGAATACCGCCAATAAAATTTCCCCGGCCGCAAGCGGCGCAAGGTCGTTCCCTACTTGTTCTTATAGAACAAATGCCGTACATCGGAAAAATAGCCGTCGCAGCGACGGCAATGCTGAACCAGAATAGGGGACGTGATATGGCCGCCAAACTCAAAGTCATCGAATCGAATGATCGGATAAGCGATATGGACCGCGAAAAGGCACTGGAGGCCGCCCTGGCACAGATCGACCGCGCCTTCGGCAAGGGCTCGGCAATGAAGCTGGGCAGCCGCGCGGCAATCGAGATCGAGGCGATCTCGACGGGTTCGCTGGGGCTTGATATCGCGCTGGGCATTGGTGGCCTGCCCAAGGGCCGCGTGATCGAAATTTACGGGCCGGAAAGTTCGGGCAAGACCACGCTGGCGCTGCACACGGTGGCCGAAGCGCAGAAGAAGGGCGGCACCGCGGCGTTCATCGATGCCGAACATGCACTCGACCCGGTCTACGCCAAGAAGCTGGGCGTGGATGTTGACAATCTCATCGTGTCGCAGCCCGATACGGGTGAGCAGGCGCTGGAGATTTGCGACACGCTGGTGCGCTCGAACGCGGTGGACATATTGGTGATCGATTCGGTCGCCGCTCTGGTCCCGCGCGCCGAGATCGAGGGCGAGATGGGCGACAGCCATGTCGGTTTGCAGGCGCGGTTGATGAGCCAGTCGCTGCGCAAGCTCACGGGTTCGATCAGCAAATCCAAGTGCATGGTTATCTTCATTAACCAACTGCGCATGAAGATCGGCGTGATGTATGGCAACCCGGAGACCACAACCGGCGGAAACGCGCTGAAATTCTACGCCTCGGTCCGGCTCGACATCCGCCGTACCGGCCAGATCAAGGACCGCGACGAGGTGGTGGGAAACACCACCCGGGTGAAGGTTGTGAAAAACAAGGTCGCCCCGCCGTTCAAGCAGGTCGAGTTCGACATCATGTACGGCGAGGGTATTTCCAAGGTCGGCGAGATCATCGATCTGGGCGTAAAGGCCGGGCTGGTTGAAAAATCGGGTGCCTGGTTCAGCTATGACAGCGTCCGCATTGGCCAGGGCCGCGAGAATGCAAAGACATTCCTGCGCGCGCATCCGGAAATGCTCGACAAGCTGGAGGCCTCGATCCGCGGCAAGAAGGACGATGTCGCCGAGGTACTGATGGTCGGCCCGGAAGACGACGGCGAATAGATGGTGGGGCGCGGCCCGCTCGAAAGCCACGGGGCATGATAGATCGGCCGACTGCCCGGCTCAATTATGTCGAACTGTCGGTTGCCGAGACGGCGCGGTCACGCCTGTTTTACACGCGTGCCTTTGGCTGGGCGTTCAGCGATTACGGCCCGGCGTATAGCGCGACCACCAGCGATGATACCGATATCGGGCTGGACGCGCAGCGCCGGGCGCCGCCGCTACCGGTGATCGAAAGCAGCGATGTCGACGCGGCCCGCGCAGCCGTTGTGGCGGCCGGTGGAACCTTGACGCGCGATATTTATGATTTCCCGGGCGGCCGGCGGTTTGAATTCACCGATCCGGATGGAAACGAACTGGCGGTCTGGCAGCGTGGCTGATCCGGCTTGAGCCGAACGGCGCGTCCGCTTACATGGATTGGATGACCGCGACCTCCATGACCTCCACGAACGACATCCGCCGCAGCTTTCTCGATTATTTTGCCGGGCACGGCCATGAGAAAGTGCCATCCGCGCCGCTCGTTCCGCATAATGACCCGACGCTTATGTTTGTTAACGCAGGCATGGTGCCCTTCAAAAACATGTTCACGGGGCTGGAATCGCGCCCCTATGTGACCGCGACGAGCGCGCAGAAATGCGTGCGTGCGGGCGGCAAGCATAATGATCTCGATAATGTCGGTTATACCGCGCGCCACCACACCTTCTTTGAAATGCTCGGCAATTTCTCGTTTGGAGATTATTTCAAAGAACAGGCGATCGCGCATGCCTGGACGCTGATCACCAAGGAGTGGGGCATCGATACCAGCCGACTGACGGCCACCGTATATCATGACGACGACCAAGCCTATGACCTCTGGCGCAAGATCGCCGGTCTGCCCGAAGATCGCATTATCCGGATCGCCACCAAGGACAATTTCTGGGCGATGGGTGACAACGGCCCCTGCGGCCCTTGCAGCGAGCTGTTCTACGATCACGGCGATCACATCCCCGGTGGGCCTCCCGGCAGCCCGGATGAGGACGGCGATCGCTTCGTTGAGATCTGGAATCTCGTCTTCATGCAATATCGGCAGGAGAATGCCGAGATTGTCGGCGAACTGCCCAGGCCTTCGATCGATACAGGCATGGGGCTGGAGCGCGCCGCTGCGGTGATGCAGGGCGTGCATGACAATTACGAAACCGACCTGTTCAAGACGCTGATTGCCGCGTCCGTTGAACTCACAGGCCAGGCGGAATCCGACCAGACCCGCGCCAGCCACCGCGTGATTGCCGATCATCTGCGCGCGGTCAGCTTCCTTATGGCCGATGGCGTGCTGCCCGCCAACGAAGGCCGCGGCTATGTGCTGCGCCGGATCATGCGCCGCGCCATGCGCCACGCGCATCTGCTGGGCGCGAAGGATCCGTTGATGCACCGCCTCGTGCCCACGCTTTCGGCCGAAATGGGCGCGGCCTATCCCGAGCTTATCCGCGCGCAGCCGCTCATTGTTGAAACGCTCGAGCGGGAAGAGACCCGTTTTCGCGAGACGCTGGAGAAGGGGCTAGGCCTGCTCGACGATGCCACCGCAACTATGGGGCGCGGTGACGAGCTCCCCGGCGCGACCGCATTCAAGCTCTACGACACGTTCGGATTTCCCTATGATCTGACCGAAGATGCCTTGCGCGCACGGGGGCTGACGGTCGACCGCGCGGGCTTCGACGGTGCCATGGAGCAGCAGAAGAAAGCCGCGCGCGCCGCATGGAGAGGGTCTGGCGATGCGGCCGATAGCGCAGTCTGGTTCGATATTGCCGAGCGCGAGGGCGGCAGCGAATTCATCGGATATCAGGCAACGGAGGGGGAGGGCACGGTGGCTGCGCTGGTGAAAGACGGCGCAGAAGTCGGCGAAATTTGCAAAGGTGACTCCGTGGTTATCCTAACTAACCAGACCCCGTTCTACGCCGAATCGGGCGGCCAGATGGGCGACAGCGGAAGGATCGCGGGACCGGATGGATTTTCCGCTGCGGTATCCGACACATCCAAGCCGCTCGGCCGACTGCATGCGCATCACGCTATGGTCGAGAGTGGCACGCTCAAACCGGGTGACAGCGTGCAGCTGCTGGTGGACGGCGACCGGCGCAACCGGCTGCGCGCCAACCACAGCGCCACGCATCTGCTGCACGCCGCGCTGCGCAACCGGCTGGGCGGGCATGTGACCCAGAAGGGCAGCCTGGTCGCTGCGGAACGACTGCGCTTCGATTTCTCCCATCCGGCCGCGCTCAGCGATCAGGACATCGCCGTCGTCGAGGCCGAGGTGAACGCGGAAATCCGTGCCAATGAAGAGGTCACCACGCGGCTGATGGCACCCGATGATGCCGTGGAGGCCGGTGCGATGGCGTTGTTCGGCGAGAAATATGGCGACGAAGTGCGCGTGCTTTCCATGGGCCGCCTGACCGAAAAACATTATTCGATCGAGCTTTGCGGCGGCACGCACGTCGATGCACTGGGCGACATTGCGCTGTTTAAAGTGGTCGGCGAAACCGCGGTATCGAGCGGTGTACGCCGGATTGAAGCGCTGACAGGTGAGGCGGCGCGGCAGTATCTGAACGGGCGCGAGGCGATGTTACGACAGGCCGCGCAGGCGCTAAAGGCCGCGCCCGAAGACGTGGCTGACCGGGTGAACGCGCTGGTCGAGGAGCGGCGGCGGCTCGTCGGCGAACTGGCTGAAGCGAAAAAGCAGCTGGCGCTCGGCGGCGGCACCGGTACTGGCGCGGGCCCGGAAATCGAGACGATCGGCGAGACCCGGTTTCTCGGGCAGACGCTGGACGGCATCGACCCCAAGGCGCTGCGCGGCATATTGGATGATATGAAAGCAAGGCTGGGCAGCGGTATCGCGGCGCTCGCCGCGGTGAACGACGGCCGCGCGGCCTTTGCCGTGGCGGTCACCGATGATCTCATCGGACGCTTTGATGCCGTGGCTCTGGTGCGCGTCGGCGTGGCCGAACTGGGCGGCAAGGGCGGCGGCGGCCGCGCGGACATGGCGCAGGGCGGCGGACCCGATGGAAGCCGGGCCGAGGCGGCACTGACCGCTGTGCGGGCCGCGATCGCTGGCTGATGCCGCTGGTCTGTCATCGGTGACGCGAGCAGACGGCAACATCGTCATTCTCACCGGTGCGGGTATCAGCGCCGAGTCCGGGTTGGACACGTTTCGGGGGGGCGGCGGACTTTGGGAACAGCACCGTGTGGAAGATGTCGCGACGCCCGAAGCGTTCGAACGCAATCCTGACCTTGTACTCAGCTTTTATGACTCGCGCCGGAAGGCAGCGTCGAAAGCCAGGGCCAATGCCGCGCATGTTGCGCTGGCGCGGCTCGATCGGTCATGGGCCGGCGGTTTGTTGATCGTGACGCAGAATGTCGACGATCTGCACGAGCGCGCCGGGGCGCAGCGGGTGCTCCACATGCATGGCAGCCTGGCACTGGCATGGTGCACCGCTTGCCACGCGCGGATACCGATTGTCAGCGATCTGCTCGCGCGTCCAGCTTGTCCCGTCTGCCATACAGTGGCGGCCCTGCGGCCCGATGTCGTGTGGTTCGGCGAGACGCCGTACGAGATGGACCGGATATACGCGGCGCTGGAGATCGCCGACCTGTTTGTATCGATCGGCACCAGCGGAGCGGTCTATCCGGCAGCGGGTTTCGTGCAGGAGGCGCGGGGCAACGGCGCGCGCTGTCTGGAGCTCAATCTGGAACCGAGCCAGGGCACGCCCCTGTTCCATGATGCGCGGCACGGACCAGCAGGGAAGGTGGTGCCGGACTGGGTAGACGAGTTGCTGGGTGCTGCTGGCGGCGTTGACCGTTAGCGCATCGTCTTGGCGCGCGCGATTGGCAGGCCGGACGCAAGCGCCGGTTCGATCACAGTCCCAGGCTCCCACGTCCTCGGCGCAATGCCATCAGGCTGGACTGCAACCTATGAAAACGGGCCGCGAATCGCTTCGCGGCCCATGCTTATATTGGCTAACCAGGATCAGAGCTTTTCGGTCAATTCCGGCACGATCTTGAACAGATCACCGACCAGGCCGATGTCGGCGACCTGGAAAATCGGCGCGTCTTCATCCTTGTTGATCGCGACGATCGTCTTGGAATCCTTCATGCCGGCGAGATGCTGGATCGCGCCGGAGATGCCGATGGCGATATAGCATTCGGGCGCGACGATCTTGCCGGTCTGGCCGACTTGATAGTCGTTGGGCGCATAGCCTGCATCGACGGCCGCGCGGCTGGCACCAAGCCCGGCGTCAAGCTTGTCCGCCAGGGGGTCGAGCAAATCGTGGAAACTTTCCTTCGATCCGAAGGCGCGGCCACCCGAAACGATCACGTCGGCGCTGGTCAGCTCTGGCCGATCGCTCTTTGCGAGGTCCTGGCTCACAAACGCGCTCAGACCGTTTCCGGTGGGGCCGCTGACTGCCTCGATTTCACCCGAGCCGCCCTCGGTCTCGGCCTTCTCGAACGCGGTGCCGCGTACGGTGACGACCAGCTTGGCGTCCGAGGACTGAACGGTGGCGATGGCGTTGCCGGCATAGATCGGACGGGTGAAGGTCTTGTCGCCTTCCACCGACAGGATGTCGGACACCTGCATGACATCGAGCAAGGCGGCCACGCGCGGCGCGATATTCTTGCCGTTGGTGGTTGCGGGCGCCACGAATACGTCGTGATGACCCATCAGATCGGCGGCCAGCGCGGCCACCGCTTCGGGCAGCATATGGCTGTAGGCCGCATCGTCGGCGACGTGGACTTTGCCTACACCGGCGATTTTTGCAGCCTGCGCGCCGACGGCGGCGCAATTTTCGCCTGCGACGAGCAGGTGCACTTCGCCAATTTGCGAAGCCGCCGTGACAGCGGCCAGGGTTGCTTCGTTCAGCGACGTATTGTCATGTTCTACGAGAACCAGGGTTTTCATGGGTCTGAAATCCTTTTCGAATAGGGGGTTACGCGATGCCGAGCGCTTTGAGCTTGGCGACCAGCGCGTCGACATCGGCCACCTTTTCGCCGGCCTGGCGGACGGGCGGTTCGGATACGTTGATCGTGGTCAGACGCGGCGCGATGTCGACGCCGTAGTCGGCGGGTGATTTCACATCGAGCGGCTTCTTCTTGGCCTTCATGATATTTGGCAGCGAGGCATAGCGCGGCTCATTGAGGCGCAGATCCGTGGTAATAATGGCGGGAAGCTGCAACTTCACCGTCTCCAAACCGCCGTCAATCTCCCGCGTCACGGTAACGCTGTCGCCGTCCATCTCGATGGTATTGGCAAAGGTGCCCTGCGGCCGGTCCATCAAACCGGCCAGCATCTGACCAGTCTGGTTGCAGTCGTCGTCGATCGCCTGTTTTCCGAGCAGGATCAGGCCGGGCTGTTCCTGCTCGACCACTTTTTGCAGCAATTTGGCGACGGCCAGCGGCTCCACGATCTCGTCCGTTTCGATCAGGATGGCGCGGTCGGCACCCATGGCGAGCGCGGTACGCAGCGTTTCCTGCGCCTTTGACGGACCGACGGAAATCGCGATGATCTCGTCGATCTTGCCCGCTTCCTTGAGGCGGATTGCCTCTTCGATGCTGATCTCATCGAACGGGTTCATCGACATCTTGACGTTGGCGAGATCGACTCCGGAGCCATCGGATTTCACCCGTGGCTTCACATTATAATCGATCACCCGCTTGACGGGAACGAGGGCTTTCATGCGCTTTCCTTTCCTGGAGGGCGGCTGCTTTACGTTGACGTAAACGTTATCTAGCAGCTCTGACGTGAGATTTCCACCCTCTAACGAGCGGAAAGATAGGAGGTTGCCGCCGGAAAGTCAGCTCGGCCAGCAGCGCAATCGGCCACGCGTTCGTCCAGTTTGCCCAGTTCACCCAGTTCACCGAGCCAGAAGCGGCCCGGCAATCCGGGGCAGGCTGCAGCGCTGGAACCTGCCCCGGATTGTTTGGCTTCCCACAGCCCGGTCAGATTCAGGCGTTCTGCTCAGGCCGCCTGTTTGACCTCAGCGACGATCTTGCGTGCAGCATCGCCCAGATCATTGGCGCTGACGATCGGAAGGCCGCTGTTTGCCAATATGTCCTTCCCCTTTTCGACATTGGTACCTTCGAGCCGGACCACGAGCGGCACCGAGAGGTTTACCTCCTTGGCGGCTGCAACGATCCCATCGGCAATGATGTCGCACTTCATGATGCCGCCGAAGATGTTGACGAGAATGCCCTTCACGGCGGGATCGCTCAGAATGATCTTGAACGCCGCGGTCACCTTCTCCTTGTCAGCGCCGCCGCCAACGTCGAGGAAATTGGCGGGGAAGGCGCCGTTCAGCTTGATGATGTCCATCGTCGCCATGGCGAGGCCTGCGCCATTGACCATGCAGCCGATGTCGCCGTCGAGCTTGATATAGGCGAGGTCATATTTGGAGGCTTCCACTTCCATCGGGTCCTCCTCGCTCTCGTCGCGCAGTGCCTCAACGTCCGGGTGGCGGAACATGGCATTGGAATCGAAGCTCATCTTGGTATCGAGCACGAGCAACTGAGCGTCTTTCGTTTCGACCAGCGGATTGATCTCGATCATCTCGCAGTCCAGGCCGACGAAAGCGTCGTACAGCTTCTTGGTCAGCGAAACGCAGGCTTCGGCCAAAGCACCCGAAAGCTCCAGCGCGTCAGCGGCCTTGCGGCCATCGGCATCGGTAAAGCCGGTGGCGGGATCGATGGTGATGGTGGTGATCTTTTCGGGCGTATCATGCGCCACGGTCTCGATATCCATGCCGCCTTCGGTGGAGACCACCATGGCGACGCGGCCCGACGCGCGGTCAACCAGCATGGAGAGATAAAATTCTTTCTCGATATCCACACCATCGGTGACGTAGAGG
>JBBSUT010000053.1:0-14912 GCA_038234155.1 Sphingomonadales bacterium | reverse complement strand
TCGATCCGCAAACCAACATCGTCGAGACGCACATGAGCCGCCTGCGCGGAAAGCTGAACGCGGACGGGCGCTCGGATGCGATCGAAACGGTGCGCGGTGCGGGTTATCGGATACGGTCGGATGACTGAGCACAGCGGGCCCACACCGCTACGCAGCGCTGCATATCGCATCGCGCTCATTTACTCCGGCGCATTTGTGCTGGCGACGCTGCTGCTCGGTTTGCTAGTCTATCTTGCCGCGCATGCCGCGCTCGTGCGCCAAGTCGATGCGCAGATCGAGGGAACCGCGCTCGATCTCAAGGCGCGCTATGCCGAGGAAGGGCTGCCGGACCTGATCGAATCGATCCGCGCCCGGGAACGATTGCGCTCTGTGGACGATCTGGGCTTTGCACTGTTTACACCGGACGGCCGCCGAATTGCCGGCAGAATGAACACCGGCCGTCCCGCGCTTGGATGGAGCGACATTCGCTTTATCGACCCCGATGAGGGCGTGGATCCGGCCCGCGCACTGGCGCTCGACCTCGTGGATGGAACGCGGTTGGTGGTGGCGGCTGACCGCGAGCCGCTGGAATCTATCGACCGCAGCATTCTGACGATATTCGGCGCTGCGTCGCTGGCGATCCTGCTGCTCGGCATCGGCGGCGGGCTGATACTGGGCGGCTATCTGCGCGGCCGGATCGGGCGAATCGCACGCACTGCCGAGGCGATCGTTTCCGGCGATCTTGCCAGCCGCATGCCGATCGGTCCGCGCGGCGATGAATTTGACGATCTGGCCCGCACACTCAACCGGATGCTCGACAGGATCGCCCGGTTGATGGACAATTTGCGACAGGTATCGAGCGATATCGCCCATGATCTGCGCACGCCGCTGACGCGCTTGCGCAACCATCTGGAGGAGATGGATGGCGGCGATGCATGCGCCACGTCGCTGCAAGGCGCGATCGCGCGTACCGACGACATTCTGAAGCTGTTCGCCGCAATCCTTCGAATTTCCGAGCTGGAACGCGGCGCGGCGAGCCAGTATTTCGTGGCGCTGCGGCTGGACGCGATCGTGCGCGACGTGGCCGAAAGCTATGCGCCCGCGATCGAAGACAGCGGCCGCCACCTGACCTGCAGCATCAACGGACCGGTGGCCGCGATGGGCGACCGCGAACTGGTGTCGCAGATCGTCGCCAATCTGCTCGACAATGCCATGGTGCACACGCCTGTCGGCACGCGCATATCGGTGGCGTTAAATGGCCATGCCTTGACCGTCAGCGACGACGGTCCGGGTGTCGCGGCGCAGGACAGGCGGCGGATATTGCAGCGCTTTGTGCGGCTGGACCGGAGCCGCGCGCGTGCAGGATACGGGCTGGGCCTCAACATGGTGGCTGCCATCGTCGGCGCCCATAACTGGCGTATCGCTATCGACGGGAACGATCCGGGTCTGCGCGTGGACGTCCTGCTGGGCCGCGCTGCGTAGGAGGAAGGCGTCTTATATCAGCCGCCGCCGCCCAAGCGCATCGCCGGTCTACGGCGCTCATTCCGTACCGCGAACGCGCACCCAATCGACATACATCGCGATATCGTTGCGCTTGATCCGATCTACGGTGTCCTGCGGCATGCCGTTGTAGGGTGTTTCGATGCCGTTGGTCTTGAACGGGTAAGCGCCGCCCAGCGCGAAGTTCAGCAGCACGAACTTGGGCGTATCAAATGCCCAGCGCCCGTAATGTTCCACCATGGCACGGGTGGCGCGATAGGTCGGACGGCCGTCAATTCTGAACAGGATTTCTTCAGGGGACCAGTCCACGGAGTAGACGTGCCAGGCGGTAACGTCGGTCCCGTCCTCGAACACATATCGGTTCACTATCGGCGTTTCGCCCGAATAGCCCGGGCCGTGCAGCGCAACGCCGGTCCAGTCCTTTTCTCCGACATATTCCATAATGTCGATTTCGCCCGTGTCTGGCCACGCGCCGTTCCCAAGCAGCCAGAAGGCCGGCCAGACGCCCACGGCATCGGGCATCCGGATCCGCGCCGATGCGCTGCCATGGGTGAATTCAAATTTGCCCCGCGTGGTGATGCGGCCGGAGACGAAATCGGCGGTGCGCCCTGTTGGCGTTTGAAATCCAGGCGAATATTTTGGCTGCAGTGAAAGCACTCCACCTTCCGCGCCGTCCACCGCGCCGGCCGGCAGGAAGCGCACCGTATCGGGCGTATCGACGTACGCCTGCTGCTCATTGTTCACCCAGAAATCTGGGCCCACAACGACCCATTTGCTTCGGTCCAGCGTACCGACGTCAAAATTGTCCTCGAACAGCAGCGGGCCCGCTTCCACCGGCGATGGAGCGGCGGCGGACGCGGTTCCCAGATCGGTAGCAACCGTTTGGCACCCGGATACCGCCAGTGCAGCTGCAACGCCCAGAAACGTGGATTTGATGGTCATCATGGTTCTCCGTACTAATTGCCCGCGGATCACGGCAGCCGCGCGGGGCAGGTGTCGCCATTGGCGGACGGGGCAAGCGCGGCTGACAGCAGCGTCAGCGACAGGCCCGCCTCCGCTTCGATCCGCATGGCATTACCGATGGCGGCAAGTCCGCCGTTCGCGTCGGCAAAACAGCGTAGCGGGATGCGCCAGCGCGTTACCATGCCGGGCGCGGCGGCGTTCAGCAGGGGCGCGAAAGCGACGCCGCGATCGCCCAGGAACAGCCGCGCGTAGCCGGGTCCCCGCGCATCGACGCGGCCTTCGATCACCAGCGCATCGCCTGAGGCCAAGCGCGCGGACAAATCGGCGGGCGGGCCCTCGATCGCGATTTCGCCGGCCCCGGTAAACCTGATGCGCCGGGCATCTTCCTGCGCCCGGATGTCGACGGGACCAAGCGTTACCGCGCCGTCCGGGCTGCGCGCTGCGGTGCCGGATACCGAACGTTTGCCGCCCGCATCGGCGACCGACAGGGACCACGGTGCCTGCGCCCGGCCAGCAACGAAGAAATTATCCAGGTTGAGCGCCCGGGCCATGTCGATTCCGGGATCTTCGGACAGGGGCGGGACCGTAGCGCGGCTTTGGTAGTTGAGGCCATAGCCGCGCGTGAACAGCGGATTGGCAATCGGCGACACGGCCGTGGCTGGCCAGGCGAAGGGCAGGGTGCCGGTGAAGCCGCGCGGTGTGCGCCCTGCTTTGTCGGCGATCAACACGTCCGCCACGCCGCCGCCCTGAGTGCCCGGCAGCCAGGCCGCCACGAATGCATCGGATGCGTTAATTTCTGGACTGGTGAACATCGGACGGCCCGACAGGAACAGCGACACCACTTTAATCCCCTGCGCCTTCAATCGCTGCAGCAGGGCCAGATCGCGCGCGCCGGAGGGCTGATAATCCAGCGTGGGCACATCGCCCTGAAACTCGGCATAGGGCGGCTCGCCGTACACCACGATGGCAACATCCGGGCGATCGGTAAAATCGCCGCCGGGCGACAAAATCGCCGTACCGCCAGCAGCAACGACGGCCTGCCGGATGCCTTGCCAGATCGTCTCTCCCTTCGGGAAATCGGCTTTGGTCACGTCCGTGCCCTGCCAGCTGATGGTCCAGCCGCCTGCCTGCATCGCCATATCGTCCGCGCCCGGCCCAGTAACCAGCACATGAGCGCCCGGTTTCACCGGCAGGGCAGTCCCTTGGTTCTTGAGCAGCACCAGCGATTTGGATACCGCCTCGCGTGCCAGCGCCAGGTGCTCCGGTGCGCCAATCGCGCCATAATCGCGCCGCCCGCCGATCCCGTCATCGAACAGGCCGAGCTTCATCTTTACGCGCAGGATACGGCGCACCGCATCCTCCAGCCGCGCCGGCGTGATTTCGCCGGAGCGTGCGCGGATCAAGGTGTTGTCGAACAGACCCTTCCAGCTGTCCGGCGCCATGAACATGTCGAGCCCGGCCATGATCGCGCGCGGACAATCGGTGTTGCTGCAGCCATCCACCTGTGCATGCCCGTTCCAGTCTCCGACCACGAACCCGTCAAAACCCATGCGGCGCTTCAGCACATCGGTGAGCAAGGTGGGATTGCCGTGGTTCTTGACGCCGTTCCAGCTGGAGAAACTGGCCATCACGGTCAGCGCGCCGGCATCGATCGCGGCCGGATATCCCTGGGCATGGATGGCAATCAGATCATGTTCGGAGACCACTGCATCGCCCTGATCCTTGCCGTCATTGGTGCCGCCGTCAGCCAGAAAGTGCTTGGCCGTGGCGGCGACATGGGCGGAGCCGATCGGCGTGCCGGACCGCAGATTGCCCTGCAGCCCCTCGACCATCGCGCGTCCATAAGCGGCAACCAGCGCGGGATCGGATGAATAGCCCTCATAGGTGCGCCCCCAGCGCGGATCCTGCGGCACCGCGAGCGTTGGCGCGAAGGTCCACTCGATACCACTGCCCGCAATCTCAGCGGCGGTGCCCGCGCCGATACGGCGGACCAGTGCGGGATCGTGCGCCGCGCCCAGCCCGATATTGTGCGGATAGATCGCCGCGCCGGGGATGTTGTTGTGCCCGTGGACCGCGTCCACGCCGAAGATGATCGGAATGGTCACGCCGTTGGCGGCCGGGCGCAGCGATACGGCGCGGAATGCCCTGACCAGCCGGTCCCAGTCAGCGGCGGTGGAACGCTCGTTGCCATAAGGGCCGCTGTTGCCGCCCGCCAACACCGATCCCAGCGGATAGCGAACGAGGTCCTCGGGTGAGATGGCGCTGATATCGGCCTGAATCAGCTGGCCAACTTTTTGCTCCAGCGTCATCCGCGCGATCAGGGCGGATATCCGCGCCTCGGTCGCCGGGTCGGTGATGGCGGCAGGGCTGTGAGCAGCGGGCCAGAGGGCAGGATGTGCCGATGCTTCCGCGGGAACGCTGAGGGCAGATTGCGGCGTTGGCGCCGATACCGATGCCAAAGGCGGCGATGTCGACGACGATGACGCCAAGGGTAGCCCGGCGCATCCAGCGGTCGTGCCCAGCAACAGCAAACCGATGTATCCGATACGCATGATCATCCCCATATTTCGCAGTTCATCAATCTTGTGAACGTTAACAGCCTTCATAAGCCGAAGAACGTGGGACGCAAGCAGGCTTTCGCGCCCCTGGCCTGTTTGTCGGCCCGGATCGGCTAGAGCGCGGGAGGGGCAGTGGAGCCGCGTTCGATCAGCGCCGCGCCAATGCGGATTGCCTCCGTGGGGCATTCGCCGCCGCGCTGAACCTGGATGATCAACTCCACCGCACGCGCCATCGTCTCGGCGATCGGCTGTTCGATTGCGGTGATGGCGGGCTGCGCGTAACGGATCGCCGGGGTGTCGTCGAAGCTGATGATCGAAAGATCGGCGGGAACCGCCAAGCCCATTTCCCCGGCGACTGCCAGCGTGGCCAACGCCATCTGATCGTTGCTGGCGATAATCGCCGTCGCACGCTCGGCGCGAGCCAGAAGAGCGCGTGCGCCGGTCAGCCCGCTTTCATAGGTGAAATCGCCCGGTGCCAGCAGCCCTTCGGTGGTCAGCCCGGCTTCGTCCATCGCCGCGCGCCATCCGGCGATCCGTCGCTGGCTCAGACTATATTTGCGCGAACCGCCGATGATGCCGATGGCCCGGTGTCCCCGATCGATCAGCAATTGCGCGGCGCGGCGAGCCGAGCCCTCGTCGTCCATCGTGATCGGAATGCCGGGCCCCGCGTCGCGCGATCCGATGCGCACGAAGGGCACGCCCTGCCGCTCCAGGAACGCGGTGATGACCGGATTTTCCGAATGCGGCGGTGTCAGCACCACACCGTCCGGCTGGAGCGCGGCAAAGGCGGCGGCGAGTTCGCGCTCGACATGATCGGCATGGGTATCGACCAATTCGACAATGAGCCGATAACCGTGGACGGCGCACGTCAGCATTCCGCCGAGTAGCATCTGGTTGACCCATTCCGATCCCTCGCGCGATTGCCATTCGGCCACCGTCCGCGCGCGGTCGTTCAGCGCCAATATCAGATAACTGCGCGATCCGCTCATCCGCTGCGCCGCGATCGACGGGACGTAGCCGAGCCGATCGATCGCCTCCTGCACGCGTTCCTTCATGGCGGGGCGCACATTCGGCTCGTCGTTGATGACACGGCTGACCGTCTGCAGCGATACGCCAGCATCCGACGCCACATGTTTGATGGTGACGGCTTGTCTTCGGCGCGGCATCTATCTGCCCCTCCAGCGGCCAAGCGGCGCTGGCTTGATCGCACGCGCGACGTTCCACGGCAGGAGATCGGCTGCGGCGATGGAGCGATGTAAAGGCGTCATTCCTGAACCGTTAGCGTCTGCGGGGCACACCTGACCATAGCCGATGATCAGGGGTGCGCGCATTGGCCTTGCTAAAAATCGAACCGCGCAATCAGCGTATAGCGCCGATCGTTGCGGAAGGCGGAGCGGGTGACCCGCGTTCCGTCGAAATCGATCACCTGCGATGTTCGGGTGATCTCGTCGAGCAGATTGACGCCTTGTACGCCCAGTTTGATCCCGTCGATCAGCGAGACGAATATCGACGCGTCCAGCTGACCGGTTGCCTCTCCGTAAATCGGCGAAAAGGGGAAGATGACATCGCGCGGCGTCTGCAGATATTCTGACCGCCAGTTATAGGCCGCACGCGCCGACAGCGGACCCTTTTCGAAAAATATTGTGGCGTTGGCCGTGTGCTTTGAGACGCCCGCCAGCGGAACGTTACCAGCAAACAGGCTGCGGTTGCCGTTCAGATCAGGGTTGGTGAAATCGCCGGCATCGACATAGGTATAGGTCAATTGCGTGCCCAGACCGTCCAGCGGACCGGGCAGGAAATCGAAGGTCTGCTGATAGGCCACCTCGACGCCCTTCAGTATGCCGCCGCTGGTGTTGTCCGGACCGTCGACGCGTACATCGAACGGTGTCCCGTTGGCGGTGGTGAACGTACGGATGACCGATCCGCTGTTCACAATTCCGCTGATATCCTTGAGGAAGGCCGAGACGGTGAGCGAACCAACCTGGCTGAAATAATATTCGACCGACAGGTCATAATTCCAGCTTTCGGTGGCGGTCAGTTGGCGGTTTCCGGTACCCAAAGCGAACAGCGGACCGGAGGCCAGCGTTCCTTCCTGACGCAGCGTATTCGTATTGTCGCCGAACGCTCCGCCGGTGCGATAAAGTGATAGATCCGGGCGGGAAATGCCTTTCGACACGGCGGCGCGGAACAGGAGCCCGCCGCCCACGTCCAGCTTGGCGTTGACGCTTGGCAACCAGTAATCGAATGTCCCAACTGCGCTATCGTTGAACGTGGGATTGTTGAACACTGCGTTGAACTGGGCCTGCCGTTCGGGTGTCAGCTGGCAGAAGCCGGGGACGCCGCCCGGGGTACCGGCCAGGCCGGAACAGGTCGCGGCGAAATTTATCTGCCCGCCCGGCGTCAGCTGGAAGCCGTCGGTTGTGGGAAAACCGATCTGCCCACCGGAAAATACGTTTGTGCGCACATAGCGCAGGCCGACATTGCCGATCAACGACATGCCGGTGCCAAACAGCGCGTCCGAGCCGAAATCGAGCCGTGCATAGGCTGCGAAGGAACTCTCGCTCACGTCCGATATTTCGGATGGGCGATAGGGCGTACCGGCGACCAATCCGGAACGATTGTAGATTGGCGCCCACGGTACGGGTGTTTGCGAGCGTGCCTCGATGTCGCGTGCCTGGCCCTCGGTCACGCCGGTCAAATATTCGCTGACCAAATTGTCGCCGCCGAAGAAGAAGGCCGCGCCGTCGCCGGCGGGCACCGGCACTTTGCCGCGCTGGAAGTCGGAGAAAGGATTGCGCAGCTGCGACGCGGGATAGTCGCCCGCATAGACTGCGCCGCCACCGGTCCAGGGAGCCGACAGATTGCCCCAGTTGGAGAAGTTCGTGTTGCGCGTCACACGGGTGCGATCGGACCAACGCGCGCCAAAGCGCGCCGTCTTGAAGAAGCCTTCTCCGCCGTCGGCAATGTCGTAATCGGCGTCTGCGCGCATGCTCCACAGTTCGCCCTCGTTGCGCACCTGATTGTCGATGAGGAACCAGTAGAAGCTCTTGTTGGGATCGCTGAAATAGGATGCAGGCGAACTGGGGGTGCCGGGCTGCAGAAACTGAACCACGGGCACGTTGCCGCTGTTGTCCAGGAAAATGTCGGACGCGGTCTGCATCGCGCCGATCAACCCGTTCTCGCTACGGCTCGACCGGATGTTCTGCACCTCGATATTAAAGTGCAGCCGATCGGTTGGCTGCAGCTGCAGATCGAAGCTGAAATCCTCGGTCTTGGCCTCGTCCTCGCGCTGGAACCGTAACGCCTCGGTGGGGATGCCGCCGCCCTGTGTCAGCGTGCCGGACTGGAAGATGCCGTTGTTGTCGAACGCGAAGCTGGTGCCCGCGGCGGGCACCGGGAACAGCCCATCGTCATTTACCAGGGCCAGCAGCGAATATTCGTCGATGGTCGCGCTGGTCTTGGCGCGTAGATATTCCAGCGTCAGCAGCGCACGTTCGTCTGGGCTTTCCCACTGCGCGATGGCCGAGATGGCATCGCGGTCGCGCGTCAGGTCAGTGGTGCGCACGCCCGCACCCTTGGGCACGACGACCGATCTGGCCGGAGGGAAGTTGTCCGGACCGAAAGCCGTATCGCCGCTGAATCCGCCCGAACCGACCGCGCGCACGCGAATGCACGGCCCGTCCAGTGTGGCGGCCCGGTAGCAAGGATCGGTGACTTGCGAGGCATCGGTCTTGGTCACCAGCTGGGACTGCGCATAGCCCATCTGCAGGCCGAAGGTGCCGATCGCAGTATCGAAACTGTGCGATCCCAGAAGGGAGAATCCGGGCGACCATTCCTTGGCGAAATCGCCGTAATTGGCTTCCACCGTCCCTGCGATGCGCGACCCGCGCGAATCGAGCGGCTTGCGCGTCACTAGGTTGACGGTACCCGCGATGCTGCCTTCGATCATGTCGGCGGTGGTGTTCTTGAACACCTCGACCCGGCCCAGCAATTCGGGCGAGACGTCGTTGAAGCTGAGTGTGCGCCCGCCGTTTGCGGAGAAGATGTCGCGCCCGTTCAGCTCGGACCGGACAAATGGCAGGCCGCGGATGATAACGCCCGATCCCTCGACCGAAAAGCGATCGGGATCGTCGCGCTGCTCGAACCGGCTGATGTTGACACCGGGGACACGCTGCAGCGCCTCGGCCACCGAGCGATCGGGCAGGGCACCAATATCCTCGGCGGTGATGACATCGACGAAGGTATCGGCATCGCGCTTGAGATTTTGCGCGCTTTCCAGCGAAGCGCGGAAACCGCTGACCACGATTACATTATCATCGCTGACCGTGCCGCTCAGATCGTCGCTGGGTCCGTCGATCGAGCCGTCGCCCTGAACTGGATCGGCCGGCACTGGATCAGCTGGCATTGGAACGTTTCCCACGGGCTGCTGGGCATAGGCACCAGTCGCGATCAGCATGGCCAGGCTGGACGCGGTGCCCCAGCGCAAGATGTGACGCGAGAGCCTGCGGTTGATCTGCGATTTGGTCATGAAAACGCCCCTCCTGATGTCGATTGCGCAGCGTGACACGCCAACGCCCCGGCCCTTTGCGGGCCTGGTACCCCCCCCGGCCCCTAAGCCCAATTGTGATCGTTCACAATGGCAAAAATGAACGTTCCCATATTTGCGCCGGGCTGTTACTTTGCTGCAACAATCGGCTACACCGGCAAAATTGCACGATCAGCCGGGGCAGCGCAACAGGCGGGCGGGCAAGGACAGAATATGGCCATTACATCGATCGTGATCGTGGGCGGCGGCACCGCTGGCTGGATGACGGCCGCCGCGCTTTCCAAACTGGTCGCCCCGGGCGGCCTGCGCGTCACGCTGATCGAATCAGAGCAGATCGGCGCCGTCGGCGTGGGCGAGGCGACGATCCCGCCCTTCGTCGATTTCAATAAGTTGATCGGCGTGGACGAGGCCGAGATGCTGGCTGCCGCGAAAGGCAGTTTTAAGCTGGGCATCCAGTTTACCGACTGGGGTCAGCTTGGTGACAGCTATTTCCACCCGTTCGGTACCTATGGGTATGAGATCGACGGCGTATCCTTTCACGCGATCTGGCAGCGCATGCAGGCTGCTGGTGACCAACGGCCGCTGGCCTATTTCAGCCCCGAGACAATGGCCGCGCAGTTTGGCCGGTTCGCCAAAACCGAGGAGAATGCGCGCGGCGATCTGCCGCCGATCAACTATGCCTATCATCTTGATGCCGGCCTTTATGCCGCGTTCCTGCGACGTCTGGCCGAAAGTCGCGGCGTGGTGCGGCGCGAGGGGATGGTGGCCGATGTATCGCTGGTCAGCGAAAGCGGCCATGTTCGGTCCGTCACCTTGCAGGACGGCGCGGTGATCGAAGGCCAGTTGTTTGTTGATTGCTCCGGCTTTCGCGGCCTGCTGATCGAGCAGGCGCTCCACACGGGCTATGAGGACTGGAGCCACTGGCTGCCGTGCGACCGGGCGGTGGCCCTTCCGTCGGCAGGCGACGGCAAGGTGCCGCCCTTTACGAGGGCGACCGCGCGGCGGGCCGGCTGGCAATGGCAGGTGCCGCTGCAGCACCGCAACGGCAACGGCCATGTCTACTGCTCGGCGCATATGGGGGACGATGAAGCGTACGCCATCCTGGCCGAGCATATCGATGGCGAACCATTGGCCGAGCCAAATTTTCTGCGCTTCACCACCGGACGCCGGAAGAAATTCTGGAGCGGAAACGTGGTGGCGCTGGGTCTGTCCGCCGGGTTCATGGAGCCGCTCGAGTCGACATCCATCCATCTGATCAACACCGGCATCTCCAAGCTGATTGCGCTGCTCTCGCTGGATGAAATATCGCCAGTACAAGAGGCCACGTTCAATCGCCTGACGGGTAAGGAATATGCGCGGATCCGCGATTTCCTGATCCTGCATTACTGCGCCACCAGCCGCAGCGACAGCGCGTTCTGGGACTATTGCCGGACCATGGCTATCCCGGACAGCCTGTCGGAAAAGATCGATCTTTTTCGCATGAACGGTCAGATATTCCGCGAGGAGGACGAGCTGTTCGCGCCCACCAGCTGGATCGCGGTGATGATGGGGCAGGGCATTCTGCCACGCCGCCACAGCCCGATGGCCGATGCTCTGCAAGACCCCGGTTTGCCGGGCGAGATCGATGCGATCGACCAATCCATCCGCTATCTCGTCGGCAATATGCCCGTGCACAAGGATTTCATCGCCGGATACGCCAAGGCGCGCTGATCAGCCCCAGGACACCGTGTGCGCCGGCATGGTCTGGTTGTTTCGGAGCGGCGAACAGGCCAAAACCAAAGCCAATCCTCACGCTTCCTGTTTTTTCAAAATTACCGGATCAAAAGGCGTGGCAGCGCGTTGCGCGGGTTACGTCATTGGAAAGTTGCCGACCATCATGAAAGTTCTGATTGTAGAAGACGAGATTTTTGCCGCTTTGCATCTGGAAAGTGTCATCGAAGGGCTCGGCTGCGAGGTTATAGGGATTGCTCCGGATAAACAGACGGCGCTGGAACTGGCGGAAGAAAAGCCCCATCTCGCCTTTGTCGACCTGAACTTGCGCGATGGCCTGACCGGGCCGGAAATCGCGCGCAGTCTTGCAAACAGGTTTGGCACGAAGGTGCTGATCCTGACCGCCAATCCAGCGCAGGCAGGCGCGGCGTTTGAAGGCCTTCTGGGCGTGGTCGACAAGCCCTGGAACGACACCAATTTGGAAGACATCGTGCGAACCGCAAAATCGACGAATTAATGCCGTCCGGGATTAGTCGCTCCGGTTCAATCTGGTCGGCTTCACGCAGATCGTGACTTTCAGGCCGTCGCGGTTCCAATCTTTGTCGATCGAGCCGCCCAGTTGCCGGGTGATGCTGAGTTCCGCCAGTTCGGTTCCGAACCCCCTTCGCGTCGGTTCGCCGCTCACCGGGGGGCCGCCCCGTTCGAGCCAGGTGATGCACAAATCGTCATCCTGCCGGGCTATGTCGATATCGACGACGCCATCGAGTGCGGACAGCGCACCATATTTTGCCGAGTTGGTCGCCAGTTCATGGATCACCAGCGCAATCGGGGTCGCGCTGCGATCGTCGATGGGCGTATCGTCGCCGTGGATGACGACGCGGGTTCTTTCGCTATCGCCGTAGGGCGAGAGCAATTCCCCCAGCAAGCCATGGAGCGTCCCCAATGCCGTCATCGGTTGCGAATGCGGGCTATGTGGGCGCGCGAAGTCATGCGCACGGCCAAGCGCGGAGATACGCCCAAGCAAGGCCGTCAGGGCGGGTTTGGTCTCATGAGCGCGATTGGCGGTGAGACTGATGAGCCCCGAAATGACGGCAAAGATATTCTTGATCCGGTGGCTGAGTTCCCGGCTCAACAGCTCATTCTGTTCCGAGGCGCGCTTGGCATCGTCAATATCCGTGCAGGTGCCGATCCAGCGGGTAATCTCACCGCTTCCCGAACGCACCGGCTGGGCGCGCCCGAGAACCCAGCGATACGCCCCGCTACTGTGGCGCAGCCGATATTCTATCTCGTAATTTTCGCCGGTCTCCAGGCTGTGCTGCCAGCGGGCATGGGCGCGGTCTTGGTCCTCGGGATGGAACATGTCGCGCCATCCGTCCCCGTCGGTCGATCCGGTGGGCGTACCGGTGAACTCATACCATTTGTCATTGTAATAATCGTGGTAACCGTCGGGCAGCGTGGACCAGACCATCTGCGGCATGGCGTTGGTCAATACCTCATATTTTGCCTCGGTCGCCTCCAGCGCGCGCTCCGCCCTGATCTGGCCGCCGATCTCGGTGTTCGTGCCGAACCATCGCATGATCTGCTGGTTCGCGTTGCGTACCGGGATGGCCCGGGTCAAAAACGTCCGGTACCAATTATCGGCACCGCGCAGCGGGAAAGTCATTTCAAAAGGCAAACCGGCTTCGATTGCGGCGGTCCACCGGCGGATCACTTCGGGCAGAAGCTTGGGATCATGCATGGACGTCCAGCCCCAACCCTCCATCTCCTCAGATGTTGAGCCGCAATATTCATGCCAGCGTTGGTTGTACCAGAATATGGAGCCATCGGCATGGGCGATCCAGCACAAGGTGGGCAGGAACTCGCCCAACCGCTCCAGTTCCTGCGCCAAGGGGGCGCGCTGGTTCGGATCGATCATTGCATCCGAGACCATCGGTACCTGCCAAAAGGCCATTCCCTGATCGGGTGATTGTGGGCTGATCTTCAAATTCGGCTGCTTTCGCGATTCGGCCCCGTCAAACGCGGGACGGACGACAATTTTTTCCTGGCTTATCATCAATGCCCCTATAAATCTGCGTTCAAAATCGCCGACCCAACTTAAGCTTTGTTATGCATTGCGCGCCCATGCGCCGACTTTTTGATGTTCGTGCTGTGTGGCCGCGCGCCAAAATCTGCGGGGCTGACCGTGTAATCCGGCAGCTGAACGAAACATGTCGGCGACGCCCGCGCGTGCGCCTCGGCCGATCGCACCGTGCACCCAACTGGCTTTTGGCCTGAACAACGCGCGCGCCGCTGGCCATCGCGCCAAAACTGTGATGAGGCGCGCGGCCGTACCGCCGAAGGACCTTCATGTTGCCGCAGACCAGCACCGCCCCGCGCGCCGTCGGGATCGATTTGGGTACCACCAATTTGGTGATTGCCCGCATCGATGGCAAAGGTGAGGCCGCGCTGGTTGATTTTGCCGCGCCGGACGGCAGCGGGCCTGTGTTCCGGTCTGCGCTGTGTTTCTGGCAGGACGAAGCCGTGCGCGATGGCCTGGCGCATGCGGCAGGCCATGGGCCATTGCGGAATTCCTGGATTTTCCGGAGCGGAGCCGTTTTCTGCAGTCATTCAAGTCTCTCGCGGGCAACGGCCTGGTTGATACCGCATACCTGTTTGGCAAACGGCTGTCGTTCGAAGCATTAGGGCAGATATTTCTGCGGCATCTGCTCGATCTGATCGGGCCGCGCGCTGCGCGCGTTGCCCGATCAGATCGTGATCGGCCGACCGGTGCGCTATGCTGGCGCCCGGCCGGACCCGGCGCTCGCCCGCTCTCGTTACGATGCCATGTTCGCGCTGCTGGGCCGCCCGGTTCACTATGTCTACGAACCGTTGGGCGCGGCCTACAGCTTTGCATCCCGCCTGAACGACTCCGCCATTTTGCTGGTTGCCGATTTTGGCAGCGGCACCAGCGATTTTTCGGTCGTGCGGGTGGAGGCAAAGGGGTCTGCGCGGCGCGGCGTGCCGCTCGGCTCGGCCGGCATCGGCATCGCAGGGAACCGGTTCGATTACCGGATCACGGACCAACTGGTCCTGCCGCTGCTGGGCAAGGGTGGCGGCTATCGTTCGTTCGACAAGAAGCTCGACATCCCGGCCGGTCATTTCGCTGATTTCAGCGACTGGTCGCGCCTGTCTCTGATGCGCAACCGGCGCACGTTGGAAGAGCTGGCCCGACTGCAAAAAAGCGCCGTCGATCCGGCCGCTATCGAACGCCTGATCGCGGTGATCGAGAACGAGCTGGGATATGCTTTGTATGAAAACGTCGGCCGACTGAAACGCGCGCTCTCAGCCGATACGCAGGCCGGGTTTCGGTTCGAGGGGCCGGGCGTTTCGATCGAAGCGGACGTGCGCCGCGCCGATTCCGAACGCTGGATCGCGCCCGATCTGGCGCGGATCGCCGACACGGTCGATCGCGCACTCGCCAGGGCGGGGATCGCGGACGGGCAGATCGATCACGTGTTCCTCACCGGCGGATCATCGCTGATCCCAGCGGTCAGCCGGTTGTTCGAGGAGCGCTTCGGCGCGCAGCGGATTGCCAGCGGAAACGAACTGACCTCCATCGCCCATGGTCTTGCCCTGATGGCCGGCGATCCCGATCTGAAGCTGTGGAGCATCGTGGA
>JBBSUT010000052.1:0-14916 GCA_038234155.1 Sphingomonadales bacterium | reverse complement strand
TGGCATGCGCAATCAGTGCGCGCGGACCCGGTCAGGGCACCAGCCAGTCGCCATCCCAAGCATCGCCCCCCCACTGGTATCGGGCCCTGCGATGACCCTGATGTGCGAGATAGAGGAACTCGATCCGATCGATCGCAAACATAAGCACTGCGAAATTTGGCCGCGCCGGTTCCAATTGCGCGTTGCTGGGTTTCACGCCTTCGAGCGCTTCTGGCAGTCCAGACGTCGGCGCGGTGACCACCGTGCCCGGCGCGGCCGCTGCCAGATAGCAACGGCGGGCATAATTGTCGGCCGACAGCCAGGCGCCGTCAGCCGTGACGCCAAGGGTTTCGACACGCGCCGTACCGCCCAGCCGCAGCTGTATTTTTGCAGCAGGATCGTACAGCAGAACGGATGCGCGGCCATCGCCGCTGACCTCGGTCACTTTATGTGCCCGCGAATCGGTGTGAAAACGCATGCACCGATCGGCGCGGTAGACGGCACGGAGCACCATTACCCGCATAGACGGGGCTCCGGACGCATCGATGGTGGCGACGGTGGGCGTATGACAGGGGCTGTTACGGTTCGAAGCACCCTCGTCGATAACCGACCACGCCTTTTCCAAAGACCCGCTCAGATCGTTGTAAAAGCCAGGATGATCGACGCTCATCGGACGGTTTTGAACCGGTCGGTGTCCTTGTCGAGCACATGAAGCTCGCCGTCCTCGATCGCAAAATAGGCACCCTGGAGCTTCAGTGCGCCGCTCGCCACCTTTTCGGCAACATAAGGAAAGGTCATCAGATTTTTCAGACTGACGCGGACGCCGGCAAGCTCCATGGCACGGCCGGCGTCACGGCCCTCGGTTCCGTGCTGATCTACCACGTCCTTGCGGGCCTCGCGCAGCATACGCACCCAGTCGGCAATATGCGCGCCCCGGCCGTGATCGGCGTTCGCAACGTTGCCCGTCAACGCTGCCTCACAGCCCCCGCACCGGCCATGGCCCATGACCACGATCTCCGGCACCTTGAGAAATTGTACTGCGAACTCGACGGCAGCCGACACACCGTGGAAACCTGGACTCGTTTCAAACGGAGGCACGAGCGCCGCCACATTGCGCACCACAAAAATCTCGCCGGGCTTGCTGTCGAACACGATGGCCGGATCGACCCGGCTGTCCGAACAGGCGATCACCATGACCTGCGGGTCCTGCCCCTCGGTCAACTCCTGCCAGCGCTGCCGGTGCGCTTCCCAACCGCTGCTGTAGAAATGCCGGTAGCCTTCAATCATGTCTTGAAAGTCGGTCATATATATCCTTGTGTCATCGTGCCTCACTATCCTTGCGTAATCGTATGTCACAGGGGGTGGCAAGCGGGGCCGTCCATCGCTATCTCGCTCCTATGAACGATATGACCAATCTCCCCGTTCCCGAACAGCGCCGTGAACGCATCCGCAAGCCCGACTGGATTCGCGTCAAGGCTCCGACAAGCAAGGGCTTTGCCGAAACACGCAAGCTGATGCGCGAGCTCAATCTCAACACGGTGTGCGAAGAGGCGGCTTGCCCCAATATCGGGGAATGTTGGACCAAGAAACATGCCACCGTGATGATCTTGGGCGATGTATGCACCCGCGCCTGTGCGTTTTGCAACGTCAAGACCGGAATGCCGCGGATCGTGGACATGACAGAACCCGCTCATGTCGCCGAGGCGGCGGCCAAAATGGGTCTGCAGCATATTGTTATAACCTCGGTGGACCGCGACGATCTGCCAGATGGCGGGGCGGATCAGTTCGTGCGTGTCATCCGCGAATTGCGCGATCAGACGCCCGGCACCACTATCGAGATCCTGACGCCCGATTTTCGCAACAAGCATCGCCAGGCGATCGAGAAGATCGTTGCCGCCGGTCCGGACGTCTACAATCACAATCTGGAAACGGTGCCGCGGCTCTATCCCACGATCCGGCCGGGCGCGCGCTATTACGCGTCCCTGCGTCTGCTGGACGAGGTGAAGCAGCACGATCCTTCAATTTTTACCAAGTCCGGCATCATGCTCGGGCTCGGCGAACAGCGGCTGGAAGTGCATCAGGTGATGGACGACATGCGCTGTGCCGATGTCGATTTCCTGACGATGGGGCAATATCTGCAGCCCACGCCCAAACATGCCGAGGTGATCGATTTCGTAACGCCCAAGGCGTTCGATGCATTTGCAGCCATCGCACGGGCGAAGGGCTTTCTGATGGTCGCCTCCAGCCCGCTGACGCGCTCGAGCTATCATGCCGGTGACGATTTCGCCCGCATGCGGGCCGCGCGGGAGGATAAGCTGGCAAAGGCGTCCGCACGCTAATGCCGCGCCACAGCGAGAGACGCCGCATGCCTTTTTCGCCTAGCCAGATGTACGATCTGGTGGCGGACGTGAAACGTTATCCGGAATTTCTGCCATGGGTCATCGCCATGCGGTTGCGCCAGGAAACGGACACCGAAACCCTCGCCGACATGGTGGTGGGCTTCAAGGCGATCCGCGAGACGTTCACGTCGCAGGTGGTCAAGGTGCCCAAGTCAAAAATCCATGTCGAATATATCGACGGACCGCTGCAATATCTACGCAACGACTGGGGCTTCGAGAGTGATAGCGAGGGCGGATGCATCGTCCATTTCGAGGTGGATTTCGCATTCAAGAACCGTCTGTTTCAAACCATCGCAGGGCAGTTTTTCGAGAAGGCGCTGATGCGCATGATCGGTGCTTTTGAAACGCGCGCTGCGGCACTTTACGGTGATTCGGGCGGCAGCAGCAGTTCCAGCGCGCAAACCACCGCCTGAAGTCTGATTTCGGCGCGGCTCTTGTCCTCGCCAAAATCCTTCCGGTCGGCGTGGATCTTGTCAGGATCGTCGCCGCGGCCGGCCTTGGCAAAAACAACGGTACCGACAGGTTTCTGAGGCGTGCCTCCGCCCGGGCCCGCAACGCCGCTGATCGCTACGGCGACATCGGCTTTGCTGTGCGCAAGCGCTCCCTGCGCCATGCCCCAGGCCACCGCCATGGACACCGCGCCGAACACCTCGATCAAGTCCGGTGCCACGTCGAGCATCGCGATCTTGGCGTCGTTGGAATAGGTGGTGAACCCGCAATGCAGCACATCGCTGCTGCCGGGGACTTCGGTCAGAGCGGCGGCAACCAACCCACCGGTGCAGCTCTCCGCCACCGTCACGGTGCGCCCGATCGCTCGATTCTCATCGATCACGCGCTTGGCGAGCGCATATACATCTTCGGGCAGGATGTGGCTGTCCATGTCAGCTCCTTCGTTCAAGCAGCGCGGTGGCTTCCGCGGCAATCGCTTCGCGCCGGCCCGTATAGCCTAACCCTTCGGTTGTCGTCGCCTTGATACTGACACGTCCCGTTTCGATACCCATGATCTGCGCGACGCGCACGCGCATGACTTCGCGGTGGGGACCGATCTTGGGCGCTTCGCAAATGATGGTGCAATCGACATTGCCAACGGTGTAGCCGGCCGCTTCGGCCAGCGACACGGCGTGGGCGAGAAACCGGTCCGATCGCGCGCCCCGCCATCGCGCGTCGGAGGGCGGGAAATGGCTACCGATGTCACCCGCGCCAATGGCACCGAGCACGGCGTCGGTGATGGCATGGAGCGCCACATCTGCGTCGCTATGGCCGGACAGGCCAAATTCGTGATCTATGCGGATGCCGCAGAGCCAAAGTTCGTCGCCCGCGTTCAGTCGGTGGACGTCGTACCCGCTGCCGATGCGAAAGGCCGGGCCACTTTGCGGCGTAAAATCCTCGGCATACGTAAGCTTGGCCAGGCGCTCGTCCCCGGCAATCTGCGTCACCGAGCCGCCCGCGGCGCGCAGGATCTGCGCGTCGTCGGTTGCGTCTTCGCCGTCTGGCCAACGGCGGTGCGCCGCGATTATGGCGTCCAGATGGAAGGCCTGCGGCGTCTGGACACGGCGCAGGGCATCGCGGTCCATGCTGCTGCCATCCTCGGCCAGCACCAGACTGTCAGTCACCGGCAAAACCGGGACGGCTCCAGGGGCGCCGCACAGCGCATCGAGCAGCGCAGTGACGACATGACCGGGGATATCTGGTCGGGCGGCATCGTGGATCAAAATCCACCCGCTCGCCCCAGCCGCGGCAAGATACTCCAGGCCCCGATGCACGCTGTCTCGTCTGGTCGGACCGCCGATCATGATTTGCGTATCGAGGTGCTCAAGCGCACGTTCGGCCTGGTTCTGCTGGCCTTCCCCAACAGCCACCGTGACCGAGGTCACCGCCGCGTCCTGCACGAACCGTTCGGCACTCCAACGCAAAAGAGGCTTTCCCCTATGCGAGCGATATTGCTTGGGCACATCGGCGCCAACCCTGCTACCGCTGCCGGCTGCGACGATTAGAACATGGAGGTCTTGCGCCATGGCGGCAGGCCTTAGCCGCGCCCGATCTTGTCCGCCAAGAGGTTTCACGCTAAATACGGAGCATCAAGCGGTGAGCGCCGCCTTTTTTCTTCCCTATGGCGGACCATTCAACCATGCGGCTTTCGCCCATTCAGATTGGCGGCATCACGATCGCGCAGCCGGTGATTCTGGCACCTATGACCGGCGTGACCGATATGCCATTCCGCCGGATGGTCCGGCGCTATGGGTCCGGCCTGAACGTTACCGAGATGATCGCCAGCCAGGCGATGATCCGCGAGACACGCCAGTCGGTGCAAAAGGCGGCATGGGATCCCGCCGAGGAGCCGGTGTCCATGCAATTGGCCGGCTGCGATCCCAATATCATGGCCGAAGCGGCCAAGCTGAACGAGGATCGCGGCGCCGCGATAATAGATATCAACATGGGATGCCCCGTAAAGAAGGTCGTCAGCGGAGACGCGGGCTCTGCTCTCATGCGCGACCTGCCGCTCGCCGCCCGGCTCATCGCAGCGACGGTCAAGGCGGTGGACGTGCCGGTTACCGTCAAAATGCGGATGGGCTGGGATTATGCCAGCCTGAACGCGCCCGAACTGGCGCACATCGCCGAGGATGTCGGCGCCAAGCTGATCACGGTCCATGGCCGCACGCGCAACCAGATGTACAAGGGCAATGCCGACTGGTCTTTCGTCGCCAAGGTGAAGGCGGCAGTTTCCCTTCCGGTAATCGTCAATGGCGATATCTGTTCGATAGAGGATGCCGACAGTGCGCTGGATCAAAGCGGCGCCGATGGCGTCATGATCGGGCGCGGCGCATATGGCAGGCCCTGGCTTCTGGGACAGGTGATGCGCTGGCTCGCCGACGGGACGCGGCTGCCCGATCCGGGTGTCCCGGAGCAATATCACCTGATCGACGAGCACTACCGCGCCATACTCGATCATTATGGTCGCGAGATCGGAGCACGTTGCGCGCGCAAGCATCTGGGCTGGTATGTGAAGGGCCTGCCGGGCTCGGCTGAGTGGCGAAACGCGGTAAACCAGGAGCCGGATCCCGACGTGGTGCTGTCGATGTTGGAGCGCTTTTATACGCCCTATATGGAACGCGCGCAGGCCGCCTGATCGGTCCAGACGTTCGGTGCGAACGTCGAATCCTTCTTTCGGCCTCTTTTTGGTGGTGAAACGGCCACGCCGATCGTCTACCTGTGTCTCAATGGCAACAGCAGCCCCCTCTTATGATGTCGATGCCGACGGTCCGCGCCGTGGCTTGTTCAAGCGCCTGACCGCGATCGCCGGCGGCGATGAATGGTTTCCGTTCTGGGAATGGGGCAGTGCGGCCGCCCTGATCGTCATTGCGGCGGCAAGCTATTTCATCCTGTCAGGGCAGGGGAACGGCAACGTTCCGCTGAGTCCCGACGTTATGGCTGCGCTTCTGGTCGCCAATCTGCTCCCCGCCACGGCTATTCTTGTTTTGGCGGGCCGGCGGATGGCATTGCAGCGCGCAGAACGTTCGTCGATCGGCAGCAAGGGCCGCCTGCATGTGCGATTGGTGGCGCTTTTCTCTTTGATAGCCGCGGTCCCGACCCTGCTCGTGGTGATCTTCGCGTCGATCCTGTTTCAGGGCGGCGTCCAGTTCTGGTTTTCGGACCCCGCCCGCGGGATGATCGAGAATGCGGTGTCGCTGTCCAACGGCTATTACGACGAGAAGCTGAAGGATGTGCGGGACGAAACACTGACGATGGCTGGCGATCTGCGCACCGTGCTGGGACAGACGACACTCCAATCGGCCGCCTTTCAGGAGGTGTTCGGTCTCCAGACCATCGGGCGCAAGTTCAACCGATCGGTGATCGTGCAAATCGGCACCGACGGGAAACAGCGGACATTTGCCGTGGCCGGCTCCGCAGGTGAGGTGCAGGCCGATGTCCAGTGGATCACTCCGCTGCTGCTGGGGCGGCTACAATCGGGAGAACCGGTGGTGGTCCAGGCGGATCGCGACAAGATGGAGTCGGCCACCGCGATTTTTCCGCAAACCGGCCTGTTTCTTTACACGGTGCGATCGGTAAATTCCGCAGGCTTCCTGATGGGAAACCGCGCGCAGGAAGTGCTCAACGATTATCGCGCCTTGGCTGAACGTTCGCGGCTATTGCAACTGCAGTTCAACGCAGCGTTGTTTCTCATTTCGCTGCTGATCATCGGGGTGGCCGTATGGGTTGCGCTGCTGGTGGCGGATCGGTTGGTCAACCCGGTCACCGAGCTGGTCCACGCGGCACAGAATGTCGCGAACGGGCGACTGTCGACGCGCGTGCCGATCACCGGCAACAGTCCGGATGAAATCGGTATCCTGCGCCGGTCGTTCAATCAGATGACCGAACGGCTGGAGGTCCAGACCAGCGATTTGCTGACCGCCAACAGCCAGCTCGACGCCCGCCGTGCCTTTATCGAGACGGTATTGGAGTCGGTCACCGCCGGGATTGTCAGCCTGGGCGATGACGGGCGCATTCGCCTCATCAACAGCATCGCAGAACAGATACTTGGTGGCCGCGACGCGCAGCTGACAGGGCAGCGACTGCGCGATGTGGCCCCGGCTCTCGCTGATCTGGTGGACGGCGGCGAACAGCGCGCGGTGGTCCAGCTGGGCGCCAAGGACGAAACGCTGACGCTGGCGGTTAACCTGTCCGTGCGGCCGGACGCCAAAGTGCTGACGTTCGAGGATATTACGCAGCAGTTGGTCGATCAACGCCGCGCGGCCTGGGCCGATGTGGCGCGCCGGATCGCACATGAGATCAAGAACCCGCTCACCCCGATTCAGCTGGCCGCCGAACGACTCAAGCGCAAATTTGGCAAGGACATCGTGCAAGATGGCGACGTGTTCAGCGAATTGACCAGCACCATCATCCGGCAGGTGGGCGACCTCCGGAACATCGTCGACGAATTTTCCGCCTTTGCCCGCATGCCCAAGCCCGTGTTCCGCACAGAAAGCCTGCAGGACATGGTCAAGCAGTCGATGTTGTTGCACGAAGTCGGCCACCCCGAAATCGCCTTTTCCATAAACGCGCCGGACCGCGACATCGAACTGGTATGCGATCGCCGCCAGATCGGTCAGGCGCTCATTAACATCATTAAGAACGCGGCCGAAGCGGTGGAGGAACGCGCTCGCACCAGCGATGCCTTCGCGCTGTCGGATGGCGAGATCGGCGTGGCGATCGTCGAAAGCGACGGGCGCATTCGGGTTGAGATTGGCGATAATGGCATTGGTCTGCCCGGCGACCGGGACCGGATTCTGGAACCTTATATGACCACGCGGGCGAGCGGAACGGGCCTTGGCCTGGCGATCGTCAAGAAAATCGTGGAAGAGCATTTCGGTGAGATAGAATTCGTGGACTCGGCGCAGGGCGGAACTTGCGTCATCCTGCAATTCACCCCGGCGCTGTTGGGAGATCCCGGGCCCGGCAGGCTGAGCGATAGCAACAGCGGACCAAAGGATCGGAACTAGTCATGGCGCTCGATATTTTGATTGTCGACGACGAAAAAGACATTCGCGATCTGGTGGCTGGCGTATTGTCGGACGAGGGGTTTGAAACGCGTACCGCAGAAAACAGCGATGCCGCGCTGGACGCAATCGATGCCAGGCGGCCATCGCTCCTGCTGCTCGATGTATGGCTTCGTGGATCGAAAATGGACGGTCTGGAAATCCTGAAGGATGTAAAGAGCCGTGATCCGGATCTGCCGGTGATCGTTTTTTCCGGACACGGCAATATCGACACCGCCGTCGCGGCCGTCGGGCTCGGAGCGATCGATTTCATCGAGAAACCCTTTGAGGCCGAGCGGCTGATTCATCTCGTCAATCGCGCCACCGAGACCGAGCGGCTCAAGCAGGAAAACGCGGTCCTCCGCGAACGGGTGGGCCAGGCAGAGGAACTGACGGGCAATTCGAGCACGATCAACAACGTGCGCGCTACGTTGAAGCGCGTCGCGGGCACCGGTAGCCGCCTGCTCATCACTGGGCCCGCCGGCGTTGGAAAGGAAGTGGCGGCCCGCCTGCTCCACGGCTGGAGCCCCAGAGCGTCCGCGGCTTTCCTGACCGTCAGCGCCGCACGGATGATGCCGGATCATGTCGAGGAAGAGCTGTTCGGTATCGAACGGGAGGGCAAGCTGGTCCAGGCCGGGCTGCTCGAACGCGCACATGGTGGAACGCTGTTCATCGATGAGGTGGCGGACATGCCGCTGACCACGCAAGGCAAGATTTTGCGGGTCTTGACCGATCAGAGTTTTATGCGCGTGGGCGGCAGCCGCCCGGTGAAGGTGGACGTACGCTTCGTGGCCTCCACCGCGCGCAATCTGGCCGAGGAGATCGAGGCCAAACGGTTTCGGGAAGACCTGTTTTATCGCCTGAACGTGGTGCCGGTCGAACTGCCACCGCTCACGGAAAGGCGGGAGGATATCCCCTCGCTTGTGCGCTATTTCGTTTCGCGCTTCTCGAACGAGCAGCGCATCGCTCCGCCGGACGTCACCGAGGAAGCGATGGCTGCGCTGCAGGCTTGCGAATGGCCAGGCAATGTCCGCCAGCTTCGCAACGTGATCGAGCGCACGATCATCCTTTCGCCTGTCGATCGGCGGGAACGGATCGAGCTGGACTTGTTGCCGCCCGAAGTAATGGGGCAGGACGCGGGAGGAGGCACGGTGATCTCGAACCTGATGGGATCGCCCCTGCGGGAAGCCCGCGAGACGTTTGAGAGAGAATATCTGCGCATTCAGATACGGCGCTTCTCGGGGAACGTGTCGCGCACCGCTTCGTTTATTGGCATGGAGCGCTCCGCCCTGCATCGCAAATTGAAATTGCTTGGCATTTCCGAACGCAAGGGCGGCGAAAGCGAGGAATAACGATCGAACGGCAGGACCGCCGGTCGGGCGCAACGAAAAGCAGAAACTGATGGATTCATGTGGGGATCGGCCTCACAAGATTCGGGGGAACAATCGAATGGCAGATCGCAGCAACGGGCTTCAGGATCTTTTCCTGAACGATCTTCGCAAGACCAAAACACCGGTTACGATGTTCCTGGTCAAAGGCGTAAAGCTGCAGGGCATCATAACCTGGTTCGACAATTTTTCGGTGCTACTGCGCCGCGATGGTCAAGCGCAGCTTGTCTACAAACATGCGATATCAACCGTCATGGCGTCAGAACCAGTGGCATTGGCTCCATTTGATGACATGATGGCGCGCAAGGAACCCAAAAAGGGCGTGCTGCAAGAAGTATTCCTCCATGCCGTGCGCGACACCAAGGAACCGGTGACCATGTTCCTCGTCAATGGCGTCATGCTGCAAGGGACGGTGCGCGCCTATGATCTGTTCTCGCTGCTGCTGGAGCGCGAGAGCATGAGCCAGCTCGTCTACAAACATGCCATTTCAACCGTACAACCGCTGCAGCCGATTAGCCTGGCGGACTATAACCGCGATGATGAAGAGGAAGAAGATTGAGCGGCTTCTCGCTAGACCGCGAAGACGAATTCGCGCGCGGTGCCCGGACCGTACTGGTTCTTCCGCAGATCGATCGGGACAGCAGGTTTGATGTCGGTGCGCGTCTGGAGGAAGGCAGGGGTCTCGCAGCGGCGATCGGACTTAATGTCGTCTCCTCACGCTTTTACCGCGTCCGCGCGCCGCGTGCTGCAACCCTGTTGGGCGGCGGGCAGGTGGACGAGATCGCTTCTCTGCTGGAGGAGCATGAAGCGGAACTGCTCATCGTCGATGCGCAACTCAGTGCGATCCAGCAGCGCAATTTGGAGGACAAGGTCGGCGTCAAAGTGATCGACCGTACCGGGTTAATCCTCGAGATCTTCGGTGAGCGCGCCGCAACGGCGGAGGGACGGTTGCAGGTTGAGCTCGCCCATCTGGACTATCAGGCGGGCAGGTTGGTGCGCAGTTGGACCCATCTCGAGCGGCAGCGGGGCGGTTTCGGCTTTCTCGGCGGGCCAGGCGAGACGCAGATCGAGGCCGATCGTCGGCTGATCCGTGATCGCATGGCAAAGCTGCGCAGAGAATTGGAGGATGTCCGCCGTACGCGTACGCTTCACCGGGATCGGCGGCAACGCGCACCATGGCCGGTCATCGCACTGGTGGGGTATACCAATGCCGGAAAGTCCACGCTTTTCAACCGACTCACCGACAGTGACGTCATGGCCGAAGATCTTCTGTTCGCAACGCTGGACCCTACCATGCGCCAGGTAGCGCTGCCTGGTCTGGACAAGGCGATCCTCTCCGATACGGTGGGCTTCGTCTCCGATCTCCCGACCGAACTGATCGCCGCGTTTCGCGCGACACTGGAAGAGGTGACCGCCGCAGATCTTATCGTTCATGTCCGCGATATCGCGCATGACGAAAGCGACGGGCAGCGCGACGATGTTGTTGCGATCCTGCGCGATCTCGGGGTCAACGGGGAAGGGGAGGAAGACCCTATTCCGATTATCGAGGTCTGGAACAAGATTGATTCGTTGTCACCCGAGCGGCTGGCAGAGTGCCGGGACCTGGCCTGCCACGCTGCAGATGTGGTTCTGATATCGGCGGTCACCGGGACCGGCGTCGAGCAGATGACCGAGACGCTCGCGCGCCAGTTGACCGCACGCGACATCGACCGTCAGATCAGCCTCCCGCTTGGTGATGGACGTTTGCTGGCATGGTTGCACGAAAATGGCCGCGTGCTGGATCAGGCGCAGCACGGCGACGCGATGATCGTGGACGTGCGCATGTCCGAACGGAACTGGGGCCGTTTCCGGCGCTTCGATCACGAGGCGGCCGAAGATTGATCCTGTTTGGCGGCTGCCCATAGCCGCTCCAGCTCGCTATCGGAAAGGCCCGCGAGTTCACCCTCATGAGACCGTTCCATATGAGCGAAACGGGCTTCGAACTTTTGCGTAGCGCGCTTCAAGGCCACCTCGGCGTCGACGCCGCGATGGCGGCTGTAGTTGACCACAGAAAATAGCAGGTCACCGATTTCTTCCTCGACTTCCGCCGCAGTTGGCGCAGCGTCGGCTTCCTCCAGTTCCTCGATGATCTTGGCCCGCGCGCCGCTTGCGTCAGGCCAGTCAAAGCCGACGCGCGCAGCCCGTTTCTGTATTTTTTGTGCGCGCAGCAACGCGGGCAGGGCGCGTGCCACGCCGTCCAGCGCGCCAGCATTACCGCGTTCGGCCGCCTTGATTTCTTCCCAACGCCGTTCGACGGCTGCGCCATCGTTCGGTCCGTCCTGGCTAAAGATATGGGGATGCCGACGCATCATCTTGGCGCTTATGGCATCGATGACGTGCGGCAGCGCGAAATGGCCGGCCTCCTCCGCCATGCGAGCGTGAAACACCACCTGCAGCAAGAGATCGCCCAGTTCATCTTTCAGGTCCGCCATGTTCGCGCGCTCGATCGCATCGGCCACCTCATAGGCTTCCTCGATCGTATAGGGTGCGATGCTCGCAAAATCCTGCGCGAGATCCCATGCACATCCGCCATCCGGATCGCGCAACCTGGCCATGATGGTTACCAGATCGGTAAGAGTTCGCCCGCTGTTGCTCATTGAGCTTGATAATACATATTATGTTAAACCGTAGACCGCACGGATGACGATGTAAACGACGACGAAGATTGCGATCCAGATCATACCGATACGCACGGCGCCCTTCATCGGCACCCGGCGTGCCGCCAATGCGCTGATGCACAGCACCAGAATGCCGACAGCCCAAATCATCTGAACGCCCAAACCGCCGCTCATGTAAGCGTAATTTCCAAGCCGTCGTAGGCCGGTTCGACATGTTCCGGCAGTTCGGCCAGCAAGGACAGATAGTCCATCGATTGATCGAGATGCGTCAGGACGGCGTGCCTGGGTTCCAGCTTGCGGATCCAGCCAAGCACCTGGTCGAGATGGGCGTGCGTGGGATGCGGCCGACGCCGCAGGCAATCGACGATCCAGAGATCGACCCCCTTGAACAATTTTGCGCCCTCAGGCGTCAACTCATTGAAATCGGTGCAATATGCAATCGACGTTCCATCAACATCGAACCGCATGCCGGCAGAACTGATCGGGCCATGCGGCAGATCGACCGTCCGCACGCGGAAACCGGCGATGTCGATGTCGTCATCAAGTGGATCGACCACCGCGTAGGCAGGGTAACTGTTAAAACCTTGGAATGCATAGGGAAAACGATCAATCAATATGTCACGTGTTCGATCGCGGGCATAGCCGCGCACGGTAACGCGATTGTTGAAATAAACCGAACGCAGTTCATCGATCCCATGACAATGATCGGCATGTTCGTGCGTCCACAGAACGGCATCGAGCGTCGCGACCCGCGCGTCGAGCAATTGTTCCCGCAGGTCCGGACCGGTGTCTACGAGAATGCGCCGTTGCTCGTGCTCCAAAAGAATTGAGGCGCGGCGTCGGCGGTTCTTCGGGTAGTCGGGATCGCAATCGCCCCAATCATTGCCAATACGCGGCACGCCGGAACTCGTGCCGCAACCCAGAATGCGCACTTTCATCGCTGCGCCTTGGAAAACAGACGATAGAAATTATCCGAGGTTGCTGCTGCAAGCTGTTCCAGTGACACGCCGCGTAACTCGGCAATATACGCTGCGGTATCGACCACGAACGCCGGCTCGCACGGCCTTCCGCGATGCGGCACCGGCGCCAGAAATGGACTGTCGGTTTCTACGAGCAAGCGGTCTGCGGGTATATCCGCCGCCACCGCCTTCAACGCCTTGGCATTCTTGAACGTGACGATGCCGGAAATCGAAATATAAAGGCCCAGATCGAGCACCTTGTGGGCGAAATCTGCACTGGCGGTGAAGCAGTGGATCAGCGCGGGATAAGCATCCTTCCCCATCTCCTCCGACAATATGGCAAAAGTATCGTCCTCGGCCTCACGCGTGTGCACGATAAGCGGCAGATCGGTTTCCCGTGCCGCGGCGATATGCGCGCGAAATCCGCGACGCTGCTGATCGCGGTCGCTGTGGTCGTAATAATAATCCAGTCCGCTTTCGCCGATGCCAATCACGCGCGGGCGATCGGCCTGCGCGACCAATTTGGCTGTATCCATCTGCGGATGCGCATCTGCTTCATGGGGATGGATGCCAATCGAGGCCCAGACATCCGGCTCACGGTCGGCGGTTGCGACCACGGCGTCCCATTCGCTCTCGCGCGTCGATATGTTGAGCATCGCTGTCACCCCGCGTGCCCGCGCCGCTGCCAGCACGTCGGCCTGGCGATCGAACAGCCCCTCGTAATTCAGGTGGCAGTGGCTATCGACCAGCATCGGCGGTTTCCTCCAGCTCCAGTCTCGGAAAAATGCCTATAGGCTTGTCGAGCGGTTCGCCCGTTCGCACGCGCTCCTCGAACCAGACATTCCCAGCGTTCATGTCCGTCCATTGGCGGGCGTCCACGCCCATCTGGGTGAGGAGTTTGTCCGCACCGTCCGGAATGACCGGTGCTATGGCAATGGCCAGCGTGCGGATACAGATGAACAGCTGGTTTAGCACTGCTGTCATCCGCGCCGAATCGGTCTTCTTCAGCGCCCAGGGGGCCTGTTCGTCGACATATTGATTGCAGGCAAAAACGGCGCGGATCCACGCTTCGATCCCTTGGGAGAAAGCAAACCGTTCGAATGCGACCGGTAGTTCGGCGCCGCAGGCGGTATCGACCAGCGCCTGCAGATCGGTGTCGGCCTGGCTCGGGATCCAATCGCTGGACAGCACGCCATCCAGGTTTTTGTGGATCATGGACAGCGCGCGCTGCGCCAGATTGCCGAAGCTGTTCGACAGATCGGCATTGGCGCGCGTAACAATTGCCTCTTCAGAGATGCTGCCGTCCTGCCCGAAGCTGACGTCGCGCATCAGGAAATACCGAATGGCGTCCGCACCAAGGCGGTCCACGAGTGCAATCGGATCGGTCACATTACCGAGCGATTTCGATTCCTTCTGCCCGCGGTTCAGGATGAAACCATGGGCATTCACCTGTTTGGGCAAGGCAATGCCAGCGCTCAACAGGAACGCAGGCCAGTAGACCGCGTGGAAACGCACAATATCCTTGCCGATCAGATGGACATCCGCCGGCCAGTATTTGCCGACCAGACCGTCGGTATCGTCAGGAAAACCGAGCCCGCTCAGATAATTGGTGAGTGCATCGATCCACACATACATGACATGGGCCGGATCGCCCGGCACCTTGACCCCCCAATCGAAACTGGTGCGGGAAATGCTGAGATCGTTAAGTCCGCCCTCCGCAAAGCGGATCACTTCGTTGCGGCGACTGTCCGGCTGGATGAATTCAGGATGGTCGGCGTAGAGTGCGAGCAACTTTTCCTGATAGGCCGAGAGGCGGAAAAACCAGCTTTCCTCGACCGTCCACTCGACCGGCGTTCCGTGCGGAGACAGCTTGGTCTCGCCCTCGCCATCGACCAATTCACCTTCGGTATAATAAGCTTCGTCGCGCACCGAGTACCAGCCTTCGTAGCGATCCCGATACAGATCGCCGCGCGCTTCCATCCGCCGCCAGATTTCCTGCG
>JBBSUT010000051.1:0-15295 GCA_038234155.1 Sphingomonadales bacterium | reverse complement strand
TCGGACGGAAACGATGTCGATGCGCTGGTCAAGGGCGTGGAGCGGGTCAGAAAGATTTTCGGGTGAGATCATGAACGAACAGAGCAAATTCAGGACCGTCGAAGTCGAGCGCGCCGCCGAGCCGCCCAGAGCCCGCGTGGATCCCGGCGCCGAAGATACGTCGGTGCCCGAAGACCACAAGGTCGTCGTACCGTCACCGTTTGAAGGTGAGGGCGACCGTGCCAAGCTGGGCCGCAAACGCGATTATCTCGAGGGCTTCCTCGCGCAGAAACCGGCCGCACCCCCCGCGCAGGAGCCGGGCGGCGATCTGTACGAAGCGATCATCGACACGTTGAAAAGCATCTACGATCCGGAGATTCCGGTGAATATCTACGATCTCGGCCTGATTTACGGCGTCGAGGTGACGGACGACGGCCATGCGGTGGTGACGATGACGCTCACCACACCGCATTGCCCGGTCGCCGAATCCATGCCCGGCGAAATCGAGCTTCAAGTCGGATCGGTCCCGGGTGTAGGCCATGCCGAAGTCAATCTGGTCTGGGATCCGCCTTGGGACCCGCAGAAGATGACCGACGACGCGAAACTGGAACTGGGGATGTTATGACCGTTGAAACGAAAATCCGCGAGCGCCCCGCCGCGCTGACGCTGACGCCGGCCGCGGTGCAACGCATCGCCGATCTGATGGCAAAGGCACCCGGTGACGCGATCGGCGTAAAGCTCAGCACCCCGCGGCGCGGTTGTTCGGGGCTCGCTTACTCGGTTGATTATGTCAGCGAGGCCGCGAAGTTTGACGAAACGATCGAGACCGCCGGCGGCACATTCTTCGTGGACGGTGCGTCGGTTCTGTATCTCGTCGGCAGCGTGATGGACTGGATCGAGGACGATTTCCAGGCCGGCTTCACTTTTGCCAATCCCAATGCCAAGGGCGCCTGTGGCTGCGGCGAAAGCTTTATGGTTTAGGCCCGGCGCTGCACGGATTGGGCCCGTTGGCGCACAATAGCGCAGCTATAAACCGCACTAAAAATTCAACGAATAGCGCAGCGCAGCGCCCAAATCATCCGATGCGGCCTGGTAATGGCCGGGTTGCTGGCGCCAGAACAGGTTGGCACTGACGACGCCGCTCCACAGCCCGGCGGCATAGCTCATCTCGCTTATCAACTCGCGGCCCTGCGGGGCCAGGTTCAGGCGCTGAACCGAGTAACCTACATTTCCGGTGGCATAATCATAGGTGGTTGGCAGGCGCAGATCGATGCCACCATCGCTGACCCGCAAGGGCTGCGCGAAACGGAAGGCCAACCGGTCGCCTTGCGCCGCGATATGGCGTTTCGAGATATCGAGATTGAATGCGCTGGATTGCAACACGCCGGTGCCTGTCACCGTTTGGGTGGCCGATGCGCGCGTCCAGCCCTGACGCCAGGCCGCAGCCAACTGCCAGTCGCCGCCAGGTTCCCAAGAGAGCCCAGCGTCGAGAAACATGCTGGACGCGCCGCCGCGGCCCAACGCGTCGGAGAAACGCGCGCCGAGCACGGTCTCCTGTTCTTGTAGCCAGTCTGCGCCCATCGTGGCCGAAAGATTGCCCAGCCGCCGATCGACCGCCGCACCGAACCGCCGATATCCGTAACCGCGATATGCGCCCGTCAGACTGCCGGGCAGATCGCTGCGCCGCGATGCGGCGTCGCCGTTTTCGCCGCTCATCGTCAACCCGAAACGGCCGACGGTACGGCGCACCGCCACCGACATATCCGCGCGTGCGATGAAACCGTTCGATCCGCGCGCTTCTTCACCAATCAGAAAGGCCGGGCGCTCGGCACCCTGCAGCGCGGCAACCTGGACGCTGGCACCCTGCGCGATGCCGAAGCTGATGGTGGTTTCGGGCGACAGCCGGGCGGCAATACGGCCAGCAAGAATGCGTGCCCCCTCGCCGTCCTGTGCGCGCAGCTGCAATGGCTGGATGCTGGCCGTGCCGTCGGCGCGCGGCGCGATGGCGAGCGCGATCGACACGGGCCCCGCGCCCAGCGATACGGCGCGGCTGCGATCGGTGAGCGCGCTGGCCAGCTTGTAGCTCGGCGCGCTGCCGGTAAGACCTTGGGCGAGATCGGCTGTGTAGGCGCGCTTGTAGCTGTCCAGCACCACGCTCTGCAGCGGCGTCCGGGTGAGGCCAGCATCGCCCATCGCACCCGACGTGACGCCCGCGCTCTGGTCCAATGCCACCATGGTGGTGGAGCCAGCGAGCGCCGTTGTACCCTGCGGACTGAATGCGGCGGCGATGTCCAGGATGCCGCGGCCGTAGGTGCCGTCGGTCCCGGCTGTGCCCGCGTCGCGCGCGGTACGCAGCAGAAGTCCCACGATCTGCGCGCCAGTGAGATTGGGAAAGGCCTGCGCCAGAAGGGCCGCCGCACCGCTGATCTGCGGCGCGGCAAAGGATGTGCCGTTGAATACGGTGATAAACTGCTGCCCGTCGCGCGTGGTGATCTTGACCGCATCGTTCTCATATACGCAACAGATCGAACTGCCGAGCGCCGAGAGCACCGATGCCTGAGACGTCCCCGCCCGATCGCTGAAACTGGATATCGTGCCGCTGTCGTCCACCGATGTGGCGATGATCACGTTGCCGCCGCCCGCCGCCAGAATCGATTGAGCGAAGGGGCTGGGGTTGTTGGGATCGTAATTCGGCTTGTCCTTGCCAAACTCGTTGCCCGCCGAAACGATAATGACGACGCCAGCCGCCGCAGCGCGGCCGATGGCCGCGGCCAGATTGCCGCCGATCGCACCCGCCCCGCCGAGCGACAGGTTGACCACGCGCGCGCCTGATGTGCGCGCCCGGTCCACGCCGGTTGCGATCGAACTGTCGCTGAACGAACAGCCCGCTTCGTCTCCCACTTTCGCGATTGCGGCGCAACTGCCCGGCGTATCGGCGCGCAGAGCCAGGATCGTGGCGTTGAACGCAATGCCGTGCACATCGCGGTTGTCCTTCGCCGCGGCGGCGACGCGGGCGACGGCGGTGCCATGGCCATCCTCGTCCGCCAGCGCACGCGACCCGGCGACGTCACCCGACGCCGCGGCTAGGCGGCCGGAAAATTCATGGCTGGCGGGATCGATGCCCGTGTCAATAATGCCAATGGTCACGCCTGCGCCCGTTGCGCCCGCCTGATAGGCGGTGACGGCATTGTGGAAGCCCGGCCCGTCGGACCGGCGAAATTCGGCGGTGTTGAAATCGGTGCTGCCGGTTGGGGGGGGCGGCGGAGGGGGCGGCGGAGGCGGCGGCGGTACGGGCACAGGTGCCGGGGGCGGAGGCGTTGGCAGCTGGGCGCTTGGAGTCCCTCCGCCCGAACCGCTGCAAGCGGCCAACGTCATGGCCAGCGCGCCGCACGACAGCATGCCCAACGTCCTGATACTTTTCAAACCCATAACGCGCATTCCACCCTAGCCGATCAAAAATCTAGTGCAGCGCCGTGAACATCCCGTGAATTTTCCGGCGGAAAACCGGGCCGGGCCGGGCTTGCCGACCTTGGACAGGGCCGGTATCGGCGGTGCAGCTTTACAGGAGAGACGATCATGGACGCGCAAAAGTTGCAAGCGATCATCGAACCGGCGTGGGAATCGCGCGCCGATCTGAACGCCGCGACACAGGGTGATGTCCGCGCCGCCGTCGACGCCGCGCTCGCTGGTCTTGACGACGGCAGTCTGCGAGTTGCCGAAAAATGCGGCGGCGCGTGGCGCGTGCATCAGTGGCTGAAAAAGGCCGTACTACTGTCCTTCCGCCTTAACGACATGGATCTGATCCAGGGCGGCCCGGGCGGTGCCATGTGGTGGGACAAGGTGCCCAGCAAGTTCGCCGGATGGACTGCAGAGGATTTCCGCGGTGCCGGCATTCGCGCAGTGCCGGGCAGCTTTGTGCGCCGCGGCGCACATATCGGCAAGGGCGCAGTATTGATGCCCAGCTTTGTGAACCTGGGCGCGCGTGTGGGCGATGGCACGATGGTGGATACCTGGGCTTCGGTCGGCTCCTGCGCGCAGGTCGGCGCGAACTGCCACATCTCGGCCGGGGCGGGCATCGGCGGCGTGCTTGAGCCGCTGCAGGCCAATCCGACGATTGTCGAAAACAATTGCTTCATCGGCGCGCGATCCGAAGTGGTGGAAGGCGTCATCGTCGGCGAGGGTTCGGTCGTTTCGATGGGCGTATTCATCACCCAGTCGACCAAGATCGTGGTACGCGACACCGGAGAAATCCTGCGCGGCGCGGTCCCGCCCTATTCCGTCGTGGTGCCCGGCAGCCTGCCCGGCAAGACGATGGCAGACGGCAGCCAGGGCCCCGGACTGGCCTGCGCGGTGATTGTGAAAACGGTGGACGCCAAGACCCGCGCGTCGACCGGCATCAACGAACTGCTGCGCGACTGAAGGCGACCGGTGGAGGTACGGCCGGAGGAGCTGCGTGCGGGAGGCAGTCCGGCCGCTAGCCGCCGAAGCGGGCGCTGAGATCGAACAGCGTCATGGCGGCACGCGCCGCCTCCCCGCCCTTGTTCTTCTGCGCCGGATCAGCCCGCGCAACGGCCTGCGCCTCGTTCTCCACGGTGATGATCCCGTTGCCCACCGCCAGCCCGTCCATGGTCAGCGCCATCAGGCCGCGCGCGCTTTCCCCGGCTACGATCTCGAAATGATAGGTTTCTCCGCGGATCACCACGCCGATGCCGACAAAGCCTTCGTAGCGCCCGCTTTCGGCCGCCAACGCCATCGCACCCGGGATCTCCAGCGCGCCGGGGACGGTGACGACTTCCACCTGGTGGCCGGCCTCCTCCAGCGCGGCGCGCCCGCCCGCTATCAGCATGTCGTTGAGATGCGCGTAGAAGCGGGCTTCCACGATGAGGAATTTGGCCATGTCGATCGTTTCCTTATGGCGCACGCGGCGCGCTATCGTGCGAGCGCTCAGGCGCGCCGCTTCACCTGTTCGAAGCGTGCCAGATAGCGCGCTAATATGTCGATTTCCAGATTGATTGCCCGGCCCGCCTCAGCGCCAGCCAACGTGGTCTGCTCGGCCGTGTGCGGGATGATGTTGAGCGTGAAATGCGTTCCGTCGGCGTCGTCTGTCACGTCATTCACCGTCAGAGACACGCCGTCCACCGCTACTGATCCCTTGCCCGCGATATGCGCCGCCATACCCCCGGGCGCGCGGACCCGGAGCGTGGTCGAATCGCCGCGCGGCGCGATCGACACGATCTCGCCGACGCCATCGACATGGCCGGTTACAATATGGCCACCGAGCTCGTCACCAACCTTGAGCGCGCGCTCCAAGTTCAGACGGCGGCCTGCGGTCCACTGGCCCTGTGCCGTGCAGGATACGGTTTCGCCCGATACGTCCACGGCGAACCAGCGCCCGGCGGCATCATCGCCCTTGTCCACCACCGTCAAACAAACGCCCGAACAGGCAATCGATGCGCCGATCGCGATGTCGGCGGGATCATAGGTCGTGCCGATAATCGCGCGCAGATCGCCGCGCTGCTCGACCGAGCGGATGGTGCCGATGTCGGTGATAATGCCAGTAAACATTCAGCGCTCGTAGACTTCCAGTCGGTCGCTGCCAAGCAGGCGCGTGTCGGCAAGTGTCCAGCGATTGTGCGCTTCGGCAAGCTGCTCCAGTCCGATGTTGCCGACCGCGGCGCGGCCATCACCGATCAGCAAGGGAGCGCGGTAGAGGACCAGCCGATCGACCAGTTCGTCGCGCAGGAACGCCGCCGCCGTCTGCGCCCCGCCCTCGACCAGCAGCCAGTTGCCTGGCAGTTGGGCGATATCATAAGGCGCGGACAGTTTGACCCACCCTGCCGGGGCATCACCGCGTGTCAGCACTACCCGGCCGGGCCTGCGGTCCTCCAGTCCCGCGATGCGCACGTCCAGCTTGGAATCGTCCGCGCGCAGCGTGCCGCCCCCCACCAGGATCGCGTCGCTCCGGGAACGCAGGCCGTGCGCATGGGCGCGAGCTTGGGTGCCGGTGATCCAGCGGCTCGAACCGTCGGTCATCGCAATGCGCCCGTCGAGCGAGGTGGCAAGTTTGAGCGTAACATGGGGGCGTCCAAGCCGCTGGCGCTGGAAGAATCCTGCCATCGATTGCTGCGCCTCGGCTGCCATGACGCCGTGAGTGACGGCGATTCCCGCGTTTTGCAGGCGTGCGATACCGCGCCCCTCTGTGCGAGGATCGGTATCGTGCGCGGCAATCACGACGCGGGCGGGCCGCGCCCGGATCAGCAGATCGGCGCAGGCGGGCCCGCGCGGGCTTGCGTGTGCGCACGGCTCCAGCGTCACGCAAACCGTTGCGCCTTCCAGCATCCCATCGGCCAGAACCCCCTCAAACTGGGCGCCCTTAATTTGCGCTAGGGCATGCGCCTCGGCGTGCGGGCGGCCGCCGGGCTGCGTCCAGCCGCGCGCGAGGACGTGTCCGCCGCGCACGACAATACAGCCGACATTGGGATTGGCGCCGGTGCGGCCGCGGCCACGCTCACCGAGCGCCAGTGCCGCGGCCATGACGGCGCGGTCGCCGTGCATCAGCGGGCGCTGGGCGCTGAGGAGGAAGGCGCAGAAACGGGATCCGACGGATTGGCGTTGAACGGCACATTCGGCGCGGCCGCTTTCAAAGCGGCCCGATCCGCCATCCGACCGGCATCGGCCTCGGCCACGATTTCTTCCACATCCATACCCACGGCCCGGCCCAGCGTTTTGTAATTTTCGCGTACCTGGGCGTCGCGCGCGGCGCGGGCCACGCGGCGCGCCTCGCGGCCAGCCATGATCGCCGCCATGCTGCGGTCGATCGGCCAGCTTTCGACGTAGATGATCTGGGGCGGCGGGGGCGCAGACTTGTTATTTGCGTCGATCATGATCGCCACCACCAGGCCCACGGGCGGGATCAGCGCCAGCGCCAGGAACAGCAGTTTGAATGGCCGCTCCTGCGCCAGGAAACCACGCAAATCATGATAGGCCTTGCGCGGGCTGACCTGGGAAATGAAATTCATCGACGCCATGGCTGGAGATATAGGCCGCGCGTCGCATCATCGCCAGTGGCATGGTGCCGGAAGTACGCCTGAGCGGGCCATCCTTCCCCGGGCGGGTCGCCCACTCTTTCGCTGGCCCGGTACTTCGCGCGATCAACCGGTACTTCGCGAGATCAAGACGTGATGGTAAACCGCACGGTTAACGTCTGCCAGCTTGGCACCGGAACACCGCCGCGCGTGGCCGGCTGGAAACGCCACTTGACCAACGCCTGTTTCTGCGTCGCCGCGCCAAAATCGGGATGGCTGGCGGTTACGATTTCGACCTTGGACACATGGCCGTCCGGGCCGATCAGCACGCGCACGGTGGCGCTGCCCTCCAGTTCCCGCCGCAGCAGAGCAGACGGGTAGGGCGGCTGAAAATTATTGGCATAGCGCGGATCGCGCGTAGCGTCGCGCAGCACCGGCGCAGCGGATGTGGAACTGGGGGTCGGCTCCAGACGCGCAATGGCGACGGTGCCGGTTCCGCCGGGCAGAAAGCCGGGCGCGGGCAGTGGGATCGGTTGCGGATCGGGGCTGGCGCGCGGCTGCTGCACAGGCGGCAGCGGGATATCCACTATCGGCTTTGGGCTGAACAGCGGCGGCGCGGGCGGCGCGGGCGGCGCGGGTGTTTCCGGCTGCAGCTCGAGTTCGGGCGGCAGAGGCGGCGGGTCGAGCGGCACCACGTTGACAGCCTCGATCGGCGGCGGCGGCGCCCTCAACTGCTGAACCGCTGCTGGTGCCAACAGCACGGCGGCCAGCAAGCCGCCGTGGATGGCAACGGCGGCGGTCAGGCCTTTGGCATCGCGCCCGGCGGCGCGTTCATCGACAAAACTCATCAGCTCTCTCCTCGGCTCACGGCTCCTCAACATTAAATATGTTATACCATATCATTTTGCTGTTGTGAAGCGCTTTGCTGTGGGGCGCTTCTGCAGCCATTCCCGGCTGCGTGAGCCGACCGCACTAGGCAGCGGGCGGTGGGCAGGTTAGAGCGCCAGGCCAACGCCATCTGACAGCGGGACGCGGCTTCCATGAAAATCATCTCCGGCAACAGCAACCTGCCGCTCACCCGCGCTATTGCGGGCTATCTCGAGCTCCCCATCGTTGATGCCAGCGTGCGCCGCTTTGCCGACGAAGAGATTTTCGTCGAAATCCACGAGAACGTGCGCGGCGAGGATGTGTTCGTGGTCCAGTCGACCAGCTATCCCGCCAACGACAATCTGATGGAGCTGCTCATTATGATCGATGCGCTGCGCCGCGCATCGGCCAAGCGCATCACCGCCGTCATTCCCTATTTCGGCTATGCCCGGCAGGACCGCAAACCCGGCCCGCGCACACCGATATCGGCCAAGCTGGTTGCCAATCTGATCACCCAGGCCGGCGCGGACCGGGTGCTGTCGATCGACCTGCATGCCGGACAGATCCAGGGCTTTTTCGATATCCCCACCGATAACCTCTTCGCCGCCCCGGTGATGAGCGCTGATATCCTGTCGCGCTTCGGCAAGGAGCAGCTGATGGTCGTCTCGCCCGATGTCGGCGGCGTGGTCCGCGCCCGCGCGCTCGCCAAGCGGCTCAACAACGCGCCGCTCGCCATCGTTGACAAGCGCCGCGAGAAGCCCGGCGAATCGGAGGTGATGAACATCATCGGCCAGGTCGAGGACCATTTCTGCATCATCATCGACGATATCGTCGATTCGGGCGGCACGCTGTGCAACGCCGCGGCCGCGCTGAAGGCGCAGGGGGCCAGCGACGTTGTCGCCTATTGCACCCACGGCGTTCTGTCGGGCGGCGCGGCGCCGCGCATCGATGGATCGCAGCTCAAGGAACTCGTGATCACCGATTCGATCCAGGCGACCGAAGCGGTGAAAGACGCGCATCGCATCCGCCATCTCACCATCGCCCCGCTGCTCGGCGAAGCGGTCCGCCGCATCGCCGACGAAAGCTCGGTCTCCAGCCTGTTCGATTGAGGACATGACCCCCGCCGATCTTCAGCTCGCCGCGCGGCTCGCCGACGCCGCGGGCCAAGCGATCCGCCCGTTTTTCCGCGCCGATTATGTTAGCGAGCAGAAAGCCGACGCATCGCCGGTAACCGAGGCTGACCGCGCCGCCGAAACGGCGATGCGCCGCCTGCTCGATGCCGAAGCCCCGCGCGACGGCGTGCATGGCGAGGAGTTTGGCGTGAAAGACGGCAGCACCGGGCGGATTTGGGTGCTGGACCCAATCGATGGCACGGTAAGCTTCATGGCCGGGCGACCGATCTTCGGCACATTGATCGCGCTGCTGGAGGATGGCTGGCCGGTGCTGGGCGTGATCGATCAGCCGATCGGCCGCGAGCGCTGGATCGGCGCGGCGGGGCAGGGCACGACCTATAACGGCAAGCCGGTGCATGTCCGCACCTGCGCCGAGCTGTCGGACGCCACGCTCGCCAGCACCAGCCCGAACCTATTCTCGGAAGAGTGCGGCCACCGCTTCATGTCGCTCGCCGCCAAGACTGCGCACAGCCGCATGGTTTGGGGCGGCGACTGCTATAACTACGGCCTGCTGGCGAGCGGTCAGATCGACGTGGTGGTCGAAAGCGGTCTCAAACTCCATGATTTTGCCGCGCTCGTCCCTATCATCGACGGCGCGGGCGGGCTGATGTGCGACTGGTCGGGTGATCCGCTGCATGCCGCCAGCGACGGCGAGGTGATCGCGCTGGGCGATCCGGCCCGGCTCGAGGATGTGCTGGAGGCGATGGAGAGCCTTGCGCCCGGCCCACACGCGCACTGACGAACGCTTCGGCTGAACCGTCTCGGCGAAAACTGACCGCAACGCTTTCATCGCGCCTTTAGAAAATCCCCAGAAACTTCTTCTTTTTCTTCTTGCCGCCATCCGCCTTGGCATCGCTGCCATCGCCAACATCGTCGCGCTTTTCGCCCTTGGTGGTGCGCTGCGCGTTGGCGCGCGCGCCGGAGAGGACCGGGCCGCACGCGGTGGACTTGGCATCGCCGACATCGACAAACGCCAGCACGCCGGCCACCGGCGCGGCGACGATGGCTAGGCCAAGCCCCACACCAGCACGCGCGAGCAGCTGATCGCTGATCGGATTGATATGCGGCGCGGCGAACAAGCCCTTCAGCCCGATCGGCGACTGGCCGGAAAACAGGCTGAATTGCTTGGAATCGGCGCGGAAGGCCATGTCGATTGCCTCCGTCCGGAAGCTGAAGCCGCCGCGCCCGGTGACGACATTGTCGTGCGTGTCGATAAGCACCGGATCGGCCGCCGCCAGCCCGCCGCGCACGGTGAACGCGATCAGCCCGCACTTGATATTGACCGGATCGTTCAGCTCCTTTGTAAACATCTTCTGCGCAAAGGTACCGATGTCGAGCTCAGACAATTGCGAATTGCGCGCGTTGAGCGTGCCGCTGGGCAGGATAATCGCGATGCGTCCGCTTGCGTTCGACAGCGACTGGCGCACCGAATCGCCGGTGCCGCGCAGTTGCACCCGGCCCTTCATCGTGCCGGTGGTTCCGCTTTTCTCGACCCCGAAACCGGCGAGCGCGGTCCCCATCGGTGTCGATCCCATGCCGATGTCATAATCGGTGACCACGGGGGACTGGCGCGCATTGACCACGACATCGCCCGTCACCTTGCCGCGCGCCATGGTGAAGGAAAAGGGCGAGACCGACAGCTTGCGGTTGTCGAGCGCGATCTGCGCATCTACGTTCGAAATCGGGAAGCTCTTGGCGCGGATGGTCTTGATACGCAGGCGGATGTCGGCATCGAAATTGCCCAGCGCTTCGGTGCGCAATTTCGCATCGGGCAACACGCGTTGTCCGCCGCCCGCGCCGATCACGCCGTCCGTGCCGAGCCGCGCCAACCGGTCGGCATCGTAACCGATCGAAGAAGCGAGATCGACGATATCGGCATTTTGCGATGTCAGATCCCCGGTCAGCAGCAACCGGGGCTGCTTCATCGCCACGGTCAGGTCGCCCGAAAGATCGCTCTGTCCGACGGTCGATTTGATGCCGGTTATTCGATATTCCTGGCCGACCTTGGTCATCGTCGCGATCATTTTATAATCGCGCGAGGCCGGGATCGCGACGCCGATCAGCGTGAACAGATCGGCCATGCTCGCGCCGTGGATGGTGAGCGCCAGCGGCACTTTTTCGATTTGCGTCGCGCCGGGCAGGGTACCACTGAGATCGACCACCGAATCGACCGCCTCGAAATGCGCCTTGAGCTTGTTCTTCCCGCCGCCTGCGGTCTCGTTGGGACTGTCGAGGCTGCCCGAAAGCGTAAACGGCTTGGCCCGCATCGTGCCGCCGCCGGCGAAGCGCAGCGCGTCGATGAACTTGTCATTCTTGGCCTGCGCGGTATCGAACTTCACCTTGCCATCGATTCGGTAGAGCGGATCGATATAGGAAACGGTGGTGCCGACCAGCCGGGCCCGCGCGATATCGGGCCAGCTCGGCGGCGAAGACGGGTCCGAGTCGGCGAAAGTCCATGTGTTGCGTTTGCGGGCCTTGTCCCATTCCAGCTGCACGTCGCCATTGACCAGTTCGAGCCAGTCGATCGTCTTCTTGCCGAACAATAGCGGCAGCGGGGCGATGCGCGCATCGATCAGATCAGCAACGAACAGATTGTCCTTGCTCGCCCATTCGGGATTGGAAATGGCCAGCTTCTCGGCGCGGAACTTGATGTCGAACGGCGCAAAATAAAGCTGGAAATCGCCGCCGACGGTCACCTTCCGCTCGGTCTGTGAACTGGCGATCGATTCGAACGAGCCCTTCAGAAACCGGCCCTTGGTGACGAACAGGATCAGCCAGATCAGAAACAGCGCCAGCAGGACGCTCAGCAGCGTGCGCCAGGCAATTCGCGAGGGCCGGGGACGCTCGACGAGAAATCCGGGGGACCAGATACTGCGCACCCGGACGCCGGAACCGGTGCGGGCGCGTGTCAGATCCAAGACTTGGTACTTCCCGCCTTCATACTCTATGCTCCTGCCATCCCCTACGCGCCGCGTATAGAGTCGGTTGCAAAAGCGGAGATGAACGGCTAGACGCCGCCGCTTCGACCAAGAGACGGGCTGGCCGGTTAGGGCTGCCACGTTCGTCTTCAAAAGGAACGGTTCGCCTCCGCGCGATTATCGTTTCCCCTTATCCAAGGAGACCGAAATGCCCAAGCTGAAGACCAAGAGCGGTGTGAAGAAACGCTTCAAGATCACCGCCACCGGCAAGATCAAGCACGGCGTGGCCGGTAAGCGCCACCGCTTGATGAGCCACAACGCCAAATATATTCGCCAGAACCGCGGTACCAAGGTCCTTTCGGATCCCGATACCAAGACGGTCAAGAAATGGGCGCCCTACGGGCTTAATTGAGCTCGGCGACAACATTTTAGAAAATCTGAAGGGAATATAGCATGGCACGTGTCAAACGCGGCGTAACTACGCGCGCAAAGCATAAGCGCACATTGAAGCTGGCGAAGGGCTATTATGGCCGCCGGAAGAATACCATCCGCATCGCCAAGCAGGCGGTCGAAAAGGCCGGGCAATATGCGTATCGCGACCGCAAGGTTAAGAAGCGCACGTTCCGCGGTCTGTGGATCCAGCGCATCAACGCGGCCGTACGGGTCGAGGGCATCACCTATTCGCAGTTCATGCACGGACTGAAGCTGTCGGGCGTTGAGCTCGACCGCAAGGTGCTGGCCGATCTGGCGATGAACGAAGCCGATGCGTTTGGCGTGATCGTCAAGCAGGCCAAGGACGCGCTGCCCGCCGAGTGATCGATTCGCCATCGACGAAGAAGGAAGCGCCCGCCTGAAAAGGTTCGGCGCTTTTTTCTTATGCGCACATGATCTAGCGAGGGCTGTATGAACGATATCGACGAACTGAAGGCCCGCTATCTGGATCAGGTGGCTGCGGCAAATGATCTGTACGCGCTCGAGGCGGTGCGCGTGGCCGCACTCGGCAAAAAGGGTGCGATCAGCGAGTTGCTGAAGACGCTGGGCAAGATGAGCCCGGAGGAGCGGCAGACGCAAGGTCCGCCAATCCAGGTCGCGCGCGGTGCCGTGGCGGATGCCTTGCAAACGCGCAAAGAAGCGCTCGAACGCGCTGCGCTCGATGCGCAATTGGCTGACGAACGGATCGACATGACGCTGCCTGGGCCATCGCGCCCGAAAGGCAGCGTCCACCCGGTCAGCCAGGTGATGGACGAGCTGGCGGAAATCTTTGCCGATCTGGGTTTCGCCGTTGCAACGGGGCCGGAGATCGAAACCGACTGGTATAATTTTACCGCGCTCAACATTCCCGAGACGCACCCGGCGCGCGCCGAACATGACACCTTCTACACCGCCGAGACCGGGCCGGACGGCAGCCCGATGGTGCTGCGCACGCACACGTCTCCCGTCCAGATTCGCACAATGCAGGCGCAAAAGCCGCCGATCCGCATCATCGCGCCCGGCCGTACCTATCGCTCGGACAGCGACGCGACGCACACGCCTATGTTCCATCAGGTCGAGGGGTTGGTGATCGACCGCGGTATCCATATGGGCCATCTCAAATGGACGCTGGAGACGTTCGTGAAGGCGTACTTCGAGCGTGACGATATCGTGCTGCGCCTGCGCCCGAGCTATTTCCCGTTCACCGAGCCGTCGGCCGAAGTCGATGTCGGATTTTCGCTGGAAAACGGCAAGCGCGTGATCGGCGGCGATGCGACCGGCGCCGATGGCGGCTGGATGGAAATATTGGGATCGGGGATGGTCCATCGCAAGGTGATTGCCGCTTGCGGGCTCGATCCGGAGGAATATCAGGGCTTCGCCTTCGGCTGCGGAATCGACCGGCTGGCGATGCTGAAATATGGCATCGACGATCTGCGGGCGTTCTTCGACGGCGATTTGCGCTGGCTGAAGCATTACGGCTTTTCCGCGCTCGATATCCCCACGCTGAGCGCAGGAGTCGGCGCATGAAGTTCACGCTGAGCTGGCTCAAAGAGCATCTGGAAACGGATGCCAGCCTGATCGACATTACCGATAAACTCACCGCGATTGGCCATGAGCTGGTAAGCGTGGAGAACCCCGCCGAGGCCCTGCGCGATTTCCGCGTGGCCGAGGTGGTGGACGCAAAACCGCATCCCAACGCCGACAAGCTGCAACTGCTCAGCGTCGATGCCGGGACGGGCAAGCCGTGGCAGGTGGTTTGCGGCGCGCCCAATGCGCGCGCGGGGATGAAGGGTGTGTTTGCACCGCCCGGCACCTATGTACCCGGCGCGGGCTTCGAATTGAAGGCGGCAACCATTCGCGGCGTCGAGAGCTTCGGCATGATGTGTTCCGAGCGCGAGCTGGCGATTTCGGACGAGCATGAGGGCATCATCGAACTGCCCGCCGACGCCCCCACTGGTACTGCCTATCCCGATTATGCCGGGCTCGACGATCCCGTGATCGACGTCGCGATCACGCCCAACCGGCAGGATTGTATGGGCGTGCGTGGGCTAGCGCGCGATCTGGCCGGGTCGGGTTTGGGGGTGATGAAGCCGCTTCAAGTCCCGGCACAAGTCGTGCGCTCCGGCCCTGGCCCGGACGTGCGAATCGATGACCCGCAAGGCTGCCCCGCGTTCTACGCCTGCACCGTCTCCGGAGCGGTCAACGGCACCAGCCCGGACTGGATGCAGCGCCGCCTGATCGCAATTGGGCAGAAGCCGATCAGCACGCTCGTCGACATCACCAACTACGTCATGATCGATTTGGGCCGGCCATTGCACGTGTACGACCTGGCCATGCTGCAAGGCGGTCTCGTCGCGCGGCGTGCGCAAGCCGGAGAGGAAGTGCTGGCGCTCAACGGCAAAAGCTACACGCTGAACCCCGCCATCACCGTTATCGCGGACGATGTGCAGGTGCACGATATCGGCGGTATCATGGGCGGCGAGCATAGCGGCGCGTCGGCGACCACGACCGACGTGCTGATCGAATGCGCCTGGTTCACGCCGGAGCGCATCGCCGCGGCGGGCCAGTCGCTCTCGCTCACTTCCGACGCGCGAACCCGTTTCGAGCGGGGGGTTGACCCTGCATTCCTTGATGACGGACTGGCCATCGCCACCGCCTATATATTGGCGTTGTGCGGCGGTAAGGCCAGCGCAGTGACACGCGCCGGATCGCCGCCGATGGATGCGCGGGCCATCGCCTATGATCCGGTCCGCACCGAGACACTGGGCGGGATCGCAGTGGATTTGGACCGTCAGGAGGATATTCTCGAGCGGCTGGGGTTCCACGTGGAACGCGGCACGCTGTGGTTTGTCACGGTGCCGTC
>JBBSUT010000050.1:0-15435 GCA_038234155.1 Sphingomonadales bacterium | reverse complement strand
TTCACCGACGCGCTGTGCGGGCGGATGCGGCAATCGGCCTCGATCGCGCAATCCTGCGACCCTTCGGTCAGACAGGCGGTGAGCGCGATCGGCCCCTCCACGGCTTCCACGATGTCGGCAAGCGAGATGGCCGAGGCCGGGCGCGTCAGACGAATGCCGCCGCCGGTGCCGCGGGTGGCACTGAGTAGCCCGGCCTTGCTGAGGAGACTGACGAGCTTCTGTGCGGTCGGTAACGGCAGGTGCGTTTCGCGCGCCAGCTGCGTCGCCGACACGCGCGCAGTCCCGCAGTGCCGCGCGGCGGCGGACATCAGCACGATCCCATAGTCGGCCATACTGCTGAGGCGCATGTCGGAGGCACGCTTTCCGCCGGTATTCGGCAATCGGAGTGATTCGGTCCGGTTAGCATGTGGGCGCGCAGGGGCAGAAAATCAACCGTTGCAGGGTCCACCCGGATCGCTGCGGTATCGCGGTGTCCGATGACCGGTTCCGACAAGGTTGTCACCGCGCACGCATGCGACCATAGCGCGGCCCATGTGGTTCAAGAATATGGCACGCCCTCTGCTGTTCCGAATGGACGCGGAGCGGGCGCATCGTTTCACCATCGCCATGCTGAAGCGCAAGCCGCTGAAGGGCGGCCCTGTCGATGATCCGATCCTGGCGAGCGAGGTGGCCGGCCTGCTGTTTCCCAACCCGGTGGGCCTGGCGGCCGGCGTCGATAAGGACGCCGAGGCGCCGCTTGCTTTTCTGGATATGGGCCTGGGCTTTGCCGAGGTGGGCACGCTGACGCCCGATCCGCAGGAAGGCAATCCGCGGCCGCGCGTGTTCCGGCTGGCCGAAGACCGCGCCATTATCAACCGGCTGGGATTCAACAACCGCGGCCAGGCGGCGGCCCAGGCCCGGCTGCGACTCTATGCGCGGCGGCCTGGCCCGATCGGTATCAACATCGGCGCTAACAAGGACAGTCCGGACCGCATTGCCGACTATGCCAAGGGTGCCCGCGCCATGTGTCCGTTCGCCGATTATATGACGATCAATATCTCGTCGCCCAATACGCCCGGTCTGCGCGCGTTGCAGGACAGGGGCATGCTGGAGGCGTTGCTGGCTGCGGTGATCGAGAACAATAGGCATCAATGCCCGGTATTCCTCAAGGTCGCGCCCGATCTGGAGCTGGCCGATGTGGCCGATATTGCCGAGATCGCGGCAGAGAAGAAGGTATCTGCGCTGATTGTGTCCAACACCACGATCGGCCGGCCGGTTCTGCTTTCTGCCAACGCGTCTGAGACGGGCGGCCTATCAGGCGCGCCGCTGGCACCCCTGGCGATGCGGAAACTGGTGGAATTCCAGGCTGTGTGCGGCACCGCCATGCCGCTGATATCGGTGGGCGGCATCGCCAGCGGAGCAGACGCCTATGCCCGTATCCGCGCAGGCGCATCGCTGGTGCAGCTCTACACAGCGCTGATCTACGAAGGCCCCGATCTGGGCGCGCGCATCGCCCGCGATCTGGCCGCGCTGCTGCGCCGCGACGGATTTAAGTGCCTGTCGGACGCTATCGGCGTGGATGCACCCTGATCGCGGCGCAACCGGCGGCGTGTTTGCCGTGTTATCGCGTTTCGCTTGCCTTGCTGCGTTTCTCTTGCGTTAAGTTACAGGACAGCAAGAGCCAATTGCTGCAAAGTTACCAATTGCTGCAAAGTTACAGGGCCGCATCCTTGCGCCCGGAAGGACCGCCATGAAAAGTCCCCATCTCCCGTCTGTTGCCACGCTTGCCTTATCCCTTGTTCTGGCCGCACCGGCTTGGGCTGCGCCGGCCAACGCGGCGCAGGACAGCTTTGGCCGGCCTGACGATGCCGCCGGCACCTATGTTCCTTCTGTGCCGGTTCGCGAAGTGGAGGGCGGTGCCCGCCATCCTGATTCGCAGTCCGCAGCGCAGCCTGTTTTGCTGTCGTTGGCAGGTCCGGACGAAGAAACCGGGCAGACGGAGCAGCGCCGGCAGGACGGCCAGAGCGAGAACGACGATCAGCAGGCGGCCACCGATCGCAGCGGCGAAGGATTGTTCGCGCAGGGGCGTCTGATCCAGCCCACCGGCCTGGAGTTCGGCCTTGCGACGAGCGCTGATCCGCGCGCTAGCGAGGTGGGCATGATGATTTTGCGCCAAGGCGGGTCCGCCGCCGACGCAGCCATGGCGATGATGGTGGCGCTGACTGTAGTAGAACCCCAATCCAGCGGCATCGGCGGCGGGGGTTTTCTGCTGCACGCATCAGGATCCGACGGTAAAATTGATACGATCGACGGCCGCGAAACCGCGCCGATCTCGGCCACGTCCGACCGCTTCTTGGGCGCGGACGGCAAGCCGCTGCCTTTCGTAAAGGCGTTCCAGGGCGGCAAATCGGTCGGCGTGCCCGGCAACATCCGCCTGATGGCGTTGACGCATGAGAAATGGGGCAAGCTGCCATGGGCCGATCTGTTCCAGCCTGCGATCCAGCTGGCCGAAGGCGGGTTCGAGGTGAACAAGACGCTGGCCGGACGGCTGCAGCAGATTGCACCCCTGTGGAATCGCTTTCCGGACGCGCGTGCGATCTATTGGAAGAACGGCGCGCCGGCCAAGGCAGGCGATCTCATCACCAATCCCAAGCTGGCCGAAACGCTGGACCGGATCGCCGAACTGGGGCCGGACGCCTTTTATTCGGGCCAGACCGCGCTGGAGATGGTCAACACCGTGCGCACGACCGCCGTCAATCCGGGAGATATCACGCAGGAGGACCTGACGGCCTATGCCGCGCAGGAACGCCCGGCGGTCTGCATGCCATACCGCGAATATAAAGTGTGCGGCATGGGCCCGCCGTCCTCCGGCGCCACTACCGTGCTGCAAATCTTGGGCATGTTGTCGCATTTCGACATGGCCAAGCTGGGATCGGGCAGCGCGGAGAGCTGGCACCTGATCGGCGAGGCGATGCGTTTGGCCTATGCCGACCGGGAGGCTTATCTGGGCGATCCGGCTTCGGTCTTCGTGCCGGTGGATGGCTTGCTCAATGCCGACTATCTGGCCAAGCGGGCCGCGCTGATATCGCCCGGCAGTTCGTTGGATAGCTATGATGCCGGTATTCCTCCCGAAGCGCAGCCGCGCACCGCATCGCCATCGAGCGAGGTACCCGGCACCACGCATTTCGTGGCGGTCGACAAGGACGGTAATGTTGCTTCGATGACATCGACCATCGAGGGTCCGTTCGGCAGCCAGCTGATGACCGGCGGCTTTTTTCTTAACAACGAACTGACCGATTTCACCTTCGCACCCGAAAAGGACGGTGCGCCTGTCGCCAATGGCGTGCGCCCCGGCAAGCGCCCGCTGTCGTCCATGTCGCCGACGATCATATTCGACGGCAATGGGAGGCCGGTGCTGGCGCTGGGTTCGGCCGGGGGAAAGCGGATTATCATGCATGTCGCCAAGACGCTGATCGGTTTCATCGACTGGGATTATCCGCTGAAAGAAGCGATCGCTCTGCCCAACATCTTTTTCGGCGGCGACGGGCTGATCGTGGAGGCTGGCACTTCGCTGGCCGAACTCGCACCACAGATCGAGGCGCTGGGTTCGGCCGTGGTGGTAGGGGAGGCCTCGTCCAAGGTGAACGGGGCCGTCTGGACCGAGGATGGCTGGACCGGCGCGGCCGATTCGCGCAGCGAAGGCACAGTGGAGGCCCAGTAACGGGCCAAAGCGGCGCACATCGGGGTATCGGGCGCGGGCACTACCGGGCTGACGTGACGCGGGCCGATATGGTTTGGCCGTTGCCCGCGCCCCCCGCGCACGCTAGCTCTCATGCGCGATGGCCGCGTACCGACGGCCAGGCTGGAGAGTGACAGTGGCATTCGATGCGTTCGACGGATATCCCAATCTCGTCACCCTTTTCTTCGATCGCGCGCAGGAAAAAGGCGATGCGCCGTTCCTTTGGCACAAAATGGACGGCCGATGGCAATCGACCAGCTGGCGCGACGCGGCACTTCAGGTCGCCGGCCTGGCCAAATCGCTGCGCGCGCTGGGGCTGGAGCCGGGCGATCGAATCATGCTTGTGTCCGAAAATCGCCCCGAATGGTGTATCGCCGATCTGGGCATCATGGCCGCGGGATGCGTGACCGTGCCGACCTACACGACCAATAGCGAGCGCGATCACCAGCATATCCTGGACAACAGCGGCGCAAGGGCCATCATCGTTTCCACCGCCAAACTGGCGCGCGTGCTGCTGCCTGCGGTCACCCGGTCGAGCACGGCGGAACATGTCATCACGATCGACGACGTTATCAGCCAGCAGGCCGGGCAGCTTAGCCTGTACCCATTCGGCGATCTTGCGATGGGCAGCGCGGACGACGTAGCGGCCGCGCGTGAACGCGCTTCGCGCGTCGGGCGCGGCGATCTGGCATGCATCATCTACACCAGCGGTACCGGCGGGGCCCCGCGCGGCGTATGCCAGCATCACGGGGCCATCCTGCACAATGTGGCGGGCGCATCGGAAATCATCGCGACCGACTTCGGCTGGGATGACGAGGTGTTCCTTTCGTTTCTGCCGCTCAGCCACGCCTATGAGCATACTGGCGGGCAGTTTTTTCCCATCGGTTTGGGCGCGCAAATCTATTATTCCGAAGGGCTCGAAAAGCTTGCCGCCAATATTGAGGAAGTGCGGCCCACGATCATGGTGGTGGTTCCGCGCCTGTTTGAGGTGCTGCGCACCCGCATTATCAAGGGAATCGAAAAGCAGGGCAAGCTCCCGCGCTATTTCCTGGAACGCGCGCAGGAAATCGGCGGGCGGCGTTATGAGCGGCGCGAGCGGCTGATCGACAAGCCGATGGATCTGATCCTGGAGCGGATGTTCCGCCCGAAGATCCGCGCAAAGTTTGGCGGACGGCTGAAAGCGATGGTCTCGGGCGGCGCGCCGCTCAATCCGGAGATCGGCATTTTTTTCCACGCGTTGGGCCTCAACCTGTTGCAGGGCTACGGCCAGACCGAATCCGCGCCAATCATCAGCTGCAACCGGCCAAGCGCCGGGATCAAGATGAACACCGTCGGCCCGCCGCTCATGAACACCGAGGTGAAGGTAGCCGAAGACGGCGAGCTGCTGGTGCGCGGCGAGTTGGTGATGCACCGCTACTGGCAGAACGAGGCGGAGAGCCGCAAGGTGCTACAGGACGGCTGGCTGCACACCGGCGACATCGGGCATATCGACGAGGCCGGGCGGATCGTCATCACCGACCGCAAGAAGGACCTGATCGTCAATGACAAGGGCGAAAACGTCGCGCCGCAAAAGGTGGAAGGCATGCTGACGCTGCAGCCCGAAATTGCGCAGGCGATGATTGCGGGGGACAAGCGTCCCTATATGGTCGGACTTATCGTGCCGGATGCCGAGTGGGCGGTCGAGTTCTGCAAATCGCACCAATGCGGGTTCGATTTCGCGAAGATCCAGGATCGCCCCGAGTTCCGAAAGGCGATCGATGCGGCGGTGGACCGCGTCAATCGGGACCTGTCCGTGACCGAGAAGGTGCGCCGCTTCGTGTTTGCCGACGAACCGTTCGGCATCGAGAACGGCGAGATGACGCCATCGATGAAGATCCGGCGCCACATCATCCGCGCGCGCTATGCCGAGCGGCTGGACGGCATGTACCGCGGCTAGGCGCGGCGTATCTTCGGCCTCGCCCAGTCGTCAGCCGCGGCCGGGCGTCTTGTAGGGCGTGAAGTCGCCCAGCGAGCAGGAGCCACCATAGATACCGCTGCTGCGACCGACCAGACGGATGATGTCTCCGTTGCACGCTTGGCTCTGGAAACGCTCGGCCACGATGATGTCGAAATCGTTCGCCAAACCCGGGCAGCTCGATCGCAGGTTGTTGACGTAGACCGTGCCATTGCCCAGCCTGTAGGCGAGCACATTGTCGCTGATACGGATGTTGGCAGCGCTGCCATATCCCGGCGGCAGACAGTTGATCGGCTTCTGCGCCACCTTGCCGTCGATCAGCTTGGCCAGCTTCAGGCTCTGCTCCGGCGTCAGCGCGTCGCGCTGCGCATCACGCGGACCGTAAGCGCAGGCGGACAGAAAGAGTGTAGCCAGAGCGGCGGCGAGGATCGGAGCAACAGGGACCATGGTGCGGTCTTTCTAAAATTCAGCTTATTACGCTGTAACGTCGGACGGCGCATAAAAGTTGCGTGTCGCAACCAATGTCACGCTGCGTCCTTGGCTTTGCGCCGCGCCGCCAGTTCCTCGACCGAGCGCGCGCGCAGGAACGGATTGGTCGCCTTTTCGGCGGCAATATCGGTCGGCACGGTCGCCTCGCCGCGTGCGCGCATCGCGCGGACCGCGTCCATCCGGGCGGCGAGCGCGGCATTGTCCGGCTCCACGGTCACCGCAAAATCGCCATTGGCCTCGGTATACTCATGCGCGCAGTAGATTGCGGTGTCGTCCGGCATGGTTTCGAACTTGCGCATCGCGGCGTACATCTGCGCCGCATCGCCCTCGAACAACCGGCCGCAGCCCATGGCGAACAGCGTATCGCCGACAAAGGCGCAGGCCTGCGACGACAGGTGATAGGCGATGTGCCCCGCGGTGTGCGCGGGCACGTCCAGCACCTGTGCGGCGATCGCGCCGATCGACACGGTGTCCCCTTCGCTCACCAGCCGGTCGAGCGTGGGGATGCGCGCGGCTTCGGCTCTGGGGCCGGTGATGGTGCAGCCGGTGGCTGCCTTGATCGCGGCATTGCCGCCGGTGTGATCGGGGTGCCAATGGGTGTTCCAGATCTGCGTGATGGCCCAGCCGCGCGCTTCGGCTGCTTCGAGCACCGGCTCGGCCACGGCGGGGTCGACCACCAGCGTCTCGCCGCTCTCGGGCTCGTGTACCAGCCAGACGTAGTTGTCGCTAAGTACCGGGATGCGCACAATTTCCATCACCATTGGCTCCATCACCATTGGCCCACATTTTCCATCGAAGCCCAGGGTTCGGCCGGGTCCTTGCACGCGCCCTTCTGCAGCAGCTCGATCGAGATGCCATCGGGTGAGCGCACGAAGGCCATGTGCCCGTCGCGCGGAGGACGGTTGATGGTCACGCCGCCATCGGCCAGTCTGCTGCAGCTCTCGTAGATATCGTCCACGGCATAGGCGAGATGGCCGAAGTTGCGGCCTCCGTCGTAGCTTTCTGCAGCGCTGCCGTCCTCGGGCGGCCAGTTGTAGGTGAGCTCTACCTGCGCGGTTTCGTCGCCAGGCGCGGCCAGGAACACCAGCGTGAAGCGGCCCTGCGCGCTGTCGGCGCGGCGGACCTCCTTCAGGCCCAGCAGATCGAAGAAGCGGAGCGTGGCGGCGATGTCGGCGACGCGGATCATGGTGTGCAGGTAGTTCATGGTCCGATGTCCTATCACGATGTGGGGGGCGGCGTCACGCCGGCTTGCGCGGCGCCGTCACTGCTTTCGGGAGCGGACGCGTTGAGCGCGGCGAGCTGCTGCGCAGCGGCATCGGCCTGCGGACTGCCGGGCGCGGCCTGCGCCACCTGCCGCCATTGCGCGCGCGCTGTGCCCGGATCGCCGGACAGCACGGCGATGTTGCCGCGCTCGAGCAGGATGGCGGGCTCACCGGGCGACAGCGCGGCGGCGATGGCGATGTCCGATGCCGCCTGATCGAGCCGGTCCATGCGCCGTGCCAGCGTGGCCGAGAGCAGCCAGCCGAGCGGGTCCTGCGGCGCCAGCCGCACCGCTTCCTTGAGCGCGGCGGCCGCATCGTCCGGCCGGCTGGCGGCGACCAGCGCGCGGGCCCGGTCCAGCTGTACCTCGCCCAGCGCCGTGCCCGTCAACGTGCCGGTCGCCAGCGCGCGATCGAGGTGGACGAGCGCGGTGGCACCCTGCCCGGCGGCAAGCGCGGCGTTGCCGGCCTGCATCCAGATGTTGCCCAGATTGGGGTCGCTCGCCGCCTCGGCCAATCCAGCCGAGCGCGTGAACGCGGCCTCCGCCCGGTCGAACCGTCCGCTGCCCGCCTCGGCCAGGCCCAGACACTGCCAGGCAGGCGATCCGCCGTTCGCCGCGATCCACTCGTTGGCGCGGACCACGCCGGTGACCGGATCAGACCCGGCCAGCTCCACGCACTCGCCCAGCCTGGGATCGACCTGCGGCGCAGCGGCGGGCGCGGCGGCGGTCTGGAGCAGGAGCGGAAGCAGGATGGCGATCATGGGCTGTGGTCCTTCAGGCGCTTTCGAACAGGCGGTCCACCGTGGCGGCGATCAGGGCGAGGTCCTGCGGGCGCGACAACCGGTGGTCCCCGTCCTTGATCAGCAGCGTCTGCACATCGGCTGAACGCAGCGCATCGGCCAGCCGCAGCGCCGCCGCGAACGGCACGTCCGTATCCGCCTGTCCCTGCAGCAGCCGCACTGGCGCATCGATCGCGATCGACGCGACATCCATCTGGCCATCCATCTGGCCATCCATCGCGCCGCCCAGCAGGAGGTTGGCCTGGCCTGACGCCCAGAAGGCGGCAGTGGTGGGCGTCGGTTCCGGGCTGTAATCGCTGGCCTCGTACAGCGTCTCGCCGCGTGCGAGCAGCGCGCGCTGCGTCTCGCCGAAACCCCATTGCGTGAAGTCGGGTGCGGCCGCGATGCCGACCAGACCGGCGATGCGGCCGTGCCCGCCGCGCTCGATCAGCGCCAGCGCGGTCAGCAGCATCAACCACCCCCCCATGCTGGAGCCGACGATCAGCAGCGGGCCGCAAGTCTGCTCGCCGATCAGGAACAGCGCGTCGTCGCGCCAGCTTTCGAGCGTCTGCGCGGTGAACGCGCCGCCGCTCTGCCCGCATCCGGCGTAATCGAGCAGCAGCGCCGCACGGCCCCGTTCGGCCGCGCGATCGAACAGCATCGCCGCCTTGCCGCCGGCCATGTCGCTGCGATAGCCGGGCAGGAACACCAGCGTCGGCCCGCGTCCTTCGGTTTTGCGATAGGCCAGACGTTCGCCGCCGGGCCGCCGGGAGAAGCGGACGGGCGCGGCCATCCCGTTCATGCGTTCCATCCCATCAGCTTCACACACTTCACACTGTCCAGAGCGGGAATATCGCCCGGGGCAGAACCGATCCGCACAAGGGGGCCAAGCGGCAGGAACAAGGCGGACGGAGCGGCGGGCATGGCAGCACCATAGGGCAGCGGACATGGTGTAGGAAAGCACGCAGGTGGGCCTTTCGTCGCCCCGCCAAACCGGACTGGCCAAATCGCGCCGCCGGAACCGCGCCGCCGGAACCGAGCTGCGGCCCACGCGTCCACCGGTCATGGACGATGGACAGGCAGATAGGCAGGGACAGGCAGATCGGCAGGGACAGACAAACCGGCAGGCAGAAGGGCCAATCGGCGAGCGCAGCACGATCACGATGTTTGGCGCGGTGCTGATCGGCGCCGCCGCGCTGGCCATATTGATCGGCGAGCGGGCCGCGCCGCTGCGCCGGCCCCGCCGCCCCCTTAACCACCGTCCCCTGGACCGCCGTCTGCTGCCCCGCCGCGCCATCACCAATATCGCGCTGGGCGCGCTGAGCATGGCCGCTGTCAGCCTGATCGAAAGCCCGATGACCCGCCCGCTGGCCAGACGCGCTGAACATCGCCGCCGCGGGCTGGCGCAATATCTCCCCGCCCCCGTCTGGGCGCGCGATATCGCCGCGGTGCTGCTGATGGATTACACGGTCTATCTCTGGCACGTCGCCACCCATAAACTGGCGTTTCTGTGGCGCTTCCATCTGGTCCATCACGACGATCTCGCTCTCGACAGCACGACCGCGATCCGGTTTCACTTCATCGATATGGCGCTGAGCGCGCCCTACCGCGCCGGACAGGTGGCGCTGCTCGGCGTGTCTTTAAGGGCGCTGAACATCTGGCAGGGCTGGTTCTTCTTCTCGATCCTGTTCCACCACAGCAATGTGCGTCTGCCCGAAAGCTTGGAACGGGCGCTGGCGCGGCTGATCACCACGCCGCGCATGCACGGCATCCACCACAGTACGGTGCGCGGCGAGACCGACAGCAACTGGTCCAGCGGCTTTGCCCTGTGGGATCATCTGCACGGCACCTTCCGGCTAGACGTGCCGCAGGATGCGATCACGATCGGCGTGCCGGGATACCGCGATCCGCGAGAACTGGGGCTGCGCGATTCGCTGGCGCTGCCGTTCGTGAAGCAGCGCGACGCCTGGGCGCCCGGCACCGCCCTTCTGCGTCCCGCCTGACGAGACCAGGCCTTGCACCGCGCGCCGCTGCCCAGCATAGCGCCGCCATGACCGATCTTGCCCAAGCTATCGACCGTATCGCCCGCGCCCGCCGCTCGGTGCGCGCCTTCAAGCCCGATCCGATCGCACCCGATCTGCTCGATCATATCTTCCATGTCGCCGGCACCGCGCCGAGCAATTGCAACGCGCAGCCGTGGATCACCCATGTCGTCTCGGGCGATGCGCTCATCGCCATGCGCGCCAGGCTGATCGCCGCGGTGAAGGCGGGCCAGGCGGACGAGGGCGCGGGCCATGCCGAAAACCCCTATGTCGGCATCTACAAGGATCGCCGCATCGGCGCGGCCGTGGCGCTGTTCGAGGCGACGGGCGTGGGCCGCCATGACAAGGCGGCGCGCGAGGCTTCGTTTCTGCGCAATTACGAATTTTTCGATGCGCCGCACGCCGCCTGGTTCTTCATGCCCCCGGCCTTCGGCCTGCACGGCGCGGCGGATCTGGGCATGTACGCGCAGACGCTGATGCTGGCGCTGACCGCGCACGGGATGGGCAGCTGCGCGCAAGGCGCGCTCGGGCATTTTTCGAGCGTCGTAAAGCAGGACCTGGGCGTGGACGAGGGACTGACCTGCATCTTCGGGCTCAGTTTCGGTTATCCCGACGACGACCACCCGTCGACCGCCGCTGTGACCGACCGTGCCCCGCTAGGCGATCTCGTCACCTTTCATCGCTGAGCCGGCCGCCTTGCCCGTCGCCTTGTCCGTCGCCTAATGACGCATCTACGGCCCGGGCAAAGGCTTCGGGCTGATCGAACATGATGAAATGGCGGCTGTCTGCCACGGGTATGAAACGCACGTCCGGCAGACCGGCATAGGCCCCCTCGAACAGCGCCTTTGCGCGTTCGGGCGGTACGAATGCGTTGGTGGCGTAGAGCACGGTCACCGGCAGTGCGAGCTTGGGCAAATCGCCGCGCAGATCGGTGGTCATCAGCTTGTGCACGGCATCGGCCATGGCCCCCCGGTCGCTCGCGATCGACCAGCCGATGATGCGTTTCTGACCCTCGGGCGCGGCGGACAGCATAATCGCGGTGCGCGCCTGACTGGCGGCAAACGCGGCGTCATCCATGGCGCGCAGGCCGGCAGCCATCGCTGCGGCCTGCGGGGCGACGTTTTGCGGCGTTGCGCCCGGATTGAAGATCAGCGAATAAAAAGGCAGCGCGTCGACGATCACGAGGCGCGACAACAGACCCCGATGGTCGCGCGCAATCTCCTGCCCGATGAAGCCGCCCAGCGAATGGCCGACGAGCGCGGGTGCGTCCAGATGCGCGCAGCCGACATAGCGCACGATGTCCGCTTCGGCGGCGTCGATCGGGTCGCCCGCCACCGCCGGCTTGCCTGCGAAACCGGCCACGGCCACGCGGTGGAAGCGATAACGGTCCTTCAGCGCCGCGACGAGCCCGTCATAGGCGGCCGGGGAGGAGGCGAGGCCAGGCACCAGCAGCACGTCCGGGCCCGTGCCCTCGACCTGATAGACCGGGCAATCGGCAGCGGCATCCGCTGCGAAGGCGGGAGATGCAAATGCCAGCAGGGCGGCCGCCGCGGTGAGGGTTGCGAGGGTTTTCATGTCATTCTCCTTGGGAAAAAATCGCTTCGATCGCGAGGTCGAACAGGTCGGCGATCCTGAAGGCGAGCGGGAGCGAGGGATCGTAGCGGCCGGTCTCGATGGCGTTCACGCTCTGGCGCGAGATTTCGAGCCGTTCGGCCAGATCGCTCTGCGTCCAGTCGCGCTCGGCGCGCAGCACCTTGAGCCGGTTTTTCACGCGCAGCTTCCGCTGTCGCCAAGGGTCAGGCGGTTGATCAGCGCCCCGACGCCCAGACCGAAAAACCACAGGACGGCCCAGTAAAAGGCCGGAATGTGCGGGACGAGGTCGTAATTTTCCAGAAATCCCCAGCCGGTCGCGGTCGCCATCGAGAGCGCCGTGGCGACCAGCGTCTGGCGGATCAGCAACAGCCGCTGATATTCGTCCGTGGTCTCGACCAGCAGACGCCCGAATGCCCAGAAGATAGCGATCACCGGAAGCGCGGGCATAAGCGCCAGAATATAGGCCAGCATACCGGTGACAGGCTCGGCGCGATCCAAATAGCGCTCGGCGATGATCAGCGAAGCGAGATACATGGCCATCAGCGAAAAAAGCCTGATCGTGTAGCGCCGCTGCGGCCCCTTCACGCTGCCCAATATGCCCATGGCTCAGGCGCTCCGCAGGCGGCAGCGCGCACCGCCGTTGAGCGAAACGATCGCCAGCGCGGGCAGCACGATCAGCAGCGTGGTCGCCATATCCTGCGCAATCCAGCCGAGCCGGGAAGACAGGGCTATGGTCAGCATGGCGAGAGCCCACAGCAGGGCAGCTTTCAGCGAGGCCATCAGTAAAACTCCTTATCCAGAAAGTATGGCTTCCTTTACAAGCACCGTTGCGCTCATGTCAAGCACGCTTTCCTAAATGACAAGGAAGCTCCAGTCGCGCCCGATGCCGGCTGCCGCGGCCTGCCCCCGCTCCGGCAGCGCGCTTCCCTATTGCGGCGCGCGGCTCTATCTAGGCGGCTCATGCAACTGGATCCGAGCTGTTTATTCCATGTCTGAAATGATCAAGATCACCCTGCCCGACGGTACTGCGCGCGAAGTTGCCCGCGGGACGACTCCGGCGGATGTGGCGGCGGCGATCGGGCCAGGGCTGGCCAAGGCGGCGATCGCGGCGCGTGTGAACGGCGAGATGCGCGATATCGGCCGCCCGCTCGAGGAGGACGCCGAGCTGGCGCTGGTCACCAGCCGAGACATCGACGATGCGCTCGAACTGGCGCGGCACGACTATGCGCATGTGCTGGCCGAGGCGGTGCAGAACCTGTTCCCGGGCACGCAGATCACTTTCGGTCCGGCCACCGACGATGGCTTCTATTACGACTTCGCGCCGCCCGCCGATCACGGCCCGTTCACCGAGGAGGACCTGCCCGCGATCGAGGAGGAGATGCGCCGCATCATCGCCGCCGACGCGCCGCTGGAACGCGAGGTGTGGAGCCGCGCGCAGCTGATCGACTGGTTCACCGAAAAGGGCGAGAGCTTCAAGGCCGAATGGGCCGCCGAACTGCCCGAAGGCGATGCACTCACCGTCTACCGCGCGGGCGAATGGCTGGACCTGTGCCGCGGCCCGCATCTCGCCAGCACCGGCAAGCTCGATCCGCAGGCGTTCAAGCTGACCCGCGTCTCGGGCGCCTATTGGCGCGGCGACCAGAAGAACGCGATGCTCAGCCGGATCTACGGCACCGGCTGGCTCGACCGCAAGCAGCTGAAGCAGCATCTGATCCGGCTGGAGGAAGCGGGCAAGCGCGACCACCGCAAACTAGGGCGCGAGATGGACCTGTTCCACCTGCAGGAAGAGGCGCATGGCAGCGTCTTCTGGCATCCCAAGGGCTATATGATCTGGCGCGAGCTGGAGGCCTATATGCGCCGCGCCATGGACGGCGGCGGCTACCGCGAGATCAAGACCCCGCAGCTGATGGATGCGCGCCAGTGGGAGCAGTCCGGCCATTGGGGCAAATATCGCGAGAATATGTTCGTGATCCCGGACGAGGTGCCCAACAGCACCGACGAGGGCGCGCTGATATCCGACGATGCCCAGTGGATGGCGCTGAAACCCATGAACTGCCCGGCCCATGTGCTGGTGTTCAAGCAGGGCATCAAATCCTATCGCGACCTGCCGCTGCGTTTGGGCGAGATGGGCTGCTGCCACCGCAACGAGCCGCATGGCGCGCTGCACGGCCTGATGCGCGTACGCCAGTTCACGCAGGACGATGCGCACATCTTCTGCACCGAGGAACAGATCGTGGCGGAGGTGCGCAAATTCTGTCAGCTGGCCGACCGGGTCTACAAGGATTTCGGCTTCACCTATTCGATCAAGCTGGCGCTGCGCCCTGAACAGCGCTTCGGATCGGATGCCGATTGGGACAAGGCCGAGAACGAGCTGCGCAACGCCGTGATCGAATCGGGCATGGCGACGGAGGAATTCGGCTGGGAAGAGCTGCCCGGCGAGGGCGCTTTCTATGCGCCGAAGCTGGAATGGCATCTGACAGACGCGATCGGGCGGACCTGGCAGGTCGGCACCATCCAGTCCGACCGGGTGCTGCCCGAGCGGCTCGACGCCAGCTATATCGGCGAGGATGGTGCCCGGCATCGCCCCGTCATGCTCCACCGCGCGATCTTCGGCTCCTATGAGCGCTTCATCGGCATCCTGATCGAGCATTTCGCCGGCAAATTGCCGCTTTGGCTCGCCCCGGTGCAGGCCGTGGTCGCCACCATCGTGTCCGATGCGGATGACTATGCGCAGGAAGTCACCGAGAAACTGCGTGCCGCCGGGCTGCGCGTCGACACCGATGTCCGCAACGAAAAGATAAATTACAAGGTGCGCGAGCATAGCCTCGCCAAGGTCGCCAATCTGCTGGTCGTCGGCAAGCGCGAAGCGGACGAGGGTACGGTGGCGCTGCGCGTGCTCGGCAGCGACGAGCATCAAAAGCTGTTGAGCGTGGACGCGGCGATCGCCCGGCTAACAGCGGAGGCGATGGCACCGGACATGGGCTGAAGCTGCGCCGCCGCCGCCTTTGCGCGATCGATGATCCGGAAACGCCGTAACCGACATGACGTCAGCAAAGCCTTTCACATCGCCTTCATTCCCACTATGTTAAAACTGCGAAACAACCATCAGGAGACCTTGCTATAGCTTCCCCCACGACCAGGCGCGCGATGACGCCTCCCCCCAAGAGCGGACCGCGCTTCAATCAGTTTATCCAGTCGGACACCGTCCGCGTCATCGATGGCGACGGTGAGAATCTCGGTGTGCTGAGCACGCGCGACGCGATCGAGCAGGCAGCGGCCGTGGGCCTTGATCTGGTCGAGGTGTCGCCGAACGCCGATCCGCCGGTCGCCAAGTTCCTCGATGTCGGCAAGTTCAAATATGAGGCCCAGAAAAAGGCCAATGCGCAGCGCAAGACGCAAAAGACGCAGGACATCAAAGAGATCAAGATGCGTCCGAACATCGACGACCATGATTATCAGGTGAAGCTGAAGAACGTCGTCAAATTCATCGACAACGGCGACAAGGTAAAGGTCACCATCCGCTTCCGTGGACGCGAGATGGCGCATCAGCAGCTGGGCATGGAACTGCTGCAGAAGCTGGCCGAGGATATGAAGGAAGC
>JBBSUT010000049.1:0-15527 GCA_038234155.1 Sphingomonadales bacterium | reverse complement strand
GCTGAAAGACCTCATCCCGCGCCATCTGTTCAAAATCCCGATCCAGGCCGCGATCGGCGCCAAGGTGATCGCCCGCGAGACGATCAGCGCCATGCGCAAGGACGTGACGGCGAAATGCTATGGCGGCGACATCAGCCGCAAAAAGAAGCTGCTCGAAAAGCAGAAAAAGGGCAAGGCCAAGATGCGCGAATATGGCAATGTCAGCATCCCGCAGGAAGCGTTTATAGCGGCGCTGCGGATGGGTGAGGAGTAACCACTTCGCCATGGGCACCACGCGCTATTTCGACGAACAGGTGCGCCGCAAGCGCCCCTATCTGACGATAGCGATGTGCCGTGCCGTCATCGCCGATCCGCTGCGAACCACCGTGCAGGAGGATGGCCGCGTCCGACACTGGGGCACCGTCATCTTGCCAGAAGACACCGAAGCGCGCATCCTGCGCGTGGTTACGCTGGAGGACGGCGAGACGATCCACAACGCCTTCCTCGACCGCGATTTTAACGAGGACGCGCCATGAAGCTCAATTATTACCGGGAGACCGACAGCCTCTATATCGAGCTGTCCAGCGCAGCAGCCGCCGAAACCCGCGAGATCGCCGCCGGGCTGAACGTGGACTTCGACATCGCGGGCAATGTCGTCGGCCTGGACATCGACGGCGCGTCCGGCAAGCTCGATCTCGGCAGCCTGGAAGCCACCGACCTGCCGATCGCCTCGCTTAAAGCAGCGTGAGGGCTGAAGGCCGGGGCGGCGACATCAGCCGCAAGAAAAAGCTGCTGGAAAAGCAGAAAAAGGGCAAGGCCAAGATGCGGGAGTACGGAAACGTCAGCATCCCGCAGGAAGCGTTTATCGCCGCGCTCAGGATGGGGGAGGAGTGATGACTTCTAAAAAAACAAAAGTCGTTCTATACCTTTACGACAAATTGACCGCCGACGGCCGTAGCGTAGCTACATTCGATGACGTGTCTCACGCCCTTGTCGAATGCAACAAAATTCATAGCTTAGGGCTAAGCGAGAATAACCCCGCAAATTTTATGAAAGATTTGCTTCGAGGTATGAATGCTTCGAAGAACTGGCCGATCAAACTTACTGAAGCCCGTATCACAGGTCGCCAGCTAACGGGCGAAGGTAGGATTTTTGAGTTTATTTCGTTTGACGAAGATCAAACCGAGGCATTCCCAAACCCGCTAGAGCCGACCGGCGATGAAGAAAAGTTTATAGTTGAGTCCTTAAGTCTTCCGCTTGCGACGAAAACCTTGGGACGGGAGGACGAGGCGTGGCTGATACAAGTATCAGTGTGGATGCGGATATTGGAAAACCATTTTTCGCGGATGAGTCAACAGAACCTCGTCGAAATCTCACACCTCCAAAATAATATAAAACTGGGCCGATCAGAAATAGATGCGCTATTCCTAGCGGTCGAGGAACACGAAGATGGATCGCATCATAATGTGTTGATTACCTGTGAAGCAAAGCAACAAAAAGACCCCATACTGGGCGATCAAATCGTCCGGCAGGTGTCTGCTGCATTCAAAAGTATCGGTCATTTAGACCTTAGCATTGCCAAAGCAATTCCGGTCGCAATAAAGGCTCTAAAGGGTAGCGCGAGTGTATACGTTATTGAATTCGACGAATGGTCTCATTCTGACGCAGCTCAGGCAGAAATCAACCAAAAAGAATTAAGTGTGGCTTCGAAGGCTATCTACCAATTCTCGCCGCCAATTCCGGGCATTGGCTATAAAGCGCCTCGTTTACGGCGTGGCGTTAAACCGAAGCTCTGAGTCTAGCAAAAAATTCACTGTCTGCAATTTCGCTTTGTTTTCTCTTTTTAGCTCCGCTTTTTTGCGTTCGCTTTGAGGCGGGTACATCAACTCCGAACTCTCGCGCCGCCTCACTTACGGTCATCCGTAGAAGGCGCGTATCGCCTAACTCCAAAGGAGATCTGGGCTCGATAGTTTTTAGATCGCCTGCTCGTACAACTTGCGTCGCGACTGCTCTCGCAAGAGGCGGCGGCACTGAATTTCCTATCTGACGCGCACCATGCCATTTAGTTTCGTTAAAACGGAACCAGTCAGGATATCCATGCAAACGAGCCATTTCGCGCACGGTTATGCAGCGATTGTATAGGGGGTGAATAGGTCGCGGGCTTGTAAAAGCGCCGCGCGCGCCGTCGGTTCCCGCCCTCAAAGTATTACTTAAGCCTTGGGGGTGGAGCTTGTAAAATCGAGAAATAGGCTCTGTCTGACCACTAGGTGTTTGCGCGAAGCGTCGTCGCGATATCTCAGTGTGCTCTGTTCGTGCGCTAGACGTCAAAAGATTGCTGTTCCAGAGACGAGTTTGTGATGAGTACCACGCCGTGTTGGTCCGACAGCGCAGTTCGTTCGCATAAGAAGAACCCTTATTCCATTCAAGGATTGCTACTTCATCAGTAATGCGAAGTTGTTCAAAACTCTCTGCATCCGGTAAATCGGACAGAGCGTCATGTACGTTTGGGCCAATCGGCAGACCCTCTACTTTTTTACGCTTCCCGTCTGCGGGATTTGTCCAAAAATCAGGGTACTCGGGTAGGTTGCCACTCTTTTTGGCACCGTACAAAATTAGACGCTCACGGTGTTGTGGTACACCAAAATTAGCAGCATCGAGCACCTGCCACGGCTGGCGCACATTATAACCGAGGTCATCGGCATACTCGATAAACTCGTCGAGAAATTTTTTGTGTTTCCCAACGGTGAGGCCTTTTACATTTTCGAATACAAAATAGATTGCATCGAGCTCTGCAACGATCCTTAGGAAGTCGCGCACAAGGCGATTGCGTGGATCCTCTAGAACTCGCTGCCCTATCATGGAAAAGCCCTGGCACGGCGCCCCACCGAAAACGACATCGACCGTGCGATTTCCTAGACCGGCTGCAACCCGAATTTCGCTGCCTTTCAACCCCTCAACCGAACGCGGAAGCACAGCGCAGTCTGGGAAATTGAACTTGTGTGTCGCACAATGGACCGGGTCGATTTCAACTGCAGCCTTTACATCGAAACCGGCCTGTTCGAAGCCAAGGCTCATTCCGCCAGCACCTGCGAATAAATCGATTCCGACGGGTCTCATATGCATCCTCTCAAACCAAATCGGCTTAACCCTAGCAGAACGTTTAGTGAATGTCGATCGCTTTTGTCGGACCTAGAAAACTGCCAAGCCTGATCCTAAGTTGTTGCGAATCCTTCAATTCGCATTGCCACACCTCTTCGACCCGCCAGCCAGATTGCTCCAGTTCGGACCTTTTCTGTCTGTCTCTTTCCCTGTTGCGCTCAATCTTGGGGACCCAAAACTCCAGATTCGATCTTGGCGGCTTACCGATCTTGCACCCGTGGCCATGCCAATAGCATCCGTGAACGAAAATAGCCTTCTTACGACCGAGAAACACAATATCCGGACGACCCGGTAAATCCTTCCGATGCAGTCGAAAGCGATAGCCCATACCATGTAGCAGTGAGCGGACCGCCAATTCGGGTTTAGTGTGTTTCGATCGGATGCGCGCCATTAAGCTGCTCCGACTTTGGGGAGATCGGTTGTCGACCATAGTTCGAAGCGATAGCAGATGCATTCTGAACGCAGAATTTTAAATCTGTCCTACAACCCCGCCCTTATGGCATAGTACGCCATGACCCATGTTGTTGGATTCGCTCGCGCTTTTTGGCGCATTGGCTTGGCGCGCTCGGCTGGGCGCTGCGCGGCGGGGTTTGGCTTGGGCGGTTGGGGGAGCCCCTTTCGTTCTCGGCAGTTTCGTTCTCGGCAGTTTCGGGCCTGGCTGTTTCGCGCTCGGGGATTTGGCGCTCTGGACAGTGTGAAGCGTGTGAAGCTGGGCGGGGTTCGCGCGGTGGCGGGCCGCGCTCGGCATGCGGGCTGGCGGCTCGGTTCGTCGATGGCGGGGCTCGGCTGGACCGAATTTGCGCGGGACGGGGTGTCACCTGTGTCACCTTTCGCGCGGGCGCTTGAGGCGTCGGCCGGGGGGCTTCGTCAGCGGCGGCTTCAGCTCTCCGTAGGCTCCGGCGCGGCGCAGGGCTGGATGGCTTGCGGCTCGGGCCGGTCTCCCTCGGGCGCAAAGCGGGCGATGTACGCGCCGATGTCGGGGCGCTCCTCATATCCGGTCAGGCGGTATCCCACCGCCTGCAGCTCGCAGAACAGCAGCTTGGGCGGGGTGCCGTGGTTCGCGGTGGGGCGGTCGGCGTCGACGATGACGACCTCGCCGTCCGCCTTCAGCGCGGGACGCAGGTGCCAGAGGAAGGCGTAGGGGGAGGCGATCTCATGGTACATGTGGATCATGAACACGCGGTCGAAGCTGGCGGCGGGCAGGCGCGGATCGTCCATCGCGCCGAGCTTGATCGAGACGTTGTCCAGCTGGTCGCGCGCCACGCGCTCACCCAGCCGCGTCAGCACCGCGCTGTCGATGTCCTGCGCCAGCACGCGGCCCCTGGCCCCCACCCGGTCGCCCAGCCGCACGGTGTAGTAGCCCTCGCCCGCGCCGATATCGGCCACGGTCATGCCGGTCGCGGTGCCGGCCCAGTCCATCACCACCTGCGCCTCGTTGGCGGCCTCGCGCGCGGGCTCGTTGCTGAACTGCGTGGCAACCACGGTGGCGACGGGGCGGTTGGGCTCTGGAAAGGCGCCGCTGCGCGGCTGCGCGGGCGCGGCATCCTGGCAGGCGGCGAGCGCGGGCAAGAGGACGCAGGCGAGCGCGGTACGGACGGCCGCCGTTCCCACTACTCCACGTCCTCCACCTCGACAGCCTCACCCGTCACGCGCTGCGCCAGGGCGGCGGCCATGAACGGATCGAGCGCGCCGTCCAGCACATCGCCGGGCGCGGTGCTGGTGACGCCGGTGCGCAGGTCCTTCACCATCTGGTACGGCTGGAGGACGTAGCTGCGGATCTGGCTGCCCCAGCTGTTGTCGGACTTGCTGGCGTGTTCGGCCATGGCGCGCTCCTCCCGCTCGCGCAGCTCGGCCTCGTACATCCGGGCCTTGAGCATGCCCATGGCCTCGGCGCGGTTCTTGTGCTGGCTACGATCGTTCTGGCAGGCCACGATGATGCCGCTGGGCACATGCGTGATGCGCACCGCGCTGTCGGTGGTGTTGACGTGCTGCCCGCCGGCGCCGGATGCGCGGTAGGTGTCGATCTTGAGGTCGCTCTCGTTGATGGCGATGGCGATGTCGTCATCGATCACCGGGAACACCCATACCGACGAGAAGCTGGTATGGCGGCGCGCCGAGCTGTCATAGGGGCTGATGCGGACCAGCCGGTGTACGCCGCTCTCGGTCTTGGCATAGCCGTAGGCGTTCTCGCCCTTCACCAGCAGCGTGGCGGACTTGATGCCCGCGCTGTCGCCCGCCTGATACTCGACCATCTCCACCTTGTAGCCGCGCGCCTCGGCCCAGCGCTGGTACATGCGCAGCAGCATCTCGGCCCAGTCGTTGCTTTCGGTGCCCCCCGCGCCGGCGTGGATCTCGATGTAGCTGTCGTTACCATCCGCCTCACCGCCCAGCAGCGCCTCCACCTTGTCACGGTCCGCCCGGTCGGCGAGCGCGGCGAGCGATGCCAGCGCCTCGTCCGCCATGGCGGTATCGCCCTCTGCATCGGCCATCTCGATCAGCTCGACAGTGTCGGTCTTGTCCGCCTCGATCTGCCTGGCCGCGCCGATGTTGGCGTCCAGCCGCCGCCGCTCGCGCATCACGTTCTCGGCCTGCTTGGGATCGTTCCACAACGTCGGATCCTCGACGCGCGCGTTCAGTTCGTCCAGCCGCCGCAACGCACGATCCCAATCGAGCGATCGGCGCACAAGGGCGAGGGCGGCGTCGATACGCTCGACATGGCTTTGCGCTTCTGCGCGCATGGGTGTGGCTCCGAATGGCGACTATGCTTTGCGGAATTAGTGGATCGCGCGGCGATGTAAAGCATGGCCACGCGATCGCGGAACGACCGCGACCTCGGCGCGTTTGGCGGCGGAACAATCGCGCTGTCCTACCTATGTTAACATACATATGGATCAATCGACCGTCAGCCTTCACCCGCTATGAGACCATCCCATGCATCCAACTCCGCCAGATCGCCTTGAGCATTTCATCGCACAGGCTCGCTTTCCCTGCGTCGGCGCAAAATCGGCGTTGGGCAAGCGGCAGCTGGAGATCCACTGTGCCCGGTCGATCGCATCGAGCTGGAACGATGTAGAAATCCACCGCAAACTGATGGCCTTTGCCGAAAGCGCTCAGGCGGAGCCAAAACTGTTCCGTTCCTTCGCCGTCATCTTCTGCGCACCCCGGACCCTGAGCGAAAAGGCGTTTGAGCGACATATGTGGGCGCGCATCCAGTCGATGACTGACAAGGACGTGTGGCTGGGCCAGCGTCCGGAAAACGGGGTCAGTAACGATCCGGAAAATCCCCATTTCAGCCTGAGCTTCGGCGGATCGGCCTTCTTCGTCGTCGGCTTGCATCCCGGCGCCAGCCGCAAGGCGCGCCGCTTCCAGTACCCAACAATGATCTTCAATCTGCACGACCAGTTCGAGACATTGCGCGCACAAGGCCGCTACGAAAAGTTACGCGGCGCGATCCTTGCGCGTGATCATGGCCTCCAAGGATCGGACAACCCGATGCTGGCGCGCCACGGCACCACATCCGAAGCGCGCCAATACAGCGGACGTAGCGTACCAGGCAGCTGGTCCGCGCCTTACAAACGGCCCGAACCCAGCGAAGGACCCCTATGACCGAAATGATCCGAATCGAACGGCGTAGCGGCACCGCCTTCAAACTCCAGCGCGGCCAGCGGCTTACGGTGTGCGATCCAGTGGGCGAGCAAGTGAGCGACATGGTGGCGTTCGGGGCACCGGACCTGGATGAGGCGCTCTCCAACGGGCGCACCTTCGATTATCAAGATACGATCTATCTGACCGCAGGCCACAAGCTTTATTCCAACCGCTCCAACGTCATGCTGCACATCGAACGGGATGACGTCGGGCGGCACGATTTCCTGCTGACGCCCTGTTCCACGGACACCTTCCGCATTCTTTACGACGATGCCGATCCGCACCGGGGCTGCTTTGGCAATCTGGCCGCCGCGCTGGAGCCGTTTGGCATTGCGCCGGATCATATTCCCTGCGCGTTCAACATCTTCATGAATGTCCCGGTCAACGGCGACACCGGTCGGTTCAGCGTGCAACCCCCGCTCAGCACGGCGGGAGACGTCATTGTCTTTCGCGCCGAGATGGACTTAATTATTGGCCTCACCGCCTGCTCGGCGCCGTCCAGCAATAACGGCACGATGACGCCGATCGACTATCGGATCGACTGAGACAGCAAACGCATCACGCAGCGCATACGCAGGGAGGATCGGCGATTTCGTCCGTCGAGTTCGCTACGTCCGCGGCGATCGTCTTGAACCTGTCACTCGGCTATGGGAATGCTTGGTCGCCTCCTCACCAGAAACGAGTCCGATTCCATGCGCCATGCCCTTGCCCTCTCCCGCCTCCGACTGACCGGCGTACTCCTGAGCGCCCCGCTCCTGAGCGCCCTACTCCTGAGCGGAAGCGCGGCGCATGCGCAGCAGGGGCTGGCCGATGCCGCCGCGCCGCTGCCGACACAAGCTTCGCGTCCGCAGGCGGACAGTGTGCTGAGCGGCGCGGTGCCGGTGGAGCCGGCCGCAGCGCGGGCCAAGTCCGCCGCGCAATATCGCGCAGAGGCCGCCGCCTATGTACAGCAGCAGATTGCGCGCCAGCCAATCAAGGGCCCGGCCAAAAACCTGATCATCTTCATTGGCGACGGCATGGGCATCGCCACGCTGACCGCAGGGCGCATCTTCGAGGGCGAGCGCAAGGGCCGCGACGGCGAAAGCCTGGTCACCGCGCAGGACGGCCTGCCTTACACCGCGATGGTGAAAACCTACTCCACGGACTTCCAGGTGCCAGACAGCGCGGCCACCGCAACCGCCATCTTCAGCGGCACCAAGTCGCGCAGCGGCACGCTGGGCATGGCACCGAATGTGACGACCGGAGACTGCGCCGCATCCTTGGCATCTCCGGTGACCAGCATCTTTGAGCAGGCGGCCGACGCGGGCCGCGCCGTCGGCATCATCTCCACCGCGCGCATCACCCATGCCACGCCCGCTGCCACTTATGCTCACACAGCCGCGCGCGACTGGGAGAATGATGCGGTGCTGCCGGACGCGGCAAAGGCGGCTGGCTGCATCGACATCGCCGCGCAGCTCGTCGGCTGGAAGCACGGCGGCGGGTTCGATGTGATGATGGGGGGCGGCCGCGCCAACTTCCTGCGGAGCGACGATGCCGATCCCGAATATCCTCAGCGGACCGGCGCGCGCAAGGATGGCCGCGATCTGGTGGCCGAATGGACCGCGCAAACCGGCGGTCATTACATCTGGAACGGCGCGCAGTTCGCCACGCTGCCGGCTGACGGCAAACCAGTGCTCGCCCTGTTTGAGCCCAGCCATATGCAATATGATGCGGACCGCGCGGAGGACCCTGGGGAGGAACCCTCGATCGCCGCTATGACACGCACCGCCATCGCGCGCATGTCCGGCGACCGGCAGGGGTTCGTCCTCTTGGTGGAAAGCGGGCGCATTGATCACGCGCACCACGCCGGAAATGCCTATCGCGCATTGGCCGATTTCGCCGCGATGGATGAGGCGGTGAAGACCGCGCTGGAGATGACAGACCGCGCCGATACGATGGTGCTGGTGACCGCCGACCACAGCCATGTGTTCACCATGGCCGGCTATCCGGCACGCGGAAATCCCATTCTGGGGCTCGTCAATTCCGACGAGGATGGCGCACCCGCCACCAAGGACGGCAAGGCCTATACCACATTGGGCTATATGAACGGCCCTGGCGCCGTGCCCGCCACCGGCCGGGCCGACCCTGCCGAGACCGACACCACCGCCAAGGACTATCTGCAGCAATCGCTCGTTCCACTGGGCGCCGAAACGCACGCGGGCGAGGATGTTGCGCTGAAGGTGGATGGGCCCGAAGCCTATCTGGTGTCCGGCACGATCGAACAGAACGCTATCTACGCCATCATGGCCCACGCTCTGGGACTGCCCCTGGAGCAATAGAACGCGCGGAACGCCAGGCGGCGAACCAACGACTATGCGCCAATCAACCCATCGTTGGCGCAAGCGCTACTGCCAGTCCATGTCTCTGGTTCAACACATGTCTCAGGCTCAATAAATACCGCCCTCGGCTGCCAAGAAGTCGTTGTCGCGTTGCGTGCCCGTGACGTTTTGGACAGGTGCCTTCTTCGCTTTCGGTGTGCTGGCTTTGCGCGTCTGGCGCTCGGTGCGCGCGGTAATCTCTTCGGTACGGATGGTGCGCTTGGGCTCGGTCTCGGGCTTGAAGGCTTCCCAGATGACCGCGTTGGTGGGGCTCTCGTCCGGCCAACCGCCGTAGACGCGGCGGCCGGTGCGGCGGTCTATCCGGACCAGCCGCACGCCCTCGGGCGCAGTGAACGGGCGAGCGGGAATGTCCGCGAACGCTTTTTGAGCGAACTGTTTGAAGATCGGCGCGGCGAGCCGCCCTCCCTGCGCATAACCGCCCAGACTGCGGGGCTGATCGAAGCCCATGTAGACGCCCGCCACCAGATCGGGCGATCCGCCGATGAACCACACATTTGTTGGGCCAGTAGTGGTGCCGGTTTTGCCAAACAGCGGTCGATCGAGATCGCGCAACACGGTGGCAGTGCCGCGCTGGACCACGCCTTCCAGCATGTGAACCACCTGATAGGCGGTGACCGGGTCCATCAACTGCTTGCCGTCAGGCGTGAAGCGCGGCATCGGCCGCCCGTTCCAGTCGTCGGCGTTGCAATTGCGGCAGGCTTTCCAGTTCTCCGGCCAGATGACCTTTCCGCCGCGATCCTGCGCATAGTCGATCACCGTGGGATCGAGCTTGCGGCCATGGTTCACCAGCATCGAAAAGGCGTTGACCATCTTCTCCACCGTGGTGTCGCCGGCGCCCAGCGCAAAGGAGAGGTAGGGCTTATAGTCGCCGATCCCCATCGTCTTGATTGTCTTGACCACATTGGTCATGCCGGTGTCGTTGGCAGCGCGCACTGTCATCAGATTGCGCGACTGCTCCAGCCCCCAGCGCATGGTATGCGCGCCCGAGCCGCCGGAATTGCCAAAATTGCGGAAGCACTTCTGGCCCAGCGCCGCACCCTGATACACACAGAACGTACCGTCCACGATCATCGTGGCGGGCGTCATTCCCTGGTCGATTGCCGCGGCATAGACGAACGGTTTGATGGTCGATCCCGGCTGGCGCATGGCCTGGGTGGCGCGGTTGAAGCTGGACAGACGGTTATCGAACCCGCCCTGCATGGCCAGAATCCGGCCGCTGTTGGGTTGTTCCACTACCATCCCGCCGCCCACTTCGGGGACGCTGCGCACGGCCCAGTTGCTGCCGGACGGCGCCGCTGCGGTCAGCATGCCGGGGCTCATTGCCGCAGGTACACCCTGCAATGGAGCGCGGCTGCCGTCTGAAAATCCGATTTCGTTGCTGCCCAGATAGACGCCGACGCGCCAATCCTTGTAATCGGTGTTCTTGCCGGTGCCCGCCAGCTGCGCGGCCCAATCGCCCTTGCCCAGATCGATCGAACCGATGTTGCTTTTCCAGCCCTTTCCGCCGCTATACCGCAGCAGTCCGTCGCGCAGCGCTTCGGTCGCCCACGCCTGATATTGCGGATTGAACGAGCTGCGCACCCACAGGCCGCCGGCATAGACGCTATATGGGCCCGCATCTGCATTCTCGCCAAACCGATCGATCAGGCGACGGCGCACTTCCTCGACGAAATAACCACCCTCGGACGCGAACTGGCTGCCCTGCCGCTGGATCGTGCCGAGCGGCTGGGCGCGCGCCGCCTGGAACTGGCTCTCGCCAATCCAGCCGTTGGACAGCATCTCGCCCAGTGCCCAGTTGCGCCGCTCGATCGCGCGCTGCTCATTGTCTTCGGGCCGATAATTGCCCGGGCCCTTGGGCAGGATGGCCAGATAGGCGATTTCGTTAAGCGCCAACTGATCGACATCCTTGCCAAAATAGGCCTGCGCCGCAGCCTGCACGCCATAAGCGTTCCGGCCGAGGTAGATTTCGTTCAGATACAGTTCGAGAATTTGCTGCTTGGTCAGCACGTCTTCCATGCGAAAAGCCAGCATCGCTTCCTTCAGCTTGCGGGTATAGCTGTATTCATTGGTAAGCAGGATATTCTTGGCGACCTGCTGGGTAATCGTCGACGCACCGCGCGATCGGCCAGTCGAGGTCACATTATCGACCATGGCGGACGCAATGCCGGGATAGTCCAGCCCACCATGTTCGAAGAAGGTACGATCCTCCGCGGCCAGATAGGCGCGCACGAGCAGCGGCGGAAAATCGGCATATTGCAACTGGACGCGCCGTTCGCGGGCATAGCTGTGAAAGGGCTCGCCATTCACGTCGCGCACGATAGTTGGCAGCGGCGGCTCATATTCGGTCAGCGCACTGGCGTCCGGCAGATTGGCCGACACGAATATCCAGAGGCCAGCGATCGCCAGCAGACCGGCCACCGCCAGACCGGCCAGCCAGCGGACCCAGCGATGTTTCCACAGGCGCGACACGAAACCGCCCGCGTCACGGCGCTGGCGATAAGCGAGATTGGGTGTTTGTGCCTCTTCCATTGGCGCGATGATCTACCAGCTTTCCCCATGGGCACCAGAGCAAAGGACCGGACAGGCCAAAGCTTTTTGACGGCGCAAGCATCAAGCTTTGCCGCCAATGCTTCTTCAGCGCGCAGCCATTTTCTTTGCGAAATGCACCTGAACGGCGGCTGAAATACCCTCTGCCACAGCGCGCTGGCCGGGTTTGGAAGACAGAAAAGTGACATCGCCCTCATTGGTCAGATAGCCGGTTTCGAACAACACCGACGGCGTGTCGGGCGCTTTCAGCACCATCAGGCTGGCAAAGCGGTGCGGGTTGGCCTTTACCTTCATATTGCCCTGCGCCTCACGCGCCAGCAGCTGCGCAAAGTCGGACGAGATGTTCATGGTCTCGCGCTGCGTCAGATCGATCAGAATCGAGGACAGATCGTCGCCCGCCCCGCCCAAGTTCACGCCGTTGATGATGTCCGCCTTATTTTCTCGCGCCGCCAGCCGCTGCGCCTCCCTGTCCGATGCAACTTCGGACAGCGTGTAGACGGTCGCGCCCGACGCATCTTCGTTGCCAGCGCTGTCGGCGTGGATGGAAATGAACAGATCGGCGCCAAGCTTGCGCGCGATCACGAAGCGGTTTTGCAGGACGATGAAACTGTCGTTGTCCCGGGTCAGCGCAACGCGGGCCTGGCCGCTGGCCACCAGCTTGTCGCGCACGGCCTGGGCGATCGCCAGAGTCACGTCTTTTTCCCGCTGGCCGCCGAACGGGCTGATCGCGCCTGGATCGTGCCCGCCGTGACCGGCGTCGATAACTACCAGCGGCAGGCGCGGATCGTTACGGCCGTAGATCGTCGGCAAATCGCCGCTCGGCCGCGGGCGCGCCAGCTTCATCGAAACGCTGTAGCCCGGATCGCGCGCCGGGGCCCGGCTCATCGCCGGGGCAAGGACGGATCGGCGCCCCCTGCCCAGTTCGCGGGCGAATTCCTGTGCACTGGCGCGCGCCAGATCGATGGTGAGGCTGAGGCCGTCATCTGCAAAATGCATGTCGGAGACGCGCACCGGACGGTCCAAATCCACCACGATGCGCGCGGTCCGGGAATCGAACTGCCCGCTGCGAGTGCGCCCCAGTGCATTTGCCTGCTCGTCGCCCTGCCGCGTGGTTTCGCCTGGCCTCGTCACTGCACCGCTGATGTCCAGCGCCAGCCGATCCGGCCCTTCCAGACCGAAGATCGAGGCCCCTTCGACCTGGTCATCGAACTGCACGACCAGCCGGTCGGCTTGTGCTCTGACATCGGTAATGGTGCCCGCCTGCGCCGGCAACATGGCGATAAGGATCGAAAGGATCAGCGCGGCCATCGTCGCTATATGCCGTGGGCCGCCACGTCGCGTCCAGAATATTTGCGTCCTGAAGGTTTTTGGCCAGAAGGTTTTTGGCCAGATTTTATTTGGCCAGAAGTTTTTCTCCGTCACCCTCGTCTACCCCAATACCCTTTACATTACGCAACTGGTACCGCGCGATGTACGAAGTCGGCGTTCGGGAACACGGTTGATCGATGTGGTGAATATCGAAAGTTAACGCATTGCGACCATAACAGACTGGCAGGCCCGAGCAGCGACAGCGGCGGCGCATCCGCCAAAGCTGTTGCGGAATGGCAACGGCGCTGCTAGCCCCGCCACAGCCGGTGTGAGGATAAATACGCCATGTTCCGGTTCTCAGGCGATCGCCATTCGATCGCATCCAATCAGGTTGACGCTGCATGAGGCATCAAATTCGGACATACGCCGCCTCCTTCGGGAAGCGCGGCGCATGGCAAGCGATGGAATGGTCGCGTCCGGATTTCGCCTGCGCCACGCGCGCTGGCAATGTCCCGGCAGCAGACGCATTTTTCACAACAATGTGCCGGACGGCAGGCACTTTGCCTGTCTTCGCCGGCCACCAGCCAATTGGCAAGGCCGCGCCCGTAGTGGATCGCGCCCGCCTTGCCCGGAGAACATTTTATGTCGACGCGTATGCTGATCGACGCGCGCCATCGGGAAGAAACCCGTGTCGCCGTCGTCCAAGGGAACCGGATCGAGGAATTTGATTTCGAATCCGCCGAGCACGAACAGCTCAAGGGCAACATTTATCTAGCCAAGGTTACCAGAGTTGAGCCGTCGCTGCAGGCGGCGTTCATCGATTATGGTGGCAATCGCCACGGCTTTCTGGCGTTCTCGGAAATCCATCCGGATTATTACCAAATTCCCAAGGAAGACCGCGACCGGCTGCTCGCCGAGGAGGCGGAAGCCGCCGAGGAAGAGGCTGCCGCGCGCGAAGCTGAGCACGATGCCGACGATCTGGTCGACGACGACGCCGATACGGACAACGTGCTCGACGAGCCTGAGCTGGTGGAAGTCGACAAGGACACGTCGGTTGATACGTTCGACGCAGGCGAAGGTGAAATGCCTGATCTCGACGGCCCGGATGCCGGCGAAGATGGCGCAGAGCAAATAGACGAAGATGGTAACCGCGTTCGGCGCAAGGCCCGTGGGCACAGCGGCAAGGGCCGTGGACGTTCCTCGACCAAAGCCAGCGACGCCGCGCGCGCCAAGCGCCAGGAACTGCGCCGCCGCTACAAGATACAGGATGTCATCCATCGCCGTCAGGTGCTGCTCGTTCAGGTCGTGAAGGAGGAGCGCGGCAACAAGGGCGCGGCCCTGACCACCTATCTGTCGCTCGCCGGGCGCTATTGCGTGCTCATGCCCAACACCTCGCACGGCGGCGGCATCAGCCGGAAGATTTCCAGCGCCTCTGACCGCAAACGCCTGAAATCGATCGTGTCCGATCTCAATCTGCCGCGCAGCATGGGCTGCATCGTACGCACCGCTGGTCTTTCGCGCACCAAGCCTGAGATCAAGCGCGATTTCGATTATCTTGCCCGCCTCTGGGACGAAATTCGCGAACGGACGTTGGGCAGCGCCGCGCCGGCCCTGATTCATAGCGACAGTGCACTCATCAAGCGCGCCATCCGCGATATCTACAATCGTGAGATCGACGAAGTGATGGTGGAGGGCGATGAGGGCTATCAGTCCGCCAAGGCCTTCATGAAACTCCTGATGCCGAGCCATGCGCGTAAGGTGAAGCAGTATGCCGACGCCGTGCCGCTCTATCAGCGCTATGGCGTGGAAGACCAGCTGTCGGCGATGTATCAGCCCGTCGTGCAGTTGAAATCCGGCGGTTATATTGTCATCAACCCGACCGAGGCGCTGGTGTCGATCGACATCAACTCGGGCCGCTCCACCAAGGAGCACGGGATCGAGCAGACCGCCCTGTCCACCAATATGGAAGCCGCGCGCGAAATCGCCCGGCAGTTGCGCCTGCGCGACATGGCCGGCCTGGTGGTGATCGATTTCATCGACATGGAACGCCATGGCAACAACCGCAAAGTCGAGCGCTGCCTGAAGGAGTCGCTGAAGAACGACCGCGCCCGCATCCAGATCGGCCGCATCTCCAGCTTCGGCCTGATGGAGATGAGCCGCCAGCGTCTGCGCACGGGCGTGCTCGAGGCATCGACGCGTGAATGCCCCCATTGCGAGGGCACCGGACTCGTTCGCACCGCGTCATCCGCAGGCCTCACCGCGCTGCGTCACATCGAAGAGGAAGCCGCCAAGGGCAAGGGGCGCGAAATCACGCTGCGGGCCAGCCAGGAGGCGACCATTTATGTGCTCAATTCCAAGCGCATCGAGCTAGCCGAGATCGAGGATCGCTACGGCGTCACCATCGAAATCCTGCCCAATAGCGAGGCCGAGGGTGCCAAGATGACCGTCAGCAGCGCAGGCGGCAAGCCGGAGAAGGAGGTCGCTTTTACACCCATCGTCGATGAGGAAGAT
>JBBSUT010000048.1:0-15614 GCA_038234155.1 Sphingomonadales bacterium | reverse complement strand
CTATTTTATCAGCGACAAGTCGGGCAGCGATCAGGTCTGGCGGATGGCGCAGCCCGGCATGAAGCCCGTGCAGGCCAGCGACGTGATGGCCCCTGTGGCGGGCTTCAAGCTTTCGCCCGACAGCCGCCGCATCGCGCTGTGGAGCGCGATCCCGAAGGATTGCGCCAGCTTCGGCTGCCCCGCGCCCGAAGCGCTTGCAGATGAAGCCAAGCAGTCGGGCCGTGCCTATGACGAATATTTTGTGCGTCACTGGACCAGCTGGGCCACGCCGGGCACCTACAACCGCATCTTCGCCTTCGATCTGAAAAACGGCAAGGTGGCAGGCGCGGGCACCGCGCTCGACACCGCGGTCAGGGGCAACGCGCCAACCGATCCGTTTGGCGGCGGCGAGGAGGTGAACTGGAGCGCGGACGGCAACACGCTGTTCTATACGCTGCGCGAATCGAACCAGCTGGAACCGCGTTCCACCGATACGGATATCTACGCCGCGGCCGCCGACGGCAGCGCGTTGGTCAACTTGACCGATGCCAACCAGGCCACCGACACCATGCCCACACCTTCGCCGGACGGGCGCTATCTGGCCTATGCCGCCATGGCGCGGCCGGGTTACGAGAGCGACCGGCTGGTGCTGATGCTGCGCGATCTGGCGAGCGGCGCCGTGCAGGCACTGACGCAGAGCTGGGATCGTTCGGTCGCCTCGATCGCCTGGTCGCCGGACAGCAGCCATATGATCGTAACGGCGCAGGATGTGCTCGATCATCCCGCCTTTATGGTCGCGCTGGACGGCACGGTATCGCGCCTCACGCAGCGCGGCAGCATTGGCGACACCATCCCGCTTGCCGATGGATCGCTGCTCTACACGAAAAACTCGATCCAGGCACCGAGCGATCTCTTCCGCATGCTGCCCGGCGGCAACGAGCGGCAGTTGACGGCAGTGAACGCGGAACTGTTCAAGCAGATCGACCCCGTCGCGGTGGACCGGTTCAGCTTCAAGGGCGCGGGCGGAGACACCGTCTGGGGCCAGGTAATCAAGCCGCAAGGCGCGGCCAAGGGCACGCCCACCGCCTATCTTGTCCACGGCGGGCCGCAGGGCAGTTTCGGCGATAGCTGGAGCTTCCGCTGGAACCCGAAGATATTTGCCAGCCACGGACTGTCCACCGTCACCGTCGATTTCCACGGCAGCACCGGATATGGCCAGGCGTTCACCGATGCGATCAACAAGGACTGGGGCGGCAAGCCGCTGACCGATCTGAAGCTGGGCCTGGCTGCCGCGGCCAAGTTTGACGCATCCGTCACGCCCGACAATGCCTGCGCACTGGGCGCCAGCTACGGCGGTTATATGATGAACTGGTTCATGGGCGAGTGGCCCGGCCAGTTCCGTTGTATCGTCAATCACGCCGGACTGTTCGACGTGCGGGCTTTCTATTATTCCACCGAGGAGCTGTGGTTCCCCGAATGGGATTTCGGTGGGCCCTATTATGAACAGAGCGCCATGTATGAAAAGTGGAACCCCGTGAACCATGTCACCAGCTGGAAGACGCCGGTGCTGTTCACCCATGGCGAAAAGGATTTCCGCATCCCCTACACCCAGTCGTTGATGGGTTTCACCGCGGCGCAGCGGCAGGGCATACCGTCCAAACTGCTGGTGTTTCCGGAGGAAAGCCACTGGATCAACAAGCCGCAAAACAGCATCCAGTGGCACCGCGCCGTGTTCGCCTGGCTGGACAAGTGGCTGGGCCGGGACGGCGGAGCGGCGGCAGCGACGCAGTAACGCCCCGCCGGAAATTCTCTCTCGGCGGGAGGGGAAGCGGATCTTGTCCGTTCGCTGCCGACCTGCAGCCGTGCGGAACATGGGCGATATCAGTAGCGCGGTTTTCCTTGCCCCGCTCCGCCATCTGCGGCTGCGGTCGGCTGTGCAACCGCCGCCAAGCGCAGAGAAGCGGAGATCGGCGTTGCGATGCGCCCGCGCCGCTGGCATTGCTTGGCCCATGACCGACGCACCCCAGACCCTCCCCCAGACCCTCCCCAAGACCTTCGATCCTGCCGCGCTCGAGGCGCACTGGTATGCCCATTGGGAGCAGAACGGACTGTTCCGCCCGGAGCGCCCGGACGCCGCGCCCTACACCATCGTCAATCCGCCGCCCAACGTCACCGGCGTGCTGCACATCGGCCATGCGCTCGACAACACATTGCAGGACATCATGGTCCGTTATGAGCGGATGCGCGGCAAGGATGCGTTGTGGGTGGTGGGCATGGATCATGCCGGCATTGCCACGCAGATGGTGGTCGAGCGCAATATGGCCGCGCAGGGAGAGAAGCGCACCGACCTCAGCCGCGAGGATTTTCTGGCGCGCGTATGGGCGTGGAAGGATGACAGCGGCGGGCAGATCACGCGGCAATTGCGGCGGCTGGGCTGCTCGATGGACTGGTCCCGCGAGCAGTTCACGATGGACCCGCATTTTTCCAAAGCGGTGACGCATGTGTTCGTCGAGATGCACAGGCGCGGGCTGATCTACCGCGACAAGCGGCTGGTGAACTGGGACCCTGCGCTGAAGACCGCGATCAGCGATCTGGAGGTCGAGACGCGCGAGACCCAGGGCAAGTTCTGGCATTTCAAATATCCGCTGGCGGACGGCGCGCGCACGGCGGACGGCAAGGACCATATCGTCGTCGCCACCACCCGGCCCGAAACGATGCTCGCCGACATGCTGGTGGCGGTGCATCCGAGTGACGAGCGCTACGCTTCGCTGGTGAAGGCGAGTGCGGAGGTTATGCTGCCGATCACCGGGCGGCGTATCCCGATCGTGGCGGACGAACATGCCGATCCGGAGCTTGGCTCGGGCGCGGTTAAAATCACGCCGGGCCATGATTTCAACGATTTCGACGTGGGCCGCCGCGCCGGGATCGCGGCGGGCGACATGTTCAACATGCTCGATGCCGAAGCCAGGGTGGTACAGGTTTCGGACGGCGCGATACCGGACGCGCTGGTGGGGCTGAACCGGTTCGATGCGCGCAAACGCGTGGTGGCGCTGATCGAAGAGCTTGGCCTGCTGATGCAGATCGAGGACCGCGTGATCCAGACGCCCTATGGTGACCGCGGCGGCGTGGTGATCGAACCCTGGCTGACCGATCAATGGTATGTCGATGCCAAGAAGCTGGCCGGTCCGGCGATGGAGGCGGTGCGTTCGGGCGAAGTCGAGATCGTGCCCAAGAGCTGGGAGAAGACCTATTTCAACTGGATGGAGCATATCCAGCCCTGGTGTGTGAGCCGGCAGCTTTGGTGGGGGCATCGCATTCCGGCTTGGTATGGGCAAGACCTTAATGATTCTGATGCAACTGTGGTATTTGTTGCGGAGGATGAGAAGGATCTCAGTCAACAAGTCTCCGAATATTGCATAAACAATTACGATATCGATGAAGGCTTGAAGTTCCGACGGGTTGATACGGAAAATCAGGCACGCGCTTTGATGTCGGGTGAGGTTGAGGATAAAGATGAGCCGGAGTCAGATTACCCGGTTTATGCAGTTTGGCGCGATCCTGATGTCCTCGACACCTGGTTCTCCAGCGCGCTCTGGCCCTTCGCTACGCTGGGTTGGCCAATAGAACAAAACCCCGTTCGCCCTGAGCCTGTCGAAGGGCTGCCCTCCTCTTCAGCGATTGAGAAACAGGACAGGGCTTCGACAAGCTCAGCCCGAACGGATTTGGATGATGAGAAACAGGTATTGGCGACCCTTGATGAATTCGAGCTGATGCCTGCCTATTTTAGCGGAACCGAAGCGGATCGGAAATCCTATCAGGACCAAGTCCGCGTCAATAAACATTACCCCAACGATCTCCTCATCTCCGGCTTCGACATCCTGTTCTTCTGGGACGCGCGAATGTTGATGCAGGGGATCGAGTTCATGGGCACGCCGCCGTGGAAGCGACTGTATCTGCATGGGCTGGTGCGCGCCGCCGATGGCTCAAAAATGTCCAAGTCCAAGGGCAATACCGTCGATCCGTTGGGGCTTATCGAGCAATATGGCGCGGACGCGCTGCGCTTTTTCATGGCGGCGATGGAAAGCCAGGGGCGCGACATCAAGATGGATGAGGCGCGCGTCGAGGGTTATCGCAACTTCGCGACCAAGCTGTGGAATGCCGCGCGCTTTTGCGAATTCAACGGCATCGGTGGCAGCGACAGCGTGGCCGCGCCCGAGGCCAGGCTGGCGGTCAACCGCTGGATCATTGGCGAGGTCACGCAGACCGTCGCCAAGCTGGACCGCGCGCTGGCCGATCTGCGTTTCGACGCGGCGGCCGATGCGATCTACCATTTCGTCTGGGACCGGTTCTGCGACTGGTATCTGGAGCTGATCAAACCCTTGCTGCCCTCCAAAACCGCCAGCTTTGAGCCTGTTGAAGGGCGCGTCCCGGATGAGAGCCGGGCTTCGACAGGCGCAGCCGCTGCCGATGAGGAGGAAACGAAACAGGTCGCCGGGTGGGCGTTCGACCAGATATTGGTGATGCTGCATCCGTTCATGCCGTTCGTGACCGAGGAACTGTGGCATGCGCTGGGGAAGCGCGGTGAGCATCCGCTGATCACGGCCGAATGGTGCGAGACCGGAGCCGATGTGGATACTGAGGCCAAGCGCGAGGTCGAGTGGCTGATTTCGCTGGTGCGCGAGCTGCGCGGCGCGAAGTCCGAGCTCGGCATCCCGCCTGGCACGCGCATGACCGCCTTTGCCGCCGATGCCAGCGCCGACGTGCGCGCGCTGATCGAACGGCAGGGCCCGACGATGGATCGGCTGGCGCGGCTGGACGCGGTGCGGTTTGAAGATGCGCCGGAGGGCGCGGCGATCCAGTTGCTGGTGGAGGGCACCATTTTTGCGCTACCGCTCGAAGGCGTGATCGATCTTGATGCCGAGCGCGCGCGGCTCGGCAAAGCGCGCGAGGCGGCGCTCAAGGAACGCGATTCGCTGGCCAAGCGGCTCGGCAATCCGCAGTTCGTGGAGAAAGCCAGGCCCGAAGCGGTCGCCAAGGCGCAGGCCGATCATGACGACAAGGCGGCCGAGGCCGAGCGGCTGGAAGCGGCGCTGGCGCGGCTGGGCTAGGCTTGGCAGCGCCCTTTTTGGCCTGCTCTCCCACGCCAAGGATGGGAAAGGGAAGGCGGGGGCTATCGGCCCTGGCTGCGCCAGCGTTTGACGATGCGCGGCATCATCTCGTCCTCGCCGCCGCTCTGCTGCCAAAGTTCGGAGAACAGCGGATCGTCGGATGCGGGGCGCTTGTCCTCCTCCAGCGTATCCAGCGACACGCGGATGGGAATGGCCACGCCTTCCCCGCATACGATACATTCGCGGTTGCGCAGCGCCGGGATTGCATCGAGGAAGCCGCGCGAGCCTTCGGGCATGGCGGCGCGCACGAACGCCTGATCGCGGTCATTGTTGAGGCGCATCGAGATGATCGTGCCGCACTGCGATAGCACGCCTTCGCTGAGATCGGACGGCCGCTGCGTAATCAGGCCCAGCGATATACCGTATTTGCGGCCTTCCTTGGCGATGCGGCTGAGCACGTCGCGCACCGCGCTGAACTCCGCCTTTTCGTCGGACGGAATATAGCGGTGGGCTTCCTCGCAGACCAGCAGAATGGGGCGCTGCGGCTCGTTGCGGGACCAGATCGCGAAATCGAACACCAGCCGGCTGAGCACGGCCACCACGGTGGAGGTGATGTCGGACGGGACGCCCGATACGTCGACGATCGAGATCGGCTTGCCCTCACTCGGTATGCGGAAAATCTTGGAGATGAATTGCACCATCGTGTCGCCGACCAGCATGCCGGAAAACATGAAATTGTAGCGCGGATCGTTTTTCAGTTCCTCGATCTTGTTCTTCAGCCGCATGAACGGGGCGCTCGAGGTGGCCTTGTCCAGCTTGCCCATCTCGTTCTGCAAAATGTTAAGCAAGTCCGAGAGCATATAGGGGACCGGGCTGTCCACCGTCAGCTTGCCGATCGCGTCGGCCATGCGGTTCTTGGCGCGCGCCTGTAGCAGGCAGCGTCCCAGAATATCCATGTCGGTCTGGCGATCGTTGCCGCGGGTGGTGACAAACACCTCGCAATGTTCCTCGAAATTCATCAGCCAATAGGGCATCGCCAGATTGTTGACGTCAAATATCTGGCCGTTGTGCTTGAACGCGGCGGAATATTCGCCGTGCGGATCGATCATCACGATATGGCCCTCGGGTGCGAGATCGCAGATGCGGTGCAAAATCAGTGCGGCGCTTGTCGATTTGCCGGTGCCGGTTGAGCCGAGCAGCGCAAAATGCTTGCCCAGCATGGCATCGATATACAGCGCGCCGCGAATATCCGATGTGGGAAACACCGTCCCGATCTCGATATGCGGGCGCGCTTCGGCGGCGTAAACCTGCTTCATATCCGCAGAGGTGACGGCGTAGACATTCGATCCGGGTACGGGATAGCGGGTCACGCCGCGGCGGAACTTGTAGATGCGGCCGGTAAGCTTTTCTTCTTCACCCTCGCCCAGGAAATCGATCTTTGCAATGATGACGCCGCTGTCCGATGGGTGCAGGCGTTGGGTGCGGATGCTGGCGAGCAGCCAGATGCCGCCGATGCGAATCTTGACCTGGCTGCCGACCTGGCCGGCCATGGCAATACTGGCGTCGCTATGGCTGGACAGTTTTTGCAGCGAGGCGGCGTCCAGAACGATCGAGGAACTGGACCCGGCGATTTCGATCACCGAGCCGATCTCGAAATCGCTGTTGCGCCGGAGTGGCTGCGGGGCCAAATCCGATGGATCGCAGGGCCGCAGAGAAGGACCCTTCAGTGCTTGGCCTTCTGAAAAACTGCCGCCGCTCATATCCATAGTGGACCCCCGCTATACTCAACACCAGTTCCAGCTCTAGGCGTGTAGCGTAAACAAAGCCTTTACCAGTGCGGGCGGCAATGGGCAGGGGCAGCCGTGCGGGTGGGGCGGGGATGCAGGCGGCGGCGCTTACCGGATCAGCCGGATCAGCCGCGCCGGAACAGTACCCCGGCCAGCCAGCCCAGGCCCAGCGCGATCATGATCGCCACCAGGCCATAGGCAAAGCCATAACGCGCCGCCACGATCGAGACGAACTGCTCGAACCCGCGCTTGGCCACCACCACCTCTGTCTCTTCCACGGAAATGACCTTGCCGTCCTGGATAAGATAGGTGCTGGCATCGTAACTGCCGACGGGCACGCTGGCCGGAATGTCGATCCGCGCCTGATAAAGCAGCTTTTTAGAGATCTCGACGGTGCCGCTGGCCTGCGCGTACAGGCCCGCCGCCACATTATGCGCCACCAGCCCGTCGCGAAATCGCAGCTGCTCGCGCGTGTCGCCCACTTGGATCGGCGAGAGCTGCAGATGATCGAGCCCGATTTCGTAGACATAGGCTTCGCGCTGATCGACGATGTCGCGGATCGGCCGGGTGGAAGCGACGGCATAGAAGGCTGGCGCGGTGCGATAGCTGTTGCTGGCGGCGTTGATCCAGATGACGCCGCCCAGCTTGTCCTTTTCGCGCACGGTGATCGGCTTGCGCGGTCCCTCGATCACCACGGCAATGTCGATCTGTCCTTTCGGCACGCGCCCGCCGGGATAGGCGATGGCACCAAACAGCAACAGTTGCTCGCCGGTAAAGCCGGACACCAGATCGATCCGGTGCTGGCTGACGTCGGGCACCAGCAGCGGGCTGGCGACGGCGGGAAGGGCGATGAGAGCGGCCGCGGCCAGACCAGCGAGACGGGCCGGCACGCGGCGGCGGGCGCGCGTCATAGTGGCACCACGGTGTAGATATCGGCTGGCCGCCAGCCCAGTCCGATGCCCAGCCGGATCGCGATCACCAGCACCAGCGCCGACAGCGCGAGCCGTAGATATTCGGGCGGCAGCTTCTGGGCGAAGCGCGCGCCGAACTGCGCGCCGATCACGCCGCCGATTAGCAGCAGCACCACCAGCACAATATCGACGGCATGGGTCGTCAGGCTGTGCGTCATGGTGCTGGCCATGGTGACAAACAGGATCTGGAACAGCGACGTGCCGACCACCACGCGCGCGCCCATGCCCAGGATATACAGCATGGCGGGCACCATGATGAAGCCGCCGCCTACGCCCAGCAACATGGTCAGAATGCCGGTGATGAAGCCCAGCACCAGCGGCGCGATGGGAGAAATGTAGAGGCCGGACCGGTAGAAACGCCAGCGCCAGGGCAGATTGGCCACCAGCGGATGATGCCGCCGCTTGCGCGCGGGCAACGGCACGCCGCTGCGCAGCGCGCGCACGCTGCGCAGGCTTTCGCTGCCCATCGACAGGCCGATGCCACCCAGCATCAGCACATAGACGATGTTGATCACCGTATCGATCTGGCCAAGCCGGGTGAGCAGCGCAAACAGCCACGCACCGGCTACCGTGCCGAACACGCCGCCGACCACCAGCACGCCGCCCATGCGAAAGTCCACACCGCCGCGTTTCAGATGCGCGAGCATGCCCGATACGCTGGCCCCGGTCACCTGCGTGGCGGCCGAGGCGGCGGCCACGGTGGGCGGGATCCCGTAGAAGATGAGCAGCGGCGTGGTCAGAAACCCGCCGCCCACGCCAAACATTCCCGACAGAAAACCGACCAACCCGCCCAGCAGGATAATGACGATCCCGTTCACCGACAGGTTCGCGATCGGCAGATAGATATCCAACGTGGGTGCTCCTCCGGTTGGACGACTAGACGTGTTTGCCCCGGCGATAAAGCGGCGAAGCGGGCGATCGGGCAATCATCCCCGGGGTGGGAATATCATCCCGCTGCATGCAACAACGCGCCCGATCAAAAGCCTGCCGCCACGGTGAGCGCCGGGCCGTGGGCGGGGGCGGCATCGCCCAGGATGCGCAGGCGATAATCGGCGGCGATGGTGACGGTTGTCCCGCCCAGCGGCAGGCTGGCCGCCACGCGCGGGCCCACGTCCAGGCGCTGCACCTGCTCCGTGCCGCCCGCCCACGCGCCCGCGCCCGCCTCGAACACGGCCCGTCCTCTGTTTGCGAACCGGCGCGTTGCCGTAAGTTGCCCATCGGCAAAGCCGTGCACGCCGTCCTGCACATAGCCCCCGGCTTGGCCATAAGCGCTGAGTGTGAACCCGGCGGGCAAGGCGCGTTGCGCACCGCCCGCAACATAACCAATGATGGTGTCGATACCGTCCCTGCGGCGGCGGTATTCGGCGGCGATCGACAGGCCGGGGATCAATCCGGCGCGCGCGCCCACGCCCGCTTCCAGCGATCTGGCATCGTCCGGCGCAAAGCTGACGCGCGCGATGGCCTCGACGGGCGCGGCCCTCGTGCCCGCAATGCGATAGCCAGCCACCGCGCCCGCCTGTGATCCGCCGTAGCGCGTCTCGGCCAGCCCGCTGGCCCCGCCCGGCCGTGTAAAAGCATAGCTGTAGAGCGACAGGCGCGGGGCAGCAGCGGAGCGCGCGGGCAGCGGCGCGGGCCGCAGGTTCGGTGACAGGACCGCAGCGGGCTGGCCGGGCAGCGCGGTAGCAGGCGTGCCCGTTGTCGCACGCACCGCCGGCGCGGCGATGGGCGGGGTGTCCCAAAGCGCAGCCCCCGTCCCGCCAGCAACCACGGCAATCCGGCGCACTGGCCCGGCCATGGGATCGACGTCCCGGCGCTTCGTGGTCCAGTCGGCCAGGCTCCAGCGGCCCAGCGCGCTGGCGGCCGGACCGGATGGCGGCAAGGGCGCGCGATGACGCAGTGGCGGCTGCGGCAAGGTGTCGGCGCGATCCGGCCGGTCGATCGATGCCACTCTGGCGACAGCCGGATCGACGGGCCGTACCGGCAGCGGCGCACCCCCGGCCACCACCCATAGGCGCGCCCCGACCCACAGCGCGATCAATGTGGTCATCGCGACCAGCGGGCGTCCGCGCGTCATTCGGCGGGCACGGCATGTGGATCGAACGCGGCGACGCCGTCCGGGAAATCGTGGCGCGTCTTTTCCCATCGCAGCCGCTGTCCCAGGCAATGGCCAATGTAGAACCGGATGGCGCGCCAGGATGCAGCGATGGCAATGGCATTGCCCATGATCAGTCGCAGCGGGCACCACAGCGCCTCACGCCAGCCGAACGCGCGCGCGACGAACCAGCAGCGCACCAGCAAACGCCAGCACAGCGTTCCCAGCGTGAGCAATACGAGCCAGTTCATCTCATCGCTGAGGCCGCGCGGGCGATAGTCCGGCGCCAGCAGCGGCACGATCCAAAGGAGCGCCGTCAGCGCCAAAAGGATATAGGCGCACAGCAGCAGCAGCGCGGCGAATATGCTGCGCCGATCGCGCAGACGCATCCAGCATTCGACCGGACTGCGCGTCCACCCCATCCGGTCCCACCCAGCCAAAGCAATGCCGGTCAGCCACCGCGCCTTTTGCCGGGCGCTGGCCAGGAAATGGCTGGGAAAGCAGCTTTGCGTGCAGATCAGGCTGCCGTCGTGCCCGGTAACATGCGCGATCGTTTGCCGGCCCCCCATGGCGTGGATGGTGAGGCCAAGCTCATAATCCTCGGTCATGCTGTCGGCGTTGAACGGCCGGCCGCCTTCCTTCGCCGCGATTCGTCCCAGCATCCGGCGCTCGAACGCGCAGCCGACACCGGCAGAAGGCAGCGCCGCGCCGATCCAGCCGCGCACCACCATCTGTTTGTCGTGCGCCTCGACAAATTCATCGCGGTAATGCCCGCTGACCAGCTGCGATCCGGGCACCGGCACCGCGCGCACGGGCAATTGCACAAAGGCGTGGGTTTCCATCATACGGTCGAACAGGGCCGGTTCGTCGGCATGCACAAGGTCCTCGGCGTCGTGCAGCACCACCGCCTTGACCAAAGTACCGCGCGCCGCCTCGAATTCGCGCAGCGCCCGCCAGAGGCGGTTGAGACAATCAGCCTTGGTGGTGGGCCCCGGTGAGCCGGTTATGGCAAGGCTGATCCGCCCCTCCTGCGCGCAGGCCCGCTCCACGATGCGCCGCGTGGCCGGATCATTGGGATACACGCCGGCAAAGAGGTGGTAGTCCTGCCCCCGCCACCGCTCCGCGCAGGCGGCCAGCATCTTGCTGGCAACCGCGCTTTCATCCCAGAGCGGCAGGAACACCGCAATGGTGCCGGGCACCGCGGGCGGGGCGAGCGTGGCCAGCCGGAGCACTGCGCCGCGCCCACGCAGGTGCAGCCAGACACGCCGGGCGATCCACAACAGATCGACCGCGATATCGTCCAAAGCGCCAATCACGAACCAGATGCCGCAAAACAACAGCAGCTCGCGTTGGATGAGCTCGATGAAGCCGAGCCATTCCTCCATGTCATTCCCCCCGGAACGGATGGATAGAATGTCCGAAGCGGATGAAATGTCAATCGGAACATGGCTGCGCGCGGGTGGCTCGTCTGGACATCGGGCGGTCAGCGGTTAAGGAAGGCAGCGCTATGAAAAATCCCGATCCCAAGACCACCGCGCATCCCGATCAGACTGAGATCGTGCCCGAAAAGTTCGTCTCCGCGCTGCGGCTGTTCCTGTCGAGCGAGGCATCCGGCGGTATCCTGCTCATGCTGGCGGCTGCGGCGGCGATGATGATCGCCAATGTCGGCCTGTACGACAATTACCACGGGCTGCTCTATTATGAATTCCAATGGTCGCCGGTGCCCAAGCTGAACACTTGGCACCTCTGGATCAACGACGGTCTGATGGCGATTTTCTTTTTCTACGTCGGACTGGAAATCAAACGCGAATTCATCGACGGTCGCCTGTCGACCTGGGACAAGCGCCGCCTGCCGGTTGTAGCCGCAGCCGCTGGCATGATCGCGCCGGCGATTATCTATCTGATCGTGGCTGGCCGCACGCAGGGGCTGACCGATGGCTGGGCCATTCCCGCCGCCACCGACATCGCCTTTGCCATCGGCGTCCTGGCGCTGCTCGGCAAACGCGCGCCAACTTCGCTCAAACTGTTCCTTCTGACGGTTGCGATCGTCGATGATATGGGCGCGGTGGCCATCATCGCGCTGGCTTATACTGCGGGGCTGAAGACGATCTGGCTGGCGGCCGGCGCGGCCATCATGGGGGTGATGTATGCGCTCAACAAGTTCCGGGTTTACGCGCTGTGGCCCTATATCCTGCTGGGCGTGGTGCTGTGGTACTGCGTGCTGATGAGCGGCGTGCACGCCACCATCGCAGGTGTGCTGGCCGCCCTTATGGTGCCGATCATTGTGACGCCGGGTGCGCCAGATTCCAGGATCAGCCCGGTCCACCGGATCGAAAATGCGCTGTCGCCGTGGAGCGCCTTTCTGATCATTCCGCTGTTCGGTTTCGCCAACGCCGGCGTGCAGATGGGGGGCCTGGGGATGGAGGAGATTTTCGCGCCGCTGCCGCTGGGCATCGCAGCGGGCCTGTTTTTCGGCAAGCAGATCGGCATCTTCGGCTCGGTCTGGCTGGCGGTGAAGCTGGGCTTTGCCAACAAGCTGCGCGGGGCGACCTGGCTGCAGACCTACGGCGTCGCGATGCTGTGCGGAATCGGCTTCACCATGAGCCTGTTCATCAGCGAACTGGCGTTCAAGGGATCCGAACTGCTGCGCGAGGAAGCCAAGGTTGGTATCCTGATGGGCTCGATCCTGTCCGCGCTTGTCGGCTATTGCGTGCTGCGTTTCGCGCCGCTGCATGCACGGCATGACGAGATCGAGGCGCAGGAGGCGGCCGAGCAGGACTCCAATGGTGACGTTAGCGATACCAGCGAGCCGCGCGTTGCCCGCGCCTGAAGCGTCGGCGCGTTGAGGACTGGACAAGCGCGCGCGCTGCCAGCACCATCGCGCCGATGAAAATCCAGCTCCTGACTATGGTCGCCGCGGCCACGCTTGCCGCCTGCACGTCGCTTGCGACACCGCCCGAAACTCTGGCGGAAACCGCCGCCGCCCGGCCCGCAGAGATGGTGCGCGACGCTGCGCTGAATGCGCTGGCTGAACGCTATGTGCGGCTGCAGCTCGCCATCGGAACGCAGGAAGACGGCTATATCGATGCCTATTACGGCCCAGCGGAGTGGCAAGCGACCGCGTCGCCAGCTCCCGTCAGCAAGCCCGAGCTGCTGGCCCGTACGATCGCGCTGCGCGCCGCAGTGCTGGCCGCGGTCCCGTCGGATGGGCTGTCTGATGGTTTGGGCAAGCGCCGTGCCGCCTGGCTTGCCGCCCAGCTGACCGCCGCCGAAACCCGGCTGCGCATGATGATGGGGCAGACGTTCGCATTTCAGGACGAGGCGCAGGGCCTGTTCGGCGTTCGCCCGGAACTTCGCCCGCTGGAAAGCTTCGATGCCGTGCTGGAGGAGGTTGATGCGCTGGTGCCGCCGATGCCCGGCGGCAGTGCCGGCGATCTGGCTGCCCGCGTCGCCGCGTTCGAGCGCGGCTTCGTCATTCCCAGAGACCGTTTGAAGCCTGTGTTTGAAGCCGCTTTTGCCGAATGCGCGCGCCGCACCGCCGCGCATATCGGCCTGCCGCCGGGCGAGCGGTTCAATCTGGAGTTCGTCACCGGCAAGCCGTGGAGCGGCTATAATTATTACAAGGGCGATTATCGCAGCCTTATCCAGGTCAACACCGATCTGCCGATCCGGATCCACCGGGCGATCGATCTGGGTTGCCACGAAGGCTATCCCGGCCATCACGTCCTCAACAGCCTGCTCGAGCAGCGGCTGGTGAAGGCGCGGGGTTTTATCGAATTCAGCGTCTATCCGCTCTATTCGCCGCAGTCGCTGATTGCGGAAGGCTCAGCCAATTACGGTATCGAGCTGGCCTTTCCAGGATATGAGCTGATCGATTACGAGCGCGAGACGCTCTACCCGCTGGCCGGCCTCGATCCAGACGTAGCGGGGCCTTATTGGGCGCTGCAGATCGCCAAGCGCACGCTGGCGGGCGCGGACGTGACCATTGCGGCGCACTATCTGGATGGCAAGATTGACCGGGAGGAGGCGGTCCGGCAGCTGCGCACCTACGCTCTGATGGACGAAGGCGCCGCGCGCAAGCGCGTGGACTTTATCGAAACATATCGCAGCTACGTTCTGAACTACAGCTTGGGCCAGGACATGGTGCGGGGCAGCGTGGAAGCCGGAGACCCGGACGAGGCCACGCGCTGGAAACGGTTCGAGACCATCATTTCCGAGCCGACGCTGCCGGGGGATTTGTGACGACTAAGCAGGTTATGGCGTAGTTACACCGCCGTGCGGAGATCGGTCGGTCGATGGAAGCGCGAAAGGGCGAGGGGCCCGCGCGCTAACCAATGGGTCACCATATTTCAAACCGGACGGTACTGGCGTAATAGCTCGCGATCGGCTGGCCATTCGCATCCAGTGCCGGCACGAACTTGCCGCGCTGCGTTAGCGTTTCGCATGTGACCTTTTGGAACCCGTCTCCTTCGGTTGCGCCTTGGATATGGCATCCGGTGACATCGCCGTTCGGGGCGATGGAGAGGCGAAAGTGGACGATCCCCTGACCGCCATTGTTAATCAAGTCACGCGGATAATCCGACGGCAAAATCCAGCGACCGGGGGAGCTCTTCGGAACCGGATCGCGCGTGCGCTGCCTGTAGGCCTCCATATCCACGCCCCAATGTTTGACGAGGTTGTCGATGCAGGTGTCAAACGCGCGGAACGGCTTGCCGAGCGATCCGGTTTCCAAGCGGATCGGTTTGCCGCCCGGTGTGTCCAGCCAGATATGATCGGCCGCATCGGCGGCAGCCAGACTGCGCGCCAGATCGTCCAACTCGCCGCGCGGATCGCCCTCCTCTCGCGCTTTCAGCGCTTTCTCCTCGGCATCGGTCAACTTGTGGATCTGGGCCGAACTGGCGAGGAAAAGCGCCGGCAGCTCACCCGCATTTCCACCGAGATAGTCTAGCTTCTGTACGTCCTCGCTGTCTCCAAAGCGGATCTTCATATTGCTCCGGGCGGGTATCCCTTTCAACCGCTCCCCTGCCAGCATCATGCTGAATTTTGGTGACGGCGAATAACGGGTCAGAAGCATCGTGATCGCCTGGTCACCTTCCCCGAAAGTGCGGGCGAGCTTGCAGCTCTCCTGCGAATAGTCGAGTTGCCATTTGGACGAGGGCACCAAGACTAGCGGTTCGCTGGCGGCCAAAGCTGCGGTGCCAGACATCGCGAGAGCACAAACCGAAGCAACTGCGCCGCACATGCGGGTGATAAAATAAGATGGCACGTCCAAGATTCCCTTCAACGGACAGACAAGGTTACATGTTGTAATGTTGGGCCTATATTGATCTTAAGCTTATGCAAAAATCAAAGAAATTTGACCGTAGTATGTTGGCTAATTTAGGAGTCGGACCGGACGGCGTTGCGCGCATACTATGTAACTTTTGCGCAATCTTCTGTCGCACCTTTACCCGTTGATTGTGATTACTTCGTACAGGATCCACGCGATCAGCGCGATCATCACCGCCCAGGTGGCGACCACGCCGATGGCGCGCAGTTTGGGCGGGCCACCTTCATGCTTCTGATGCAGGCCGACGATATGGGCGGCGCGCGCACCCAGGAAGACGACGGCCAATCCGGTCAGCGCCCAGTGATTGGCATCGCTCAGTTCGAGCAAACCGATCATCAGGATCACGAT
>JBBSUT010000047.1:0-15786 GCA_038234155.1 Sphingomonadales bacterium | reverse complement strand
GGACGAGATCGCCCGCAATGTCTGGCCGTTCGTGGAGGAGGGCGATTTGCGCCCCGCCATCGATACCTGCTTTGCACTGGCCGAGGCGGCAGCGGCCCATGCGCGCATGGAGGCGGGCGATCATGTCGGCAAGATCGTGCTGACGGTCTGAACCGGGGCGTCGCTCCCTGAAACATCCCCCCTCACCGGTGTTTGCTGCAAGATTCCGGTGTTATTGAATGATACCGGTGTTGTTGTAAGAAAAACGTCACCGCGTCCATGTCGTCATGTCACAGATCGCTGGCATTACCGCCAAATTCACTGGGGACCGACAGGGGAGGGCGCCGTTATGAACGCGCTGACCGACTTTCCAATACCGCTCGACGAACGGCTATACGAGGATCGGCTGGGCATGCGGCCGCTCGCCCGCGAGGTACACCGCAAAAAATATCGCACGGTGTGGATTTCGGACGTGCATCTGGGCACCCGCGGCTGCGCGGCGGAGATGCTGATCGATTTCCTGGATCACGTCGATAGCGATACCATGTATCTGGTCGGTGACATTATTGACGGCTGGCGGCTGAAGAAGAAGTTTTACTGGCCGGCATCGCATAACGACATCGTCTGGCGCATCCTGAAGCGCGCCCGGCGCGGCACGCGGATCGTCTATGTGCCGGGCAATCATGATGAGATGTTCCGCCAGTTCACCGGGCTGAATTTCGGCGGGGTGGAGATCAAGCGCGCCGCCTTCCACGACACCGCCGACGGGCGCCGCCTGCTGGTGCTGCATGGCGACGAGTTCGACACGATTATGCTGGCGCACCGCTGGCTCGCCTTTGTCGGCGACAGCGCGTACGAGATGATGATGCGCATGAATCACGTCACAAATCTGGTGCGTAGCCGCATGGGGCTGCGCTATTGGTCGTTGTCAAAGGCGGCCAAGCACAAGGTGAAGAACGCCGTCGCGTTCATCTCCCGCTTCGAGGAGATGGTCGCCCGCGCGGCGCAGCAGCGCGGCGTGGACGGGGTTGTCGCAGGCCATATTCACAGCGCCGAACATCGGGTGATAGACGGAATCGAATATTATAATGATGGCGATTGGGTGGAGGGCTGCACCGCGCTGGTCGAGCATTTCGACGGACGCATGGAAATCCTGCACTGGGCGGACGAGATTGCGCGGCGCGAGGCGGACGAGGCCGCGCTGGCCGGGCCGATGTTGGCGGCCGCAGAATGACCGGATGACCTCAGCTGTTCGCTTCCTTGTGCTCCTGCGCGAAGTGGGTCGGCGCTGCGGTGCGGTGACCGCATGAAAATCGCCATCGTCACCGACGCGTGGCATCCGCAGGTCAACGGCGTGGTGCGCACCTTGACCGCCGTGTCGGTGGCGCTGCGCGATATGGGGCATGAGATATGCATCATCTCGCCCGATCAGTTCACCAATTTCCCCTGCCCGACCTATCCTGAAATCCGCCTGGCGCTGGCGACCAGTCGAACGGTCGGCGCGATGCTGGAGAGTTTCGCGCCGGATGCGATCCACCTGTCGACCGAGGGTCCGCTTTGTCTGGCCGCGCGCCGCTGGTGCATCCGTCAGGACCGCGCCTTCACCACCGCCTTCCACACCATGTTTCCGGATTATATTGCGCGCCGCACCGGCGTCTCGGCCGAATTGATCTGGCCGCTGATGCGCCGTTTCCATGCGCGCTCCGCCCGCGTGATGGTGGCGACCGACAGCATCGCCGCCCAGCTCACCGAACATGGCATCGGCCATCTGGCGCACTGGAGCCGCGGCGTTGATCTGGAAGCATTTTCGCCCGCTGCGCCGCCGCCCGCGTTCTACGGCGATCTGCCGCGCCCGATCCTGCTGTATGTCGGGCGCGTGGCGGTTGAGAAGAATGTCGAGGCGTTCCTGGCTGCCGATGTGGCGGGCAGCAAGATCATCGTGGGCGATGGTCCGGCGCGCGCCGATCTGGAAGAGAAATTTCCGGACGCTCATTTTCTGGGCCCCAAATCGGGCGCGGAACTGGCCGGCTGCTATGCCGGCGCCGACTGTTTCGTCTTTCCTTCGCGCACCGACACCTTCGGGCTGGTCATGATAGAGGCGCTGGCCTGCGGCACGCCGGTTGCCGCCTATCCGGTGCCGGGGCCGCTCGACGTGCTGAGCCCGCAGAGCGGCGCCATGGCCGATCGGCTGGAGGATGCCATCGCGCAGGCGCTAACCCGCGACCGGGCGGCCTGCACTGCCTACGCCTCCACGTTCACCTGGGAGGCGAGCGCGCGGCAGTTTCTGACTGCGCTGGAGCCAGTTGCCGCCGCCGATCCGCAGTCGGCGACGGCCTGATCGCCACGCCGCCTACGCGGCGCTTGCCGGAGACGCTGCTTTGCCCTAAGTTCTCCCAGAATACGGCCATCCCGCGAGGGGTGGCCCTTATTGTTTGGAGAAAATGCCGTGGCCCAGAATGTGGCTCCCCTGATGCCTCACGCGACCGCCGCCTGGCTGGTCGACAACACTTCGCTCGGTTTCGATCAGATCGCCGATTTTTGCGCGCTGCACATCCTGGAAATCCAGGCGATGGCGGACGACATGACCTCGAGCAAATATACCGGCCGCGATCCGGTGCGCGCGGGCGAGTTGACGCTGGAGGAAATCGAGCGCGGCCAAGCCGACGGCGAGTATAAGCTCCAGATCCAGAAGGGACCCGATCAGGTCCGCCGTACCAAGGGCCCGCGCTATACGCCGGTATCCAAGCGGCAGGACAAGCCGGACGGCATCGCCTGGCTGCTGCGCAACCATTCGGAAATTTCCGATGCGCAGGTGTGCAAGCTGATCGGCACCACCCGCAACACGATCAACGCGATCCGCGATCGCAGCCATTGGAATATCGCCGAGATCCAGCCCAAGGATCCGGTGACGCTGGGTCTGTGTTCGCAGCGCGAGCTCGACGCCGTGGTGGCCAAGGCCGCCAAAAAGGCCGGTATCGAGGAGCAGGGCGTCGATGAGGCGAAGCAGGGCGTCGACCGCGCCGCGCTTATCGAGGAATTGCGTGCCGAGCGCGCCGAGGAAAAGCGTCTGGCCGAACAGGCGCTGCGTGACAGCGAGGAAGCCCCCGAGGGCGAGGCCGGACCGGACGCCGCGCCGCGCGCCGAGGAACTCACCGCCGAGAACCTGTTCAAGCGCTGATATCAGAATAAAGGGGCTGCCGCGCGAATGCGGGCAGCCCTTCCCGAACCCGCCTGCGCCCGCGCTTTTGCTGGCCCCGCGCGTGCCCGGGCAGCGCCGTCTTCGCCGCCCTGTTCCCATGACGCCCCTGTGGCTGCGCCGCCCGTATGGTTGCTCCGCCGGTCCCGCTCGCTTACACGCCTGTCAAAAGACAGAAGCGAGGAGACGTCATGGCGGCTATCGACACTATCTGGAGCGGCGAAAACTACAAACATCCGCACGGCTGGGCGCATGATTTTGCACCGCTGACTCTGGTGCAGATGTTTGCCGCTTCCGCGCGGGCCCATCCCCGCGCTCCGCTGATCGACTTCATGGGCCGCAAGTTCAGCTATGGCGATGTTGCCGCGCGCGCCATGCAGGTGGCGGCGGGCCTGCGCGCGCTGGGGCTGCAGGACGGAGACCGCGCCGGGCTGTTCCTGCCTAATGTACCGCATTATGTCGCTGCCTATTACGGCGCGATGATCGCGGGGCTTACGGTGGTGAACTTCTCCCCGCTCTACAGCGCGGACGAGCTGGCCCATCAGGTGGAGGACAGCGGCACGCGCCTGCTGATCACGGTGGACGCCAGGTCGCTGTTGCCGACCGCGCTGAAAGTCCTGGCGGAAAGTTCGCTCGAAAAGCTGGTCGTGGGGTCGGTGGCCGAGGGGCTGCCGCTGGTCAAGGGCCTGGCTTATCGGCTGCTCAAGCGCGCCGATGTCGCGGCCATTCCAAACGACCGGGCGGTCACCCGCTGGTCCGCGCTGGTGGCCAATGACGGCGCGTTTGACCGCCGCGAGCCGGAGGCGGAGGAGGTTGCGCTGCTGCAATATACCGGCGGCACCACCGGCACGCCCAAGGGCGCGATGCTGACCCACCAGAACCTCACCGCCAACGCGCGGCAGGTGCAACTGATCGACCCGCAGACCGATCCGGTGGACCGGATCATGGGCGTGCTGCCGATGTTCCACGTGTTCGCCAACACCTGCGTGCTCAACCGCACCGTGCTGCGCGGCGGCGAGATCGTCATGCTGCCGCGCTTCGATGCCGGTGATACGCTGAAGGCGATTCAGCGCACTCGCCCGGTATCGATGCCCGGCGTCCCGACCATGTATCAGGCGCTGCTCGATCATCCCGCGATCGGCGACACCGATTTCGGATCGCTGCGCTACTGCATCTCGGGCGGCGCGCCGCTGGCCGAGACGGTAAAGAAGCGGTGGGAGGCGATAACCGGCTCCACATTGATCGAGGGCTACGGCCTCACCGAAAGTTCGGGCGTGGTCTCGAGCAATCCCTATGTGGGCGCGGGCAAGATCGGCACCATCGGCCAGCCGCTCCCCGGCACGCGCATCCGCCTGCTCGACAAGGAAGACCCCGGCAAACCCGCACCGGACGGCGAGCCGGGCGAACTGACCTTTGCCGGACCGCAGGTGATGAAGGGCTATTGGAACCGGCCCGATGCCGACGCCGAGGTGTTCGACGGCGAATTCCTGCGCACCGGCGATGTCGCGGCGATCGACGCGGACGGGTTCATCGAGATCGTCGATCGGTTGAAGGACATGATCTCGGTCGGCGGGTTCAAGGTCTTCCCCAGCCATATCGAAGATGTGCTCTACACGCATGCCGCGGTGAAGGAGGCGCTCGTGATCGGCGTGCCCGACGCTTATCATGGCGAACTGCCCATGGCCTTCGTCACGCTCAACGAGGGCGCGGATGTGGACGGCCCAGCGCTTGCTGCGTGGCTCAACCCCAAGGTCGGCAAGCATGAGCGGGTGAAGGCGGTGATGGTGCGAAGCGCGCTGCCCAAAACGATGATCGGCAAACTGGATCGCAAGGCGCTGCGAACGGAGGAGGGTGTTTAGCCAGGGCGGCAGCTTTATATCGGGACGCGGCCGCTCAATCGGGAATCCTAAACGCGCCGCCAAAGCGTCCTCTGGCGGCCAAAGCTGTCCCGTCGTCGCTCGTCGCAGGTTTGAAGTGGGGTCCAGCTTGTTCTCGCAAAATGCTTGGCCGCCATCGTGATGGAGCGCCGCCGCTAATCAGTCGGCAAACACCGTCTTGGCGTTCATGAATTCGTGCAGGCCAAAGGCGCTGAGCTCGCGGCCATAGCCCGAGCGTTTGATCCCGCCAAACGGCGCTTCGGGCATGGAGGCGAGCACCTTGTTGAACGCGGTCATGCCCGATTCGATCGCGTTGGCGAAGCGCTGCTGTTCGGCCTGGTCCTGCGTGAAGACCGCCGAACCCAGGCCATAAGGCGACCGGTTGGCGATGCGGATGGCGTCGCTGGCGTCCTTAGCCTCGAACACCATCGCGACGGGGCCGAACAGCTCCTCTTCCATCAACGGGTTCTCGGTGGTCATGCCGCTAATGATGCCGGCGTTCATATAGGCGCCGTCCTCGCCCACCGCTTCGCCGCCGAACTCGACGACCGCGTCAGTGCCGCGCACCTTTTCCATCTGCTCCAGCACGGTGTCACGCTGATCAAAGCTGGACAACGGCCCCATGTCGGTGGCGTCGTCAAACGGATCGCCCCAGGTCACCGCCTTCATGCCCGCGCGGAATTTCTCCATGAAATCATCGTAGACGGCGGTATGTACAATCATGCGCTTGCCGCAAATGCAGCTCTGGCCCGTGTTCTGGATGCGGGCTTTCACCGCCTGTCTGGCGGCATCGGCCATATCGGCGGACGGCATGACGATGAACGGATCGGAGCCGCCCAGTTCCAGCACCATCTTTTTCAGCTGCTTGCCCGCCACTTGCGCCACGGCGGCGCCCGCGCCCTCGCTGCCGGTCAAGGTGGCGGCGACAACGCGGTCGTCTTCCAGGATGCCCGCCACCGCGTCCGATTTGACGACGAGGTTCTGGAACAGTCCTTCCGGCGCGCCGGCCTCGCGGATCACGCGCTCCATCATCTCGGCGCAGCCCATGGTGACGCTGGCATGTTTCAGCAGACCGACATTACCCGCCATGATCGCCGGCGCGATGAAGCGCACCGCCTGCCACAGCGGGAAATTCCACGGCATCACGGCCAGCACCGGGCCGAGCGGCAGATAGCGGGTGTAGACCGTGCCCTCGGCACGCTCCCAGCGGATATCGTCCAGGAGCGCGGGTCCGTGTTCGGCGTAGAAGCGGAAGGCGGTGGCACATTTCTCGGCCTCCGCCTTGGCCGAAGCAAAGGTCTTGCCCATTTCCAGCGTGATCTGACGGCCCAGCGCCTCGCTCTGGTTCTCGAACGCATCGGCGACCGCGGATAGCAGCTCGGTGCGGGTCTTGTGGTCGGTCCTGCTCCAACTGGCATAGGTGCCCGCCGCCCTGGCCAGCTTGGCCTCGATCTGGTCGCCGGTCAGTTCGGCATGATCTTGCAGCGCTTCGCCGGTGGCGGGATTGCGGGTGGTGATGGTCATGGGCAGGCTCCTGATAGCATTTATCAGATCAAGCGCCCGAAGCCGCCCGTTCGTTCCCGCACATCATTCGCTGTCGTCGTTACCGGATCCGGCGGAATCGGCGGGCGGGCTGCCATCGGCGCTAACACCGCTGTCGGTCGCAGCCGCGCCGGTTGCGCCGGTTCCTCCAGGAATGCCGGCCGCATCGGCAGGCCCGTCTCTCGCAACCGTCGGGCTGGCTGTGCGGATATCGTCGATGGCGATCATGTCATCGTCGATCGTGCCCTGCAGATCGTCGACATTGTCCATCACGGTCTCGGTCTTCTGGCTGGCGTCGGGTGCCGCCGCCGGTTCCTTCTTCTCTGCGCATGCGGACAGCAGAAGCAGCGCCGCCAGCGGCAGGATCATGGCGCTCACGGCGCTGGCATTGCGCCGCATCGAGCGCCTATCCGTCTCGATCATATCCGTCTCGGTCATAGTCATCTGTCTCGTTCCGCTCCGTCGTTCAGGCACCGACCGCCCGCAGGAAGCCGGGCTGATGTCGCGCCAGCGCGGCATCCAGATCGGCCATGGTGGCGTCGATACCCAGCGCGGCCATGCTCGTCACTGGAAATTCGCTGATGCCGCACGGCACGATGCCGGAAAAATGCGTCAGATCGGGGTTGAGATTGATGGCGAAGCCGTGCGCCGTCACCCAGCGGCGAATCCGCACGCCGATCGCGCCGATCTTCGCTTCGCGCCCCTGGGCATCGTCGCACCAGATGCCGATCCGCCCGTCGGCCCGGCGCGCCGCGATCCCGAAATCGCTCAAAGCGGCGATCACCCAACCTTCCAGCGCGTGGACGAAACGGCGCACGTCGCGGCCCCGCTCGTTGAGGTTCAGCATGACGTAACCGATGCGCTGGCCCGGCCCGTGATAGGTATAGCGCCCGCCGCGGCCGCTCTCGAACACCGGGAAGCGGGCGTGCAGCAGCTCGGCCGGATCGGCGCTGGTGCCGCCGGTGTAGAGCGCGGGATGCTCGATCAGCCAGATAAGCTCCTGCGCCGCGCCATCGCGGATGGCGGCTTGCCGCTCGTCCATGAGCGCTATTGCATCAGGATAGGGAACACGGTCCGCGCTGATCTGCCATTCGGGCATGCTGGTCATGGATGCGTTCCTAGGCGGATCGCGCGCAAAGGAAAAGACAGGTGGCACCCCGGGCACTGGACAAGCCGCCGCGCACGCGACAAGAAATGGGGCAAGGGCGCGCGGCCATGAGCGGCGCGAAACAGGGGGGCAAAGACATGATGGAAAAATTCGCAATAGCACGGGCCTGGCGCGATACCGTGCAACTGACCCGCCAACGCGGGCTGGCCGTGCTGGGGGTATTTGTGCTGGTCGGTGTGATCGCCGCGGTCATCGGTTTTGCCGTACTGGCCAGCCTGTTCGGGAGCTTCGCGCAATTTGCCGCCGGGGCATCGTCGCAAACGGCCAGCGCCCTGGCGTCCAACATAGGTCTGTTCGGGCTGGCCTATGCGGTGTTTGGGCTGCTGTATATTGGCGCGTACATGGCGGCGTGGCGCGTTGCGCTGTCCCCGCCGGGAACCGGGTTCGGGGATGGCCTGATCTACGGGATCAAGGCCTGCGTACCGGTGCTGTTGGCGGGACTGCTATTTTCCGTCGCCGCCGCCGCCGTTTTCCTGATCCTGATGCTGCCGTTCGGTTTCGCGACGACCGGGCTGTTTGCCGGGTTCAACAACGGCGCAGGCCCGCCCGCCAGCATGTTTCTGGCGGCGTTCGGTTTTGTCATCCTGTTCCTGGTGCTGTTTCTGTTCGTCTACGCGCGGCTGGGGATCGCCGGGCCATTGATGGCGGCGCGGCGGATGATCAATCCGTTTCGCGGGCTGGCCGAATCGTGGCGGCTGACGCGCGGCCATTCGCTGCGGCTCATGGGTTATATCTTCCTGTTCAACCTGGCGTTCTTCGCGGCCTATCTGATGATCGGCACCATTGTCGGTCTGATGGGGGTGATATCTCCGACGCTGGTCTACATCGTCATGATCCCGGTCTATCTGCTGGCGTTCGTCGTGCAGATCACGATGCCTGCAGGAATCTACACCACGTTGCGCGGACATCTGGTAGACGAGGATCTGGACGAGATTTTCGGCGAAGACCGGGCAGAGCCGGACGGGGTGTAAGCGCGCGCGATCTTGCGGGCAGAACCGGGTCAAAATTATAGCGCTGAATTGATAGCGCCGAATTGATAGGGGATAGGGATGAAGCTGGATTATTCGAAAGCCTGGGACGATGCGCGCGCGCTCGTCGCCGGTCACAAGGAAGCGGTGCTGGCCATCGCCGGCGTGTTCGTGTTTTTGCCGAGCCTGCTGTTTTCGCAGTTCGGGGTCGCGCCCGATACTGCCGCCATAAGCGGCGCCTCCGTCACGCCCGATGTCATGATGGCGTTCTACGGCAAATTTTTCGCCGATAACGGGCTGCTTCTGATTGTCGTGCTGATCCTGTCGGCTATCGGTTCGGTTGCGCTCTACGTCACGATGCTGCGCCGCAACCTTACCATTGGCGGCGCGCTGGGCGCGGCCTTGGTTTTGCTGATCCCCTATCTGGTGATGACGCTGCTGTCGGGCTTTGCGGCCGGCGTTGGATTTCTCCTGCTGATCGTGCCCGGCATCTATCTGATGGTGAAATTCTCGCAGGCCAGCACGGCCATGGCGGCAGAGAATATCAAAAACCCGATCACGGCGCTCGGGCGCTCATGGAAAATCACCAAGGGCAACAGCCTGCGCATATTCGGCTTTCTGCTGATCGTCGGGATCGTCGGCCTGATCGCGATCGTGGCCATCAGCGCGGTGCTCGGGATCCCGGTCAATCTGCTGCTTCCGGACGAAGCGGCCGTCTTCGTCAACAATGTGATCAGTGCCTTGCTGGGCGCGGCGTTCAGCATCGTTCTCGTGGCGGTTTCTTGCGCAATCTACCGGCAGTTGAACGGCTTGTTCGACAAGCAGGAGCTGGAGGAAACCTTCTAGGCGCGACCATGGCCGGGCCTGCCCCCATCCGGGCGCGTGCGCCTCAGGTCCAGCGGGCCTCGGGCGGCAGGCTCATCAATATGGCGTCGATATTGCCGCCGGTCTTCAGGCCGAACAGCGTGCCGCGATCATAGAGCAGGTTGAATTCGGCATAGCGGCCGCGCCATTCGAGCATCCTGTGCCGATCGGCCTCGTCCCACGCTTCGTCCATCCGGCGGCGCACGATGGCGGGATAGACGTCCAGAAACGCCTCGCCCACATCGCGGGTGAAGCGAAAGTTGCGCTCGAACAAAGGCGCGCTGTCGGCTTCCAGATGATCGTAGAAAATGCCGCCCACCCCGCGGTGCACCCCGCGGTGAGGGATGTAGAAATAGTCCTCGGCCCATTGGGCATAGCGCTCATAAACGTCCGGACCATAAGGGCTGCACGCCGCGCGCAGGCGGGCGTGGAAGGCGTTGGTATCGTCCGTCTCGGGCAGTGGTGGATTGAGGTCGGCTCCGCCGCCGAACCATTTCTTCGTGGTCGTCAGGAAGCGCGTGTTCATGTGGACGGCAGGCGCATGCGGATTGGCCATATGCGCCACCACGCTGATGCCGGTGGCCAGAAAACTTGGGTCCTGCGCCGCGCCGTTGATCGACTGGGCGAAATCGGGATGGAAGGTGCCCCCGACGGTGGAAACGTTCACGCCCACCTTTTCGAACACCTTGCCCTTCATCAGCCCGCGCACGCCGCCGCCGCCGGGCTTGCCGTCCGGATCGTCGCGCTGCCAGTCGCTGTAATCGAACGCGGCGTCCGATCCGGCCGTCCGCTCGATCGCCTCGAACTCGGCGCAGATGCGACCGCGCAGCGTTTCGAACCAGGCCCGCGCCTCTGCCTGTTGCGGGTCCAGCGCCAGGCCGGTTGTATCGGGGGAATGCGGTGGCTTCGTCGTCATGGGTTGGGTCCGTCCTCGTCGATCAGTTCCAGCGGCCGGATCGGCGTAGCGCCTCGCCCAGCGCGATGCCAGCGGCGACCGCCAGGTTCAGCGATCGCAGGCCCGGCATCATGGGAATGCGCACGGCAGCGGGGCAGGCGCCGCGGACATGGTCGGGCACGCCCGCGCTTTCGGAACCTTAGATCAGGCGGTCCTCGGCAGCGAACGGGAAGTCATAGAGCGATCGCCGTGCCTTGCTGCTCACCAACACCAGCCGATGCGCGCCCTGGGCCCGCGCATATGCGTCCCATTCGGCGTGGCGCACCCAGTCGGCCGCGGCGGCATAATCCATGCCTGCCCGTTTGAAGGCGCGATCGGAAAAGGCAAAGCCACAGGGCTCCACGATGTCGCACGGCACACCGAAACAGGCTGCCAGCCGCAGGATGGTACCGACATTGCCGGCGATATCGGGCTGGATCAGGGCGATGCGCATGGACCGCAGGTCTAGCCGCGATTGGCGGCCGGGAACAGGGCGCATCAAGGCCCCCGAGCGTACGAAATGGCCATCGCGGCCTAATCGTTACGGCAACGAAGCGAGCGGCAAAAAGCGGTTGGCAGCTTTGGGCAGCCCGGCTATCAGACCGGCTGAATCGATGCGCTGGATCGACGAACCGATCCGTCTGCGGTCCCGGTCAGCGCTTGTCTTTCCGGTGGCTTCCGGTGAAGCGCCCAACATTTGCGAAGGTCTTGCATGGCAACGGTCGAACAGGCTGATCCGGTCCTCAAGGAAAATGGCGACGCAACTGGCGGCGGAGATTCTGGCGGCGTAGTTTCTGGCGGCGGGGGCTATCGTCGGCGCGATTTCATCAACGTTGCTGCGGTCAGCTTCGCGGGCGTCGGTGCGGTGATCGTTGTGCTGCCGTTGGTCAACCAGATGAACCCCAGCGCTGACGTGCTGGCACTGGCGTCTGTCGATATTGATATTGCCGCGATTGAGCCGGGTCAGGCGATCATCACCAGTTGGCGCAAACAACCGGTCTTTGTCCGCAATTTGACGCCCAAGGAAATAGCCGAGGCAAACGCGGTCAATGTGTCCAGCCTGCGCGATCCGCAGACGCTTGCCGAGCGGACCGAGGAAGGCCATGAGAACTGGCTGATCACCATGGCCATCTGCACCCATCTCGGCTGTATCCCGCTGGGTGCGGGCGAGGGCGAGAATAAAGGACCATTTGGCGGTTATTTCTGTCCTTGCCACGGTTCGGCTTATGATACCGCCGCGCGTATCCGGCAGGGGCCGGCACCGAGGAACCTCGAGGTGCCGCCCTACACATTCACTTCCGACACTGTCGTGCAGATAGGCTGAGGACCGACCGATGAGCTTTCCCTGGGCCGCCCATTACGAGCCGAAAAACCCCGCCATGCGCTGGATCGACGAGCGGCTGCCGCTACCGCGTCTGGTCTACAGTGCCGTGGGCGCGGGTTATCCGGTGCCGCGCAACCTGAATTATTTCTGGAACTTCGGCGTGCTCGCCGGTGTGGCGCTGGTTATCCAGATCGTTACCGGCATCATCCTTGCGATGCATTACAGCGCCAATATCAGCGTGGCATTCGACAGCGTCGAGGCGCTGATGCGCGACGTCAACTCCGGCTGGCTGATGCGTTATGCCCATTCCAACGGGGCCAGTTTCTTCTTCATCGTGGTGTATATCCACATTTTCCGCGGCCTGTTCTATGGCAGCTACAAGGCCCCGCGCGAGATGATCTGGCTCCTGGGGCTCACCATCTTCCTGCTGATGATGGCCACCGCGTTCATGGGCTATGTGCTCCCCTGGGGTCAGATGAGCTTCTGGGGTGCGCAGGTGATCACCGGTTTCTTCTCGGCGATCCCGCTGGTTGGCGAACCGATCCGTCACTGGCTGCTGGGCGGATTTGTTCCGGATCAGGCCACGCTGAACCGCTTCTTCTCGCTGCACTATCTGCTGCCCTTCGTGATCGCGGGCACCATCATCCTGCACATCTGGGCGCTGCATATTCCGGGGTCGAATAATCCTACCGGCGTAAGCGTGAAGGGGCCGCAGGATACGGTTCCCTTCCATCCCTATTATACCGCCAAGGACGGGTTCGGCCTGGGCGTGTTCCTCATCCTGTTCTCGATCATGGTGTTTTTCCTGCCCAATGCGCTGGGGCATCCGGACAATTATATCGCCGCCAATCCGCTGTCGACGCCCGCGCATATCGTGCCCGAATGGTATTTCTGGCCGTTCTACGCGATCCTGCGTGCCTTCACCGTCAACCTCAGTTTCTTCGGCTTGTTCACCGTCATCCAGGCCAAGCTGCTCGGTGTGATCGCGATGTTCGCCTCCATCCTGATCCTGTTCTTCCTGCCCTGGCTGGACAACAGTCCGGTCCGGTCGGGCAATTATCGGCCCAAGTTCAAGATCGCCTTCTGGATACTGGTGTTCGATGTGCTCATTCTGGGTTTCTGCGGCCAGATGCCGGCTGCCGAACCCTGGGTGATGCTGAGCCAGCTGGCTGCGGCCTATTATTTCGCCCATTTCCTGCTGGTACTGCCGCTGATCTCGCATTTCGAGAAGCCGCTGCCGCTGCCGGGTTCGATAACCGAAGCGGTGCTGCACAAGCACAGCATCAAGGGAGAGCGGGACGCTCTTCCGGGTATGGGCAGCGACGTCCAGCCCCAGCCGGCCGAATAAGAGGATCGACGACTTCCGATGAAAATCATTCTCAATCTGCTGGGCGCGTTCTTCGTCGCGATGCTGGTGTGGTCCTTTGGCGCGGGCGCGGTGGACTTCCTGTCCAATCCGCCGGCCGAAAGCGTGGAAGAGGAGTTCCACCGGGAGCCGTTGGACATCGCCTATCCGAGCGATGGCCCGCTCGGCACCTTTGATCAGGCGCAGCTGCAGCGCGGCCTGAAGGTTTTCCGCGAAGTGTGTGCGGCCTGCCACAGCCTGCACCAGGTGTCGTTCCGCAACCTGACCGATCTGGGTTACAGCGCGGATCAGGTGAAGACGATCGCGGCCGAATGGCCGATCGAAACGCCGTCGATCAATCCCGATACGGGCGAGGCAGCCTCGCGCCCCTCGCTGCCGATCGATCACTTCCCCTCGCCCTATCCCAATGAAGTTGCCGCGCGCGCCGCCAACAACAATGCGCTGCCACCGGACCTGTCGCTGATCACCAAGGCCCGCGAAGGCGGGGCACCTTACGTCGATTCGCTGCTGCGCGGCTATCGCCCGGTGCCGCAGAACCTGCCCGAGGCCAATCGGCCTGGCACGGGGCTCTATTATAATCCCTGGTTCGCCAATCTGAATCTCGCCATGCCGCCGCCGCTGACCAGCGCCGGTCAGGTAACCTTTGACGACGGCACCAAGTCCACCGTTGCGCAAATGTCCAAGGATGTCAGCGCGTTTTTGATCTGGACCGCCGAGCCCAAACTGCCCGCGCGCAAACAGACCGGCTGGGCCGTGATTGTCTTTTTGCTGATCGCTACAACGCTGGGCTATTTCGCCTATCGCAACGTCTGGATCGACCAGAAGCACTGATCGCGGTTGGCGGCTCGCGCGGCCGCCCTATCGTTTAATCCAGGAACAAGCGGCCCGCGTGGTCGCTTGTTTTCGGCGATACGGCGTTCCTGCTAACGCCGGTCAGCCGAGCGCCCGGGCCAGGCTCTCATGCCATTGCGCCAGCCTGCGTTCGCGCGCGCTGGCGGTCATCGCGGGTTCGAAGCGGCGGATGGGGCCGCGCATCTCGTCCGACGCCTGGGCCAGATCGCTGCACAGTTCGACACCGCAGGCGGCCAGCATCGCCGCGCCGAGCGCCGTTGTCTCGATCGAGACGGGGCGCTCCACCGGCAGATCCAGAATATCGGCAAGGTCCTGCGCCATCCAGTCGTTCGCGGCCATGCCGCCGTCGATGCTGAGGCTGGTCCAGGCTGCGCCGTCGGCAGCGAAAGCCGCTTGCAGATTATGCGTCTGATGGGCCATCGCCTCCAGCGCGGCGCGCGCCAGATGCGCCGTGCCGGTCGAAAAATCCAGCCCATCGATCAGGCCGCGAACATCCGGCCGCCAGTGCGGCGCGCCCAGACCGGAGAGCGCCGGCACGATCACCACCCCGCCATTGTCCGGCACCGAGGCGGCCAGTTGCGCCGTTTCGGGCGCGCTGCGCAGGATACCCAGACTATCGCGGAGCCATTGGATGAGGCTACCCGCCACGAACACCGATCCCTCCAGCGCATAGCGCCGCCGGCCGTCCTCCTGATAGAGGATGGTGGAAAGCAGCCGGTGGGTGGACACGGCCGGCGTGTCGCCGCTGTTCGAGAGGATGAAGGCGCCGGTGCCGAACGTGGCCTTGGTATCGCCGGGGGCCAGCCGCGCCTGCCCGATAGTGGCGGCCTGCTGATCTCCGGCCATACCGCATATGGAGATGGACACGCCGAACACGTGCGCGTTGGTCTTGGCGTAGCAGCCATGGCTGTCCACAATGGCCGGCAGCGCCGCTTCGGGCACGCCGAACAGCGCCAAGAGTTCCGCGTCCCAGTCCTGCCCGTCGAGCGCCATCAGCGACGTGCGGCTGGCGTTGGACGCATCCGTGATGTGCAGGCCGCCGGTCAGCTTGAAGACCAGCCAGCTTTCCACCGTGCCGAACATCAGCCGGTCGCCGGCGGCGCGCACGGCGTCCACATGATCGATCAGCCAGCGCATTTTGGCGGCAGAAAAATAAGGATCGAGCAGCAGCCCGGTGCGGGCCTGCACCATGGCTTCATGGCCCTGGTCTTTCAAAGCCTGGCAGACGTCCGCCGTGCGCCGATCCTGCCAGATGATCGCAGGGGCCAGCGGGTCGCCGCTCACCCGGTCCCAGGCGATGACGGTTTCGCGCTGGTTGGTGATGCCGATTGCGCTGACCTGGCGCGGTCCGCCCGCGCGCGCGATTACTGCATTGCAGCACGCAAGGGTGCTGGACCATATTTCGGCCGCATCTTGTTCAACGCGTCCTGGCCCGGGGAAAATGCTTCTGATCTGCTTCTGCTCGCTGTCCAGGCACTGGCCGGCATAGGTATACAGCATGGCGCGCGTGGAGGTGGTGCCCTCGTCGATCACCAGGATATAACCAGCCATCGCCGTGCCCCCATTGCTCCAGTGTCTGTCGCATCATCCTAACATCCGCCGCTGCAAAGGGAAGCGGTGGCTGCTACAGCACCGCCCATGTACGATTTGGCGATCATCGGCGGCGGCGTGAACGGCTGCGGCGTCGCGCGCGATGCGGCCGGCCGCGGGCTGTCC
>JBBSUT010000046.1:0-16754 GCA_038234155.1 Sphingomonadales bacterium | reverse complement strand
TCGGGCGTATCATGCGCCACGGTCTCGATATCCATGCCGCCTTCGGTGGAGACCACCATGGCGACGCGGCCCGACGCGCGGTCAACCAGCATGGAGAGATAAAATTCTTTCTCGATATCCACACCATCGGTGACGTAGAGGCGGTTCACTTCCTTGCCCTCATCGCCGGTTTGCACGGTCACCAGCGTATTGCCGAGCATGTCTGCGGCGTCGCCGCGCACATCGTCGATCGACTTTGCGAGCCGCACGCCGCCCTTGGCGCCCTCGGCCAATTCCTTGAACTTGCCCTTGCCGCGGCCGCCGGCATGGATCTGCGCCTTGACCACATACAGCGGTCCGGGCAGCTTCTCGGCCCCTGTGACGGCCTCATCCACGGTCATCGCCGGATAGCCGGTGGGGATGCCGATCCCGTAAGTCGCGAGCAGTTCCTTGGCCTGATATTCGTGGATATTCATGGGGAGGGTCCTTCGGCGTTATGAAATTCGATGGTGTAAAGAGCGGTATCGGGCAGGCTTAAGCATAGCGCGCCGATCATGGCTAGAGGCGGCGAGGAGCGGCTACGTTCAGAGGCAGCCCTCGACATATTGGATCGCCGGACCACCCGCAAACACCGCCTGCACCGCGCCGTCCGCGCCGATTTCGTACCGGACGCCGCGGGCATCGGCGTTCTGAACATAGCCGTCCGGAGCGGCCGGAGCGCTGCGCTGCCATTGCGTCAGATAAGCGGCTGGCGGGTCGGCATATTTGTGCGGGCTGCGGGCGATCTTTGCGCCGAGCGCCTGCTCGATCACCGATGCTTTGTCGCCAACGCCAAAACCCTCTGCGGTTCTGATGGCGGAAGGACCGTGCAATTCAATGCGCGCCAGCTTCCCCTGCTCAACCAGCACCGTCAGGCCGCTTGGCGCACGCTGCGGATGGAATTGCCCGCACTGCCCGGCATTCGCGCCGTCCGCCGTTTCAGGATTGGCATCCTGGCCCAGCGCGGTTTCAATGGCGGCGCGGTCCATGCCGATCGTCAGCGGACCCCAGCCGGTCGCCGTCAGCGCGGTAGCAGCCTGCGCCGGCGGTGTGGGCGCAGGCGTGGATTCGGGCGGCAAGACCGGGCTCGCCATGGTCGTCGTTGCGCTTTCGCGGGTGGACTGCGAACCGGTTTCTGCGAAGTTGCAGGCGGTAAGGGCGCAGCTGGCGCCCAGCATCAGGACGGAACGGATCATTCGGAAACACTCCTTGGCTTCGTGCGCCCTCAACCGGTGACGGAACAGATCGCTCCCGATGAGGTCACGACACCGATCACTTCGGGGTCCTGCAGCCCGCGGCTGGCGCGGATAAATTCGGTCACGCTCACGTCGCCGGGCTTGCGGCCCTTCAGCTCCTTGATGCTGGAGAGGCGGCTGAGCTGCGACAGCGACAGCCGGTCCACCATCCGCGCCGCCATGCAATCGGCCACCGGATAGGCCAGGCCAAGGCTGGTGAGGCCGTTGCGTACCCGCGTCTGCGGTGTGGCGCACGCCGACAGCATGGCGGGAATGAGCAGGGCGCAAAACAGTGCGGAACGGGTCAACAGTGCATCTCCTCGCGGCGTGGTGGTCGGCCTCGAAAACCTAGACCGCATTCTTGGCCCGTTCGATCGCTTCCACGATGATGCGCCGGGCCTCATCGGCATCGCCCCATTTGCCGACGCGGACCCACTTCTCGGGCTCGAGGTCTTTGTAATGGGTGAAGAAATGCTCGATCTGCTGCATCACGATCTCGGGCAGGTCGCCGCCCTGGCCGATCTTGCGATAATAGGGAAAGGTGGCGTCGATCGGCACGCAGAGCAGCTTTTCGTCGCCGCCATGCTCGTCTTCCAGGTTGAGCACCGCGATCGGGCGGCAGCGCACCACGCAGCCGGGCATGAACGGCGAGCGCGCGACGACCAGTGCGTCCAATGGGTCGCCGTCGGGCGACAGCGTGTGCGGCACGAAGCCGTAATTGGCCGGATAGCGCATCGGCGTGTGCAGGATGCGGTCGACGAACAGCGCGCCGCTTTCCTTGTCGAATTCATATTTCACCGGCTCGCCGCCCACCGGCACCTCGATGATGACATTGAGCGATTCGGGCGGATTGTCGCCGATAGCGATTTTGTTGATATCCATGGGAGAGGTCCTCAAGTTCTTGCAAATTTGCGCGGGATCCTAGCGGCTCGCGTCGATCGACGGAAGCCGGGAGGTTCGGCCGGTTGGCCTTGTGAACGCGATCAGCGCGCCGTCGGCATCAGCAGGCGATCGAGCGGCGCCTCGCCCTCTGTCGTTTTCTCCAGATAGGGATAACGCAGTCCGCCGTGATAATCGATCGACACCGTGCGATACGCATCGCCGCGTTTTACGAGCAGGGCGATCGGCACCTTGGCACCCTTGGCTGCGGTGATCGCATCCATGATAGCGTCCTGGGAGTAGGCTGTGCCGTTCACTGCCAGAACGGTGCTGCCGTTGACGAGACCGGCATCGAAGGCTGGCCCGTCCCACAGCGTGGAAGTTACTTCGCCGGTGTTGTTGAGGTTGACGCCAAGCGAATAGACCAGACTGGTGTATTTACCGTTGTCCATCCGGCCCTTGTCATAGCTGTTGGGCGTGTCTTTCCAGACCAGCTTGTAGCCGGCCATTTCCAGCCCGCGCACCGGAGGTGGCTGGTTCACGCCGTACAATCGCGTGCGCAGGAAATTCGCCCAGTCGTAGGGAAAGATGCCGTTCAGCGTCGCCGCAACTGTGTCGAAATCATAGGGCAGCTCGCCCCAGTCGCCGTCCTGCACCCCGAAAAAGGCCTTGGCGAAATCGTCCAGCCCCTTGGCGCCGCCCGTGCCGCGCCGGATGATCTGATCCGCTTCCAGCCAGGTCAGCGCGCCTTCGACATAATAGTCTTCGCTGCGGGAAATCGAGGAATAGGGTAGCGAACGACGCGAATTGATGATCGGATCATGCGTGGTGTCCTCGACCGAGCGATAAGCGCGGCCCGGCTGACCTTCCGAATAATTCGCGGCATAGGTGGCAAAGGCGTCGAGGAAGGTCTGCTTTTTCTGCAGCCCGCTGCGCGCGGCCAATACCCAGCCCCAGAACTGCGTCTGGCCTTCATAAACCCACAGCAGCGTATCTTGCATCGGGGTGCGATAATCCGGCGTCCACAGGTCCGCCGCGCGGCGATATTTGCCGTTCCAGCTGTGCACCAGCTCGTGGCTGACGACGTTATGATCCCAGTCCATCGCGTCCCAGTCGGTCAGCGCGGTCGGCTCGTACTGGTTCTCGGCCGAGCGATGATGTTCCAGCCCGATGCCGCCCATCCTGTCGGTCATCGCCAGCAGGATGTCGTAATGATCGAAGTGGCGCGCGCCGAACAGAGCATCCGCCTCGTCGATCAGCTTCTCGAAATGGGCGAGGTTTTCCGGCGCGAGTTCGAGCTGCTTCGGCTTGTCGGCGATGGCGTCCAGCCGCACATTCTTGCCGATGTTCCACTGCTTGGCATTGATCCCTGCGAAGATCGGCGAATCGACAAGCGTTTCGTAATCCACGGCCTGCCAGCTTACCGTGTCGCCGCTGCGTTTCTGCCCGTCGAGCGCGGTGAAGACGGTCCATCCTGCAGGAAACTTCACCACGGGTTTGATCGCGATGCGCCGCGTATAATGTCCCGCGGGGTAGAAGCTCATTTTCTCCCACTGCAGGTTGAGCATTTCGGGCGTCATCGTGATGCGCCCCTCGCTGCCGTCGATCGGAGAGGTATGGACGAAATTGGCCACCACGCTCTTGGCGCCCTGCGGCACGGAGACAATGATCTCATACACGTCGATCGGATTGCGGGTCCATTCCAGCGTCTTGCCGCCAGACGTGAACTGGAACGCGCTGACCAGATTGATCGGCCCGCGCGCGGCGTGATTGCCGGGCAGCCATTCGGGGAAGAGCAGGTGCAATTCGCGCATGTCGCCTGTCACGGGAATAGTTTCGGTGACGCGGTAGATGCCGCGCGCGGTATCGGTCGCGTCGATATCGAGAGCGATGGTGCCGCCGGGCCAGGCGGTGTCGGACGGCAGCGGCGTCTGATCGGCCAGCTGCTGCTGCACCGGCGCGCTGTTCGACGCGGGCCGGATGTCGGACTGCGCCCACGCGGGGCTGGCGACAAGGGAGAAAAGGGCGGCGGATACGAGGAGGGCTGTTTTCATGGGCGGAGTGATGACGGGATTTGTCGCGCGGGTCCAGAGCTTAGCTGGCAAACCATCCTCGCGGCCCGGAAGATCAGGCGAGCGCGCCATCTTCCCCCGCGCGCTCATACTCGCTAACAGCCGCCGCCATGGCCAAGACACAAAGCATCAATCCCGTGCGCGGGACGCAGGACATTTTCGGTGAGGACCAGGAGCGCTTCGCGCATGTCGTGAGCACGTTCGACCGCGTGCGGCGGCTGTACGGCTTTCAGGGCGTGCAGATGCCGGTGATCGAACCCACCGCCGTGTTCGCCCGCTCGCTCGGCGAGACCACCGACGTGGTATCCAAGGAAATGTACACGTTCGACGATCGCGGCGGAGACAGCGTCACGCTGCGCCCGGAATTTACCGCGGGCATCTCGCGCGCGTTCATTTCGAACGGCTGGCAGCAGCATGTGCCGCTGAAGCTGGCGACGCATGGGCCGCTGTTCCGCTACGAGCGCCCGCAAAAGGGCCGCTACCGCCAGTTCCACCAGATTGATGCCGAGATCATCGGTGCCGCGGAACCGCAGGCAGACGTAGAGCTACTGGCGATGGCCGACCAGCTGTTGCACGAGCTTGGCATCGCTGACGGCGTCACGCTGCAACTCAACACGCTGGGCGATGCGGAGAGCCGTGATGCCTGGCGCGCCGCGTTGGTACAGCATTTTGAAGCGCATCGCGGCGATCTGTCCGAAGATTCGCAGGAGCGGCTCGACAAGAACCCGCTGCGTATCCTCGACAGCAAGGATCCGCGCGATCGGCCCATCGCCGACAGCGCGCCGGAAATCGATGCGTATCTGAGCGACGAGGCCAAGGCCTTCTTCGCGGCGGTGTGCGAGGGCCTCGACGCGGCGGGTGTCGCCTGGACCCGCAACAGCCGTCTTGTGCGCGGCCTCGATTATTACCGCCACACCGCGTTCGAGTTCGTCACCGACCGGCTGGGCGCGCAGGGCACCGTGCTCGCGGGCGGGCGCTATGATGGGTTGATCGAGAATCTGGGCGGGCCAGGGACGCCAGCGGTTGGCTGGGCTGCCGGGATCGAGCGGCTGGCGATGCTTTTGGAAAATGCTCCCGAAACCAGAATAGAAATCGCCGTAGTTTCGGAAAGTAAAAAGCTGGATAACTCAGCAGTCTCTTTCGCAATAGCTCTTCGCAAAGCGGGCTTCCGAACCGAAGTATTTGCGATGGGCAATCCGAAAAAGCGATTTGATAAAGTACTTAGGCTATCGCCACCTTATATTGTTACCCTTGATCAGCGGAATGGCGTGAACAGTATTGGCCATCAATTTCGCGACAGTAGCGTAGTTGACGCGCAAAAGGTTAAGGCAGTGCTCGCCCCGATGAGCTGGGATTTGCCTGAAGCATGACCAGCATCTCCCAACAACGCATCGCGCAGATCGAGTCGCGCTTTGCCGAGATGCAGGCGCGCATGGCGACCGGTCAGATGGAGGGCGAGGCGTTCGTCGCTATGTCCAAACACTATGCCGAGCTCGAACCGGTGGCGCTGGCTGCGGGCGAGGTGCGGCGGTTGCGCGCGGAGCTGAAGCTGCTCGAGGTGCTGATCGCGGAGGAGGATCAGGACGCCGACATCCGTGCCATGGCGCAGGAAGAGGCGCAGGAGCTGCGCGGGCGGATACCACAAGCCGAACATGCACTGGCGCTCAAAATGCTGCCGAAGGACTCCGCCGACGCGCGGCCCGCCATGCTGGAAATCCGCGCGGGCACCGGCGGCGATGAGGCGGCGCTGTTCGCGGGCGATCTGTTCCGCATGTATGCGCGCTACGCCGATCTGCAGGGCTGGAAAGTCGAGCCGATCAGCGCCAGTTCGTCGGATGTCGGCGGCTACAAGGAGGTGATCGCGTCGGTGACGGGGCAGGGCGTTTTCGCGAAGCTTAAATTCGAAAGCGGCGTGCACCGCGTCCAGCGCGTGCCGGTGACCGAGAGTGGCGGGCGCATCCACACGTCCGCGGCCACCGTCGCGGTGCTGCCGGAGCCCGAAGAGGTCGATGTGCAGATCGACGAGAACGATCTCAAGATCGACGTCTACCGCGCGTCCGGCGCTGGCGGTCAGCACGTCAACACCACCGACAGCGCGGTGCGGATCACGCATCTGCCCAGCGGGCTGGTGGTTACGCAGCAGGACGAGAAATCGCAGCACAAGAACAAGGCTCGCGCACTCAAAGTGCTGCGCGCGCGGCTGTATGAGGCGGAGCGTGCCCGCGCGGCGAGCAAGGAGGCGGACGCGCGCAAATTGATGGTCGGATCGGGCGACCGGTCCGAACGCATCCGCACCTATAATTTCCCGCAAGGGCGCGTGACCGATCACCGCATCGGCCTGACGCTGCACAAGCTGCCCGAGATTGTGGCGGGCGACGCGCTGGGCGACATGATCGACGCGCTGATCGCCGAGGATGAGGCCGACCGGCTGGCCAGCGTCAATGCGGAATGAGGCTTTGCCCTCCTTCCGTCTGCGGGAGGGTGTCATTGCCTAGCGTCCTACCCGGCATCTTGCGCGCAGCTTCCGCAGAGCTTTCAGCCGCCAGCCCTACGCCCCGGCTCGATGCCGAGCTGCTGATGGCGCACGCGCTCGGCATGTCGCGGCCGGACATGCTGCTGCGGATCGACGATATGACCGCGCCACCCGGATTTGCCGATCTGGTGGCCCGCCGCGCGGCGCAGGAACCGATCGCCTATATAACGGGAACGCAGGATTTCTGGGACCTGACGCTTGATGTTACGCCCGATGTGCTGATCCCGCGCCCCGATAGCGAAACGCTGATCGAGGCCGCGCAGGCACTGCTGTCGGCCGTCCCCCCGCGCCGGATTGCCGACCTCGGCACCGGATCGGGCGCGCTGTTGCTGGCGGCGCTGCGGATTTTTTCGCAGGCGCAGGGAGTGGGAATTGATGCCAGCGCGGCCGCGATCGGCGTTGCCCGGGGCAATGCCGATCGCCACGGATTGTCGCGCCGCGCGCGGTTTGCGCTGGCCGACTGGCGGGTGGCCGGCTGGGCCGCGGCGCTGGAGGGGCCGTGCGATCTCATCCTGTGCAATCCGCCCTATGTCGAGAGCGGCGCGGCGATGCCGCAAAGCGTGGCGGCCTATGAGCCAGCCACGGCGCTGTTTGCCGGGCCGGACGGGTTGGATGATTACGCATGTCTTCTGCCGCAGTTAACGGCGCTGCTCGCGCAGGGCGGTACGGCGCTGTTCGAAATTGGGGCGGAGCAATGGTCGCCGCTGCGCGATCTGGCCGAGCAAAACGGTTTTGATGCCGCATTGCGCCGCGATCTGGCGGACAAGCCGCGGGCTATCGTGCTGCGACGCGCGGGCGAGCGGACCTAGAGCCCTGGCCCATGGCCCCAGCCCACGGCCCCAGCCCACAGCCTCACCCCACAGCTCTGGCCGCACAGCGGATGCAGCCCGGCCATGACGCGCGCGGCGGACAGCGCCCTGGCCCGCCGTGTCGACCGGACGGCCGGCTATGTCGTTTCGGACGGACGGAAGTCCGTGGCAACGGTACGTGAACTTGGTGAACTTGGTAGACTTACAGACTTGGCCAGCACGGCTTGCGCACTTTCCGCTTGGTTTTCGCTGATCGACCCGCTAACTCGGTTCTCAGCTTCCCGAAATCGCTAGATTTTAATGCTTTCGCGGGGGCGCCTTCCTAAGGAAACTGGCCGGTCAGGCGGGCATCTCGGCCCTCCGATAGGCAGGAAGGCGGATGCGTCCGCTGCAGGGTTTGCAAGCGGCAGGGCGCCCCGGGGGACCGCAACTTTTCTATATTTTGGACGAGACAGCCTTTATGAACAATCGTCAGCCCAACCGCCGTCGCGGCCGTGGCAACAACAACAACAATAACAATAACAACAACCGCCCGCAGAACAATCGCGGCGGCGGCGGTGGTGGTGGTTTCGATCATCAGAACCGGATCGACAATCGCGCGCGCGGCAATGCCAGCCAGCTTCTCGAGAAATACAAGAAGCTCGCGCAGGATTCGCAGATGAACGATGATCGCGTGAACACGGAAGTGTACCTGCAGTTCGCGGAACATTATTTCCGCGTGCAGGCCGATTTTAAGGCGCGCCAGGATGAAAAACACGGGCGCAATACGGCCAGTGATCGGGACCAGGACTCCGACGACGACGACAACGATAGCGACGGCGATGACGGCAACGACAGCCGGCCTACCACCAGCGATCGCCAGCAGCGCGGCAACCAGCAGAACGATCGCAACGCGCGCGGCGGCCATGATTCCGACAACGACGGTGACGACGATTCCGATGACGACGATCGCAGCGACGACAATGATTCGGAAGCGGACGACGATCAGCACGGGCGGACACGCCAGCCGCGCGGCAATCCGCCCCGGTCCAGTCAGCCCCGGGCGAACCCACGTCCCGATCAGCAGCGGCCGGACCGCCCGGACCGCAAGGATCACGCTGACCGCAGCGGCAGCGGTAACGAAAACGCCGACGACGCCCGCGACGAGCCGCGCCAGACCAAGCCGCGCGCCGTGCGCAAACCGCGCGCCCGCCAGGATTCGGGCGATACGCAGCCCGCCGGCCTGAGCGCCGACATGCTGCCGCCCTCGATTGGGGCCGGGGCCAAAGATGGAGACGAAGAGCGGGCCCGGGATGACAAGGCCAAGCGCAAACCTCGCGCGCCCCGCAAGCCCAAGGCTTCGAGCGACGAGCAGGCACCCGCCGCAGCCGAGTGAGCGGGTAGCCCGACTGTTATTGACCTTGTAATGTCATATCAATCGGCCATCCTCCCCTCGACGTGATCGAGGGGAAGTCCCGATGCCTACAAGTTATGCTGCGCTGCTGCTGGGATCGGTGCTCGCGATAGCTGCGGTCCAGGCTGCCCATGCGCAACCACAAGCCGCCCAGACGCCGCCGTCTGCAGACCAGCCGACCGCTGGCAGCGCGCAGGGCGATGTTGCGCTCACCATATATCAAAACGGCCAGTCGCTGGTGCAGGATCGGCGGCTGCTCGGCCTGCCTGCCGGGCGCAGCCGCCAGGAATTTCCCGATGTGTCGACGCAGATCCGACCGGAAACGGTCGTGCTGTCCGGCCCCGGCATCGGAATCGTCGAACAGAATTTCGATTATGATCTGCTCACGCCCGGCGCGCTCATGCAAAAGGCGGTGGGCGAAACGGTCACGCTGCTGCGCACCAACCCGGCAACCGGCGCGCAGACCCGCGAGCGTGCCAGAGTGCTGGCGGCGAACGGCGGCGTCGTGATAGAAGTGGACGGCCACATCGAGGTACTGCGCGACGACGGACTGCCGGTGCGCGTGATCTTCGACCAGGTGCCGTCCGGCCTGCGCGCGCGGCCAACGCTGTCGGTAACGCTGGAGGCGGCGCGCGGGGGCACGGTCCCGGTCGATTTGATTTATCTGACACCCGGACTGGGCTGGGCCGCGGACTATGTCGCACTGTTCGATCAGACGGTAGGACGGATCGACGTGGAGGGCTGGGTCACGCTGACCAACAACTCCGGCACGAGCTACAAGGCGGCATCGCTGCTGCTCGTCGCCGGTGCGCCGGGGGGTGGAAATCAACCGAATTACGGCCGCCGGACGGCTCCGTCTCCGCCGCCCGGCAGCATCATTCGGGCGGGCACCGAGACCGGTACGCGCGAACGGCTGGGCGACTACATCCTTTATCCGCTCGAGCGGCGTACCGATGTGCTCGACGCGCAGCAGAAGCAGGTGAGCTTTCTGGACGTTAAGGGCAGCCTGGCGCGCAGCAGCTACAATTTCCACGTGGACGGCTTCACGGACGGCGAACCGGCCAGCGCTTCCAGCGTGCTGAAATTCTCAACCTCGGCCCGGAGCGGACTGGGAGACCAGCTGCCTGCCGGCACGGTGCGGGTATATATGAAAGATGCGAGCGGCAGTCCGCAGTTTGTCGGCGAAAGCAATGTACCGGCCACGCCGATGGGGTCGGACTTGTCAATCGTCACCGGCCAGGCGTTCGACGTCAAGGTGCAGACGGTCGTCGAACAGCGTGAAAAGCGCGGCGACGCGCGGTGGCGCACAACGATGAGCTACCGCGTCAGCAACGCTTCGGCGCGGCCGATCACGGTGGAGCTGACGCAGGACGGAATCTACGGCGATGCACAGGTGATCGAGCAGAGCCTCGAGAGCGAGCGGGTGTCCGCGGACAGCGTGCGCTGGCAGGTGCCCGTGCCCGCCAACGGCAGCACGAGCGTCACCGCGATCTTCGACACGCGATACTGAGGCCGCGCCGATGCGGCTGTTGCTTTTCCTGCTGATGCTGACGGCGCCCGCGATGGTGTGGGCGCAGCAGCTGGTGGTGTCCCCGGCACCCGATTCGGTGTCGATCGCAATCTACCGGGCGCCGGACCGTCGCCCGGGCCAACCGATCGATCGCAACAATCCGCGCGGTTACGCGCTGATTACCGAAACCCGCACGGTCGATCTTCCGCCGGGCGATGCCAAGCTGCGGTTCGTGGGCGTGGCGGAGGGGCTGTATCCCGAAAGCGCGATTATCTCCGGGTTGCCGAAAGGCGTGATCGAGAAGAACCGCGATTCGCGGCTGCTCTCGCCCGCCGGACTGGTTGATGCCTATCTGCGCCGCTCTGTCACACTGGAGCGGACCAATCTGGTCACTGGGGAAACGCGACGGCAAGAGGCAATTTTGCGCACTGGATCACGCGGCGGCATCGTGATCGATAGCGCGGACGGTATCGAGGCGCTACGCTGTTCAGGCCTGCCCGAGCGGCTGTTGTTCGACGGGGTGCCCGAGGATCTGTCGCCGCGTCCGACCTTGACGGTGCTGACCAGCAGTGACCGGGCGGTACGAGCCACCCTGCGGATCACCTATCTAGCCGAGGGGTTTGACTGGGACGCAAACTATATTGTGGAAGCCTCCGCCGTGGACACCAACAAACCGGCATCGGCGCAAAAGCTCAGCCTGTTCGCCTGGCTGACGGTGGCCAACGGCGGTAGCCAAGCCTTTGCAGACGCGCAGCTGCTCGTTGTCGCGGGACAGCCAAACAAGCTACGCCGCGGCCGGCAACCGCAAAGTCCGCCGGTGCGGCTCACTCTGGAATGCTTCCCGGATCAGACGACCAGCGATCTTCCGCCAGGCTATGCGGTGCCGCCGCCGCCACCGGCGCCGGCAACCGCGGCGATGCTGGCGCGCGAATCGATCGTTGTCACCGGGGCGCGTATGGCGTCGGCGGTTCCCGTCGCCGCTATTCAGGCGGCGCAGGAGGAACTGGGCGATCTCAAGCTTTACCGCGTGCCCGAACCGATCAGCGTGGCGGCCAACGCGCAGAAGCAGGTGGCGATGATCGTCCGGCCCATGGTTGCCTATCGCACCTTCTACCGCGCTACCGTAACCGACAATGATCTGTGTTGCGGCGACGGGGCGGCGCGGCCGACCGAGCGGGTGCTGCGCGCTGACAATGTGCAGCGCGACGGCCTGGGGCTGCCGCTGCCGCAAGGGCAGATCGGGGTGTATGAGCCCAGCGATTATGGCCCCCTGCTGGCCGGGCAGACGCGGATCGAGGATACCGCCGTCGGTCAGAAGGTGGAACTGGCCCTGGGCCGCCGCGCCGACGTGCAGATGCAAATGGGCGCGCCCGATGAAAAACGGCCGCGCGAGTTCGAAATTTTGTTGACCAATGCGCGCGATCGCCCGGTGCCGTTCGAGCTTGCGGTGCCGTTCGAGCTGCTGCGCGGCGAGGCGTTTGCAAAGGTGGACGGCGTACCGACATGGACGGGCACGTTACCGGCGAATGGCGAGCGGCGCATAGCGTTCGAGCTGCGCAAGCCTGCCGAATAAGCTCAGTCGCCGATATCAATCTCGCCCTCGAACGGATCTTCTACCGAATCGTCGTGGCCGCTGCCGCTGGACAGAAACACCAGCCCCATCAGGCCGGCCGACGACAGCATCGCCGCGGTGATGCCGAGGCCAGCGGCGATGTACATGTGGATCGAAACCCAACCGTTGTTGAGATACAAAATGCCCAAAGCGCCGATCACGCAGATGGCAGTGACCAGCGCCATCCAGCGCATCAGCCGCCAGTAACGTCCCCAGGCGAAGGCGGCATAATAGGGGTCGTCGAGCTGGGACGGCTTGGGCATGGGTGTCGCGTTCTCCGGTCGGCAAGCAGCGAACATAGGGCATTCGGCCGGGATGCCAAACCGTCCGGACCAAACAACGCATCCCGAATAATCCATGCAAGCGCTTTGCAACCGGACGCCGCTTCGGGCATGTTTCCGGTAGAAAGAGGAGCGAGCCCATGACGATAGCGAAATTGCTCGAAGGCCGCGGCGCGGCAGAGATCATCAGTCTGGAGCCAGGCGAAGACGTGCGCACCGCCATTTCGAAACTGACCGAACATCGCATCGGCGCCATGCCGGTGATCGCAGACGGCAAAGTGATCGGCGTGTTTTCCGAACGCGACGTTATTAAATGTCTGCAGACCGTGGGCGACGGCGCGCTCGACCATGAGGTGGGCGATGCCATGACCAGCCCCGCGGTCTCCGTCGCGCTAGATACGCCGGTGTTGAGCGCCCTGTCGCAGATGACCATGCGCCGATTCCGCCACCTGCCCGTGCTGGAGGGTGACCGGCTGGTCGGCTTCGTATCCATCGGCGATCTGGTCAAATATCGCATCGACCGGATCGAGGCCGAAGCCAATGCAATGCGCGATTATATCCAGGCCGTCTGATAAAATTCTTGGTCGGATCGAAGTGGATTGCAAAACTTCGGCAAGTTTTGCGCGCTAGAGCCGGATGATGCACAGCGACGCCGATATTTCGGGAATTGATCTACCCGGCGCAGGCGCGCCGCCGATTCGCGTCGCGCCGATCGTCATCACCGTGCTGGCGCATCAGGAGGAGCGGCGAATCGCGCTGTGCCTCGAAAGTCTGCCGCTGGCCGATCCCGATGTCGCGGTGCATCTGGTGGTGAACGGATCGCACGACCGCACCGCCGAACTCGGCCGCGGTGTGGCCAGATTGTTCCCAGGGCTTCAGGTCCATGAACTCGAACAGGGCGGCAAATCGCGCAGTTGGAACCGCTTCAATTTCGATATGCTCCCGGCATACGGCCGGACCCATGTTTTCGTCGATGGCGACGCTGTGGTCGCGCCAGGCTCGGTCGCGGCGCTCGATGCTGCGCTCAGCGGAAACTCGCATGCCAACGCTGCCTCGGGCTTTCCGTTGAATGGGCGCGGCGCGGCGCATTATGCCGAATCGATCGCGCGGACGCGGGGGTTGTTCGGCGATCTCTACGCGCTGCACGGAGATTTTCTCGCGCGGATGAAAGCGAGGGCGATTCGCCTGCCGGTCGATCTGATCGGCGATGACGGTCTGGTCGGGGCGCTGGCCAAGACCGATCTGAACAATGAGGATCATTGGGACGACGAACGCGTGCTGCCCGTGCCGGATGCGGGTTTTTACTGCGAGCCGGTGAGCCTGTGGCAGCCCGGCAGCTTCGCCATGCAATATAAGCGGATGATCAATTATTCGGTGCGTCATTTGCAGAACCGGTTGATCAGCCAAATCATGCGCGGGGAGGGCCCAGGCGGTCTGCCCGAGAGGATGAGTGCGCTTTACGCGGAAAATCACGATTCGCTGGCGCCCCGCGCGGGCCTGCCCAATGCCTGGTTCGATCGGCGCGCTCTGCGGCGGATGCTGCGCCAGACCTGACATTCTATTGGGCGGGAAGCGGCTCCGGCATGGGCGGTTTGCGCTTGATCACCAGACGAATGAGCTCATCCCAGGTCGCGCGCGCGCCGAGAAACAGCAGCGCGACATAAACGAGCGCGCCGGTAACGGTGAGTACCGCCAGTTGCGCGGGCGCCGGCATCGGCGGCAGGATCTGATCCAGACCCCAGACGACCAGCCCCATAGCCGCCGCAGTCGACAGCCCCGGCCATGTCGCGCGCCACAGCGAGGCCCCGTTGACACCGATCAGCTTGCTGGTTCGGATCACCGTAAAACCGAGGAGCAGCGGATAGGCCGCGACCCAGCCCCAGGCGAGGCCGGCGGCTCCGAATTGCACGCCGATCACAAACGCCAATGGCATGACGACCGCGCCGACCGCCGAAATCTCGGCGGTGATTCTTGGCTTGCCGATGGCGTTGATCGCCGGGGAGAACAGAACTTGCAGCGTCATCATCGGCATGGCGATCGCGAAGATCACGATGAACGGCGTCATGCCGAGCCATTTCTCGCCAAGAAGTGTGGCAACGAGTGGCTCGGCGGTGATGGCCATGCCGATATAGATCGGGCAGGCTATCAGCATGACGAGGCGCGCCGCCTTCAGGAAGCTGTAGGAAAAGGCTGACGGATCATGCTGCAACGTGCTGTAGGCGGGGAAGGCGACTTCGTTTAGCGGCGGCACGAAACGCGCGGCGAACATCTGCGCGAGAAACAGTGCCTCGGCATAGAGACCGAGATCGTGAGCGGAGAGCACACGGCCGGCAATGAAAATGTCGGCCTGCATCTGCACTGTCCAGAACATGTGGCTGATCAGCAGTGTAGAGCCGAACCCCAGCATCTGTGACGCACCACGAAAGTTGAAACTGGGCAGGATGAAAAGCCTTTCGGCGAACGTCAGGCAAATGGCGCGCGTCCAGAACAGCACTATTGGCGCAGCAACCAGGGTCCACACCCCCCAACCAGCAAGCGAACAGGCGAGCGCTGTGGACGCACTCGCCGCCGCGCCGATCAGGTTGATGATGGCAGGCTTTTTGAATTCCATCCTGCGCATCATCAACGCCTGCGGCAGTACGAGAAACGGGTTGGCGAGATATATGAGTGCCTGCCAATGCAGCAAGTCGGCTATGATTGGCCGATTATAATAAAGCGCCGCTGCTTCGCCGAGCCCAAGCTGAAGGATGGCAATGCCGCCGTTCAATAATAGCAGCATGCCGAAAGCCTGGCGTATTTCGCGCTGCGATACCGTTTTTGCCTGAACCAGCGAACTGGCGAAGCCGTGGCCACTGAGAAAGGCAAGAAACGCCAGCACCACCTGCGTCATCGCGAACAGGCCATAGTCTGCCGGATTGAGAATACGGATAACGGCGAGCGTTGCGCTCCAGGTAATCACCTGCGCGAGAATCTGCGTGCCAGATCTCCAGATCACGGCACTTCTGACACTTTCGAAAAGTGTCTGACCGCCGTCTTGCATCGGGTTGCTCACTTTGAGGACAAACTGTCGCGCGATGGCACAACCAGCGCCGTAGCCAGTCGAATTGCGCGCCAAGGTTCCCCCATGCGCAGCGCCAATCGCGCCACGGTGCGCCAGTGGTTCGTTCGGCCACCGCCACGGACATGTTTTACGAGGCGATCGAATGTTTCGCCGCGCATCGCTTGTTCGTCATAGGCAACCGCCGCGTACAACTGCTCCATGGTTTGACGAGAGAGGCCGTCCTGAGCGAATAGCGTGTCGAGTTGCTCCACCGGCGGCAGTTGGGAAAGCGATTCGGTGGGATCCGGCAAACCTTGACGCCGCCGTTGATAGGCGATGCGGGCAACCAGCGATCCATAAGTCAGCTCTTCGCTGTGCTGTTTTGTAATTTGCTGCGAAGACTGGCGATATTGCAGCAGTCTTTCTGTCAGGTTTGCAAATTTCGTCAGCCCGGCAAGGCGCAGCCACAGATCGTAATCCTCGCAATGATGGAACGCGGCATGATATCCGCCGACGCCGAGCACAAGATCGCGCTGCATCATGACTGAAGGATGGCAGAAGACCGAGCGTCCTGCGTCCATCGCAATCAGAAAGTCCGCATGACGGGTCGGCTGATCGAGACCGTCTAGCCAAACTCGCGCACCCGACTGGTCGATATCTTCGGACCAACACCCGATCACGCCATGACCGGGATTGTCGCGCATGAATGCATATTGCCGGGCAAAGCGTTCCGGCATGGACCGGTCGTCCGCGTCCATCCGCGCGATCAAGGGAGCCCGGGCCATGGCGATCATCTCGTTCAGACTGGCGATCAGACCCCGATTTTGTCGGTGGATGGCCTTTATCCGTGCATCACGGATGGCGAATCCATCTATGATCGAGCGCGAACTGTCATGCGATCCATCGTTCAGGATCAAGAATTCGAAGTCGGAAAAACTTTGGTCGAGAATGCTCTCGATCGCCTCAGCGAGGAATCGCTCTCCGTTATAAACGCTCATTGCCACGCTGATGGCGGGATCTGTCACGCAACGCTTTCCTTCGTTCGCGGTCTCTGAGGCCGCTGAATTTGATCATGATCATCAAACCGTCGCCATATTCCTCCGGGCTTAAGATTGCGTTTCGGCGACCGGCTCCACGCAGTTTCCCAGAAGGCTCTGTCCAGTCGCAGTGCCCGGCCCGTCGCAGCGCCCGCTGCCGGAGGAGTGCCCAAGCGAGCAGAAACCGGCTACGGTTGTAAAATCGCCGGTGATCGCCATATCGGTGCCGTGATGGCCTGTAAGAGGGTCTCTCGACCTCGCTGGGAAGCGGTAGCGGCCAAATCCAAATTTTTTCCAACTTTCGGAAAAAAGGCGTTGACGGTTTCGAGAGTCCC
>JBBSUT010000045.1:0-16768 GCA_038234155.1 Sphingomonadales bacterium | reverse complement strand
TCGATCCGGCAGCGCTTGCCGATACCCGTGCCTTCCTTCGTAACGAGCCCAAAGGCGTGGTCGGCAATATCGTGCCGTGGAATTTTCCGATCGATATCGCACTGGGGCCGCTCGCTGAAATGCTGGGCGCAGGCAACCGCGTCATCATCAAGCCGTCCGAATATGCACCGGCTTGCGCTGCATTGGTTGCCGACATGGTGGCGGAGACGTTCGACAGCGATCTGGTCCATGTCGCTGTTGGCGGCCTCGAACTGTCAAAAGCCTTTGCGGCTACGTCCTGGGATCATCTGCTCTACACCGGCAGCCCGGATGTCGGGCGGCAGGTGATGGCGGCGGCGGCGGCGAACCTGACCCCGGTGACGCTCGAACTGGGCGGGAAATGCCCGGCAATCATGGCGCCGGGTTCGGTCGATGCAAAAAATGTCGAATCGGTGATCGGCACCAAAATCATCAAGAGCGGGCAGATGTGCATCAGCGTCGATTATGCGCTGGTACCGTGCGATGACATCCCCGCGTTCATCGCCCATGCCCAGACCTTCATGGATCGTGCCGCGCCGGACTATGCGAAGGGCGAAGAATGCACCGGTATCATTTCGGACCGGCATCTTGCCCGTCTGACCGATATGCTGGCCGAGGCCGAAGACCGCCAGACGCAGATTGTAGCCCTGGCAGAAAATCCACGCGTCGATCCTGTAACGCGTCAAATGCCGCTGTCGCTGGCGATCGATCCGGACGCCGACCTCAGGATCATGACCGAGGAGATATTCGGTCCGATCCTGCCGGTTATTCCCTATGACGATCTTGTTGCAGCGCTGGCGCATATCAACGCGGGAGAACGGCCTCTGGGGCTTTATGTTTTCGGCCACGACGAACAGGTTACCGATCGCGTGCTAGCCGAAACCAGCTCGGGCGGCGCGGCGGTCAATACCTGCGCGCCCCAGGGCGGCCTGGCGTCGCTGGCGTTCGGCGGAAGCGGCAACAGCGGCATGGGTCGTCACCACGGGGTCGAAGGGTATCGCGAGTTCTCCAATCCCCGCGGCATCGTCGTGAGAGGCAAGGCGCCAGACCATATCGACGCATTCTACGCACCCTATGGCAAAGCTGCAGCCATGGTCGATGCCGCCCTCGCGGGGTGACAATTTCCAGTAAAAGTCCTTCGCTCGCCCAGCGACGAAAGTTTGGATATTTGGCAGAATGGAGCCGCCGGACTAGCGGCGGCTCTGGCCGGGCGCGGGCCGGAGCAGCAGCTGCTGCACCCACATCACCAACCGCGCCATCTCGACAGCCAGGCGCGGGCTGTCGGCGTGAATGGTGGTCATCGATCCGGGATGGCCGGTATTGATATCGCGCAAAAAGGTGAAGGCTTCCGGGCCGCTTATTCCGCCCAGGACAATGCAGTCCGTGTGCATCCGCAGCGCCGCGTTCAGCAGCGCTTCGGCGCATCGGATCGTTCAGTTCATCCTCCGCCAGCGGTTAGCGCGTCCGGCGCCTGGCCAGTTGATATTCGTAAAGCGATGGCACCGCAGGAACCGAACCAATATCTTCAAGATAAGGCGCTGGCGTATAGTCCACCGTCACCGGGCGGCCCTCGGCAGAAATGCCGACGATGCGCGCGCCGGGGCCCTCCAGACCGCTGACAACCTTCAGCATCTCATCCTTGCCCGGCCCCTCGTCGCACATCAGCCGTACGTTCCAGCTGGTGTTGTACAGGCCGTGGCCGGGCTTCCAGTATCCCGCGCCGCCGCCTTCCCACAGCCGATAGGTCCACGCGCCATCGACCCATTTTGGCGTAATATGCATCACCACATCGTCGAACAGGTTCTGGTGGTTGGAACCGCTGTGCTGATCGAGGATCGCGCGCTGCAAAACCCGCGCATGGGTGAACACCGCGCGCGTGGAGCGGGTGTTGACGGTGAGCGGGTGGATCACCGGGTTCTCGATCCGGATATCGCGCACCAGCACATCGTGCACCGCGCCGGCGTGCACCGCATAATGCGCCTGCCGGTCGCCGGTCGTGGTAATGTTCTGGATCGTCAGGCTGGCGGCATTGTCGGTCAGGATGCCGCTGTCGGCATTGTCGATCACGAGGTTGCGAACCCACCCGTCGAACACGCCGGTCATGTAAATCCCGTTAAAGCCCTGTTCCAGATGATGGCCGTAGGCCGTGCCTTCGGGAAAGCGCAGCGCCAGGTTCTGGATGCCGACGCGTTCCAGATGCGCCCAGTCGGCGATAACGGCGGGCTGGTCGGCGCGCACATCGTGCAGCAACGGATCGCCCAGCGTCACCGTCTTGCCGTCGACCGCGACGATGCGTGTGGCCTGCGCCACCGTCGGCCGGTTGGGGAAGGTCCAGTGGTGCGATCCGATCGGCAGATCGGTATCGCCGTAGAGCGATGCGATGATCTGGCTGTCCTCGCCATCGACCGAGAACCATTGCAGCTGCACGACCTGGCCGACCTTGAGCTTGCCTATATTGTCGACCGTCAGTGTGCGCGCGAATTGCCGGCCAGACATACCGTTGGCGAGCACCGGATCGCGCACGTCCTTGTCGCCGTCATAGCTGACAGGGCGCGTGCCGGTGGGGCCGGTGAACAGGAAACCCCCGCTCCAGCTGTAGGCGCTGAACAGATAGTCGATATTATTTTCCGGCTCGACCTGCCGCTTGTTCTCCTTCACCAAATAGGCGCGCAGTTCATCATATTGGCTGGACTGATCGACCAGATCGAGCGGGCGCGGAAACCACAATTCGCTCCCACCCGCCTGCGGTCCCGCCCCGTCGAGCACGATATCGCTTCGATCGATATGCAGCACTTCGGTGATCTGCGTGCGGCCGGCGGGAAAACGCACCGTGACCGGTCCGCGCACCGCCCGCGCCGCTACCAGCGCGCGCTGCACCGCCTTGCTGTCGTCCCGTCCGTCGTCGGGAACCGCGCCGTAATCGGTCACAGCGACAACGGTCTTCGGCGCATCGGGGATGGCGGCCACACCGAAGCCATAGCCGGCATAGGAAAAGTCCGGCAGCGGCACGTCAGCCTGTACCGCCGGATCGCTCAGGATGGCCGGGATCGGGCCAGCCTGTGCCAGAGCGGGCGATGCGCAGCCCAGGGACAGCAGAATCCGGATCGCGGTCTTGGTCATGGAGCCTCCATAGTCGGCGCATAGCGGCCGAGATAATAGCGCGCATCGGATGCGGCGGCGCTGGCGACATAGCGTGCTGCCGCCGTTTCATAAGCCGGATCGCCCAGATACCAGGCAGCGGCGCGAAAAGTTTCCACCGCGAGTGCGTTCTCGCTGCGCATCCGGGCGGGGTCCCCGAACGCGATGTCGGGGTAGGGCCAGTCGGTGGCCGGATCGATCGCCGCGGCTGCCTTGTCCAGCGCGGTCGCCAGCCCTGCTCCGGCGGCACTGCGATAACCGCTGATATCCTGGCCCATGCAGGTGCCCAGCTGCGCCACGCGCGCGGCGGCGTGCAGCGTCCACAGGGTATAATGCCAGCTGCGCGTGCGCGTCAGTTCCTCGGGCAGCGTGCCGTCGACGGCGAACTGCGGGTCGATCCGCGCGTGGGCGAACATGCCGGTGACCGTTTCTGCCACCGGGTCCAGCCGTGCGAACAGCGCGAACTCGCTGATCAGCATATCGAAATAGATGCCGTGATTGTTCTTTTTCGCGCGTTCGAGTTTGCCGTTGGGGCTGGTCGCCATCCAGCTTACGAACGCGCCAAACCAGTCTTCCAGCGCCTGTTGGTCGTCCGCGCTCAGCGCACCCGACGGACCGAGCAGGCCGATGCTTTCTACCACCGGGACCAGCCGGGACGCGTCGATCACGCCTTCCCCGCGCCCGATATAACGGCCGGGTACCGCCTGGGCATGGGTCATATTGGGGTTCATCCGCGTCGCCGGACCGACAAACCATGTGCGCAGCAATTGTGCAGCATGATCGGCGTAGCGCTGGTCGCCGCTGTGGTAATAGGCCAGCGACAGCAGGCTCACATCCTTGCTGAAATTTTCCAGTCGGCGCAGATCGAACTCGGGGCCATCGCGTTCCGGGTTGATCTTCCCGTCGCGGCGTACATACGGAATGCCGCCACGCTTACCGGACGCCGGCCACCAATAGGGGCCGATCGACTGATAATCATGCTTGTCGCCGCTGGCAGGCAGTTTGGTCTGGTCGGTCACCGTATAAGGCCCGCGGGATAGCGCGGCATCGGCATCGGCCGTCAACCGCGCGCGCGCAGCCGGATCGGCGGCGATATCGGCCCTGGCCGCTGCCAGCATGCCCGGCGTCCACAGGAAAGTCCGCGCCCCGCCCGGCGCTTCGGCATAGCCGTTGGAAGCGTCGCAAGTAAGCGGCTGGGCAGGAAGCGATCCTGCCCAGCCAAGGAGGCCGGCGCCGACGACGCCGCCGAGAAGGCGGCGATGGAGGGAAATCGCCATCGGCATAGCGACCTAGAACCGCACCTTCACGCCGGCATAATAGCGCCGGCCCGAACGGCTGATCTCGCTCACCGCGTCCGCCACTGGCCGGGCCAGCACGTCGGCGGTGTTGGTCAGGTTCAGCGCCTGGAACCGCAGCTGGATGTTGTCGGTCAGCGAGAAGCTGGCGCTGGCATCCAGCTGCTGCTGGTCGATGGCAAAACGGTTGGCCGCCAGCTGGAAGGGTTTGAGATATTCGGAGCGATATTTGTAGATCAGCCGCAGCGACACCGGCCCCTTCTCATAATAGCCCTCGGCGCTCAGCGTATGATGGGAAAGGCCGATGATATTGGCCGGATCGGTGAAATCGCGCACCGCGAATTTGCCGTCGGTAGCGGGATCGGGATATTCGAAATTGCTATCGGCATAGCTGTACCCGGCGATCACGCCGAACCCGCTGAGCAGCCCCGGCAGATAGCTGAAACTGTGGTTGACGGTCAGCTCCAGCCCGTAAAGGTCGTTCTTGTCATTGCTGTTGGTCTGCTGCGCCACGTCCACCGGCACGTTCTGGCCGCCGATGTTGAAATTCTCCCGGTTGGAGAACGCGGCGGCCGGTACGATGCCCGCCTGCAGCTGCTTGTAAAACAGCGCCAGTGTGACCGCATTGTCCGGCGTCGGATACCATTCGAACGACAGATCGGCGTTCCATGCGGTCAGCGGCTCGAGCCGCGGATTGCCGCCCGATGCGCCGGTGATGGCGTCCTGGATGGTTGCCGCGCCAACGCCGTCCGTATTCAGGCTGCGCCCGGCCGACTGATCCTCGATATTCGGGCGCGAGAGCGACCGGTAGACCGCGGCGCGCGTGAGGACGGTCGGTGTCACTTCATAGGTGACGTTGAGCGAGGGCAGAATATTGGTGAAGCTGTTGTTCAGCCGGAAGGTGGAGATCTGGTTGTTAGGGGTCAGGATCACCGCGCCGTTGACAGTGCGCACATCAAAGCCGGTGACATATCCCAGGGCATCGACATCGGTGTTGAGCACGCGCACTCCCACATTGCCGCGCAATGTGCCCTGTGCGTTGGCGAAATTGGCCATGACATAACCGGCCATGATCCGCTCGGTCACATCGATATCGTCATTGCTGCGGCCGTCGGCCAGCGGGCCGATATCGTCGCTGCCGGCAAAGGTGTTGAACACGCACAGGCCGTCGAACTGGGCCCAGTTATCGACGTTGCTGGACGAATCGGAGAAATAATTCTTCTCGCGGAAATCGATCCGGCAATTCTGGTTGGCCTGCGCTTCGAGCGCGTTGCTGACCGATTCGATTCGGTTCTGGTTGGCCAGATCGGCCACGCGGTGGTGATCCGAATAGCGCAGACCGGCCTGAAGCGAGGTGATGAACCCACTGTCGATGAACGCCTCGCCGTCCAGCCGCACCGCGAAGATCTTGTCGCGCCGGTCTTCCTGATCGCGCCGGGCATAACCGGCATCGTCGAAATTATCGTGGTCGGTGATGTCGAAGGCGGGGTCGAAGGTCCACACCGGCGCGCCCGAGCTCTTGTCGACCGAATAGGGCACGCGGCCGCTGCTGAAACCGCTGGTGGACGACGTGCGCAGGCGGGTCGACCGGTCGACCTGCAGGCGCCGGGTTTCGGAATAGGACACGTCGATACCGACCTTGGCCGCATCGTCGGTCCATTCCACCGACGCGCCGCCGCCGTAATAATCCTCGTCGCGCGACCGGATGCGGGTTTGCGATTCCAGGCGGCTGTTGCCGCTGAACGCGATCAGCGCGCCATCGCCCGAAAGTCCGTCCGCCGTGGGCGTGATGCCGCGGCGGCCTTCGGCGATCACGATGTCGGACCGATCTTCCAGCCAGCTGCGGCGTGAGAACTGACCGTCGATGTTGATGTCGAGCTCGGGACGCGGTTTGTATTGCAGCGTGCCCATCACGGCGTCGCGTGTCAGGCTGTTGTTCATCTGCCGGAACAGATAGCTGTTCTGCGCGAAATAGAACGGGTTTCCGGAGGTTGGGCTGTACGTGCAGTTGCCGCTTCCTGTGCGCGTATTGCAGATGTTGGTGGTGGAGCTTTCGGTGTAGAAATCCTCGGCCGCCGCTTCGTCCGCGCGGGCATAGCCGATCGAGATGCCAAGCTCTCCGTCGCCGACGGCGGTCTGGCCGACATAGCTGGCCGATACACGGTAACCCAGACCATTGCGGCCAATGATCTTGGCGTCATACGGCTCGTATACCGCGCGGGCATCCACGGTCAGCCGGGATTTGCCGTAATCGAGCGGACGCAGCGTGCGCAGATCGACGATGCCCGAGGTGCCGCCTTCAACCAGCGACGCGTTCTGCGATTTGTAAACGAGCACGCCGTTGACCAGTTCGGACGGGAACTGCTGGAAGCTGACCGCGCGGTCGCCGCTGCCGCTGGTCACTTCGCGTCCGTTGAGCGTCGAAAAGCCCAGAAACGGCCCCAGGCCGCGAATGGAAATCTCCGATGCGCTGCCCTTGAACCGATCGGCGGTGACACCGACGATCCGTTCCAATGTTTCGCCGACCGACTGGTCGGGCGTCGCGCCGATCTCGTCACTGACAAGCGCATCGACGATCAGATTGGCGTTGCGCTTGGTCTGGAGCGAGTTGCGCTGCGTTTCGCGCACGCCGCTGACGATGATGTCGGTGGTTTCCTGGATGATGGGGACAGGCGTATCCAGATCGGTCTCTTCAGGCGGCGGGTTCTGCCGCGCGCCCGGCTGCGCCGTTCCGGTCTGGCCGGTTATCGGGAGGTCCGCTTCTGAAAGAGCCAGCGACCGGGCCAGGGCATCGTCATGGGCCGCGCCGATTGCGCTGGCCATCGCTGGGCCTGAAACCACGAGTGCCGCGCTGCCGGACAGCAGCAGGCACCGCATCGAACGACCAGATGGCGCACGCGCCGCGAATTTCCGTTTCACCGTATCACTCTCCCAAATAGCGCGCATTCGATGCGTCTGGTGGTTGCGATAACAGCGAGAGACACCGGTGTCAAATAGACCGATGCGGCCTTCCATCGCGCGATCCTGGATCGTCCGGGGGAGCGATTGACTGGCGTTATTGCGGCGCGTGCGGCCGGGGCACGCCGGCGCGGCCGCTTAGTCCGGCGGCGCGGCGGCGCTGAAGGCTACGGCGATTTCGCCCAGCCCGTCGAACCGGGCCATGCTCTGCTGACCGGCGCGCACCTGATGGACTCCGGTGATCGCGCCGGTGGAAATCCACCAGCCGTCTTGCGGCGCATGGCCGCGAGCGTGCAGGTTGGCGAGCAGGAAGCGTACCGCGCCGAAGGGGCCGTCCAGCATCTGCGCCGTGGTCGCCCGCCCGGCATGTTGGCCGTCTATGTCCAGCGCGACGACGACATGATCGAGCTTTCCCCATTCTTCACGGGTCACCCGCGCGCCCAGCAGGATGCCCATGTTGTTGCCGTGATCGCTCACCGTGACGCAGGGGCCGTCCCTGTTGATCGCGCGGTAGGGGGAGGACGCGATCTCCAGGCCGATGCGGATGTCGCTCACCCAGTCCATCGCCGCCGCGTTGGTGGCGGGCGGGGCCGGATAGCCAGGCGGCGGCGCGATGCGCAGCATGAACTCCGCCTCAATCGCGGCGAACCCGCCATCAAATACCGGCATGGCGGTTACGTCCGGTCCGGCCATGATGATACTGTCCGCAAAAATGGGTCCGGCCAGTCGGTCAGCGCCCAGATCGCCATCCAGCGGCGGATTGATCCTGCCGACCTTCCATCCGCCGACCGTGCGATCCCAGATCGCCAGCGCCCGGTCCTGAATGGCATAGGCCTGTTCCAGACTGCTCGGCCGCGTCCCGGGATAGTCCTGCAAAACCGTGACCGTGGTGCGCGCGTCCACAAACGCCTGCGCGATCCTGTCAGCTTCCATGGCGCTCCCCTATTTCCCGTTTATACCGGTAACCGGTGTCAATCTGCCACCCCTTGCCCCACATCGGCGCAGCGGCGCAAGCGGGTTTGCGTTTTTCGAACTTTTGCGCGCATAGCGGCTACCTTTCCTGACCGAGCGTTAGCCGGAGCCGCCGATGTTGAACCGACAACCCACCATCAACGATGTCGCGCGCGTCGCGGGCGTATCGAAAAAGACCGTTAGCCGAGTCATCAACCGGATGCCCAGCCTGAAGGCCGCCACGCGTGAAAAGGTGGAACGCGCGATCGCCGAACTGGGCTATGTTCCCAACCCGCAGGCCCGAGGGCTGGCGCTGCGGCGCAACTTTCTGCTGTGCATGCTGCATGATAATCCCAACGCGCAGACGGTGCTGAGCTTTCAGGAAGGCGTCCTGGACACCATCCGCGACACCGAATTCGCGCTGCTCGTGCGCCCGGTAGATCGTCACTCGCCGCGCATGATCGACGATATCCGCACCTTCTTGGAGACGCACCGGCCCTATGGCGCGTTCATACTGCCGCCGATCTCGGAGGATGACCGCATCGCGGATCTCTGCCGCGAGCTCAAGGTGGGCCATGTCCGCATGGGATCGGCCGCGCTCGACACCGATGCGCATCTGGTGGAATCCAACGATCGCGAGGCGGTGGGCCGTGCGATCGATTATCTGGTCCAGATGGGGCACAGCGCCATCGCGCTGATCGCCGGCCCCGAAGGCTTCCGTTCGGCCAGCGAGCGCCAGGCCGGTTTCATGGGGGCGATGGAGCGGCATGGCCTGGCCGTATCGCCCGGCCGTGTGGCGCCGGGCAATTACACCTTTGAAAGCGGACTGAAGGCGGCCGATCGCCTGCTGGAAGTCGATCCCAGACCGACCGCGATCTTCTCCAGCAACGACGAGATGGCGGCGGGCGCTTTGCATGCCGCGCGCATCCGCGGCCTGTCCGTGCCGGAAGACCTGTCCCTTATCGGCTTCGACGATACCGCGATCGCCGCGCATATCTGGCCGCCGATGACGACCATCCGATGGCCGATCGTGTCGATGGCGCAATCGGCGGCGCGCAAGCTGATCCATCCGGAGCAGGCCGAAGAATCGCCGTCGCGGTTCATTTCGGATATCGTGCGACGGGCATCGGTGGCCAAGCCGCCGCGGTAATGCGACGGCGCCGACCAAGCGAGAACGCGATGCGGGTTGCAAAGACCCCCCCGGGCGTTCTATGTCGTTTTATGACACCGGTTACCAAGCTGCGCCACAAGGCCTAGCTGAGAGAGAGGATCTATGTTCGATAAAACCTTCCACGCCACCCATCCCGATATGATGCACAGCGTCACCAACGATGAATTGCGCGATCGCTATCTGGCGCAGGGCATGTTCCGGGATGGCGAGATCAACCTCAACTATGCGCATAATGAGCGGTTCGTGATCGGCGGCGTCGTGCCGGGAGACAGCGCGATCAGGTTGCCCGATCAGACCGAGCCTGCCAGCTGCGCGGGCCATCCGTTTCTGGAACGGCGCGAGATGGCGGCCGTCAATATCGGAACTGGCGGCGCCGTGACCGTGGACGGTGCGCGGTTCGAGATGGGCAACAAGGAATGCCTCTATATCCCGATGGGATCGAAAGAGGTGCAGTTCGAGGGATCGGGCGCGCGCTTCTACATCGCCTCGCTGCCGGCCCACAAAAGCTTTCCCATCAAGCACATCACGCTGGACCAGGCCAAGCCGCTGGAACGCGGCGATCTGACCAATTCCAACCAGCGCACCATCTATCAGCTGGTGATCCCCGGCGTGTGCGACAGCGCGCAGCTGCTGCTCGGCCTCACCGTGCTGGAGGAAGGCAGCGTGTGGAACACCATGCCGCCCCATCTGCACGATCGCCGCAGCGAGATTTACCTTTATTTCGATCTGCCGACCGACGACGACCGCGTGATGCATTATATGGGCGAGCCCGACGAGATGCGCCATCTGGTGATGGCCAATGAGGAGGCGGTGATCAGCCCGCCCTGGTCCATTCACATGGGCTCGGGCACCAAGAACTACGCCTTTATCTGGGCGATGGGCGGCGAGAACCAGGATTATACCGACATGAAGGTGCTCGACATCTGTCAGCTCAACTAGGCGCGAATTGGCAAAGGACAGGGCGATGGCTTCATTCGATCTGAGCGGCCGTGTGGCGGTGGTCACTGGTGCCAACACCGGGATTGGCCAGGGGATCGCCCTGGCCATGGCCGCGGCGGGGGCGGACATTGCCGCGGTCGGCCGGAGCGCGGCGGACGAAACGGCCGACAAGGTGCGTGCGCTGGGCCGCCGCTGCGAACTGGTATCGGCCGACCTGTCGTCAATCGCACCGGTGGGCGGTGTGGTGGATCAGGTGGTCGATTCGCTCGGCGGGCTGCATATCCTGGTCAACAATGCCGGGATCATCCGCCGCGACGATGCGCTGGATTTCACCGAGGCGGACTGGGACGCGGTGATCGACACCAATCTCAAGAGCCTGTTCTTCCTGTGTCAGGCGGCCGCGCGCCACATGACGGGCTGGTCGTCGCAAGGCAGGCAGCGCGGCAAGATTGTCAATATCGCCTCCATGCTGACGTTTCAGGGCGGCATCCGCGTGCCCAGCTACACCGCCAGCAAGAGCGGCGTGGGCGGGATCACCAAGCTGCTGGCCAACGAGTGGGCGCCAAAGGGCATCAATGTGAACGCCATTGCTCCCGGCTACATCGCGACCAACAACACCGCAGCGCTGCAGGCCGACGCAACCCGCAACCGCCAGATCATGGAGCGCATTCCCGAAGGCCGCTGGGGTGATCCGGCGGACATCGGCGGCGCTGCGGTGTTCCTGGCCAGTTCGGCGGCGGATTATGTGCAGGGGCATATCCTGGCGGTCGACGGAGGCTGGTTGGCGCGATGAGCTGCTTGGCGCGATGAGAGCGGCGGCGCGCCCGGCCCCGGTGGTCTGCTTTGGCGAGATGTTGCTGCGGCTGTCTCCGCAGGCGGGCGTGCCGCTGGCGCAGGCGCGGGCGTTGGCGCTGGATGTCGGCGGCGCGGAGGCCAACGTCGCCGCGGCGCTTGCCAGCCTGGGGTGCGCGGCGCGCATGCTCACCGCGCTGCCTGACAATCCGCTGGGCACGCAAGCGATGCGCGCGCTGGGCGCGGCGGGCGTAGACACGCGCTTCATCCGCCGCGGGCCGGGCCGCATAGGGCTGTATTTCCTGGAGCCGCCGAGCGGACCTATCGGCGGGCAGGTGACCTATGACCGGGCGCACAGCCTGTTCGCGCAGACCGCAGCGGACGCGCTTGACTGCGATGGGGCGCTCGAGGGCGCGGCGCTGCTGCACCTGTCTGGCATCACCCCGGCGCTCGGCCCCGGCGGCGTGGCTTTGGCGCAGGCAGTCGTCGCGGCCGCCGCGAAGGCGGATGTGCCGATCTGCTTTGATGGCAATTACCGCGCCAATCTCTGGAATGCCTGGGATAGCGATCCGCGCGCGGTGCTCGGCGAACTGGTCGGCGCGGCCACCATTCTGATCGGCAATCACCGCGACATTTCGCTCCTGTTGGGCAAGAGTTTCTCCGGCGACGGACCCGACCGGCGGCGCGAGGCGGCGGCGGCCGCGTTCGCCGCCTTCCCGAAGCTGCAGATCATCGCGTCCACCGCGCGCCATGTGGAAAGCGCCACCGTACACCGGCTGGCCAGCCGCGTGGACAGCCGCACCGACCAGTGGCAAACCGGCGAGCTGCGCATCGCCCCGATCGTCGATCGTATCGGCACCGGAGACGCCTTCGCCGCCGGTCTGCTGAAGCGCTGGATCAACGATGGCTCGGTCCGGTCGATGGCCGAAACCGGGCTCAAACTGGCGGTCATGAAACACGGCGTCCCCGGGGATATGATCCTGGCATCCATGGACGCGCTTGGCGCGTTCGATCCTGTGGGCACCGATGTCCGGCGCTGACGCCGAGCACGGTCGCGGCCAGCGCTTTGCCGTTGGACGACGCGGTCTTTTGGCCGGCGGTGCCGCCATGGCGGCCGCGCTGACGCTTGGCGGCTGCGACCGGCACCTGTCGTCCGGACGACTTACCAGCTCGGACACGCATCCGCAGGACTATCCCACGGTGAAGGCTGTGGAATATATGGGCCGCTATCTGGCCGATCGCACGAACGGGCGGTTGGGCATCAAGGTCTATGCCGGCGGGCAGCTCGGCAGCGAGATCGATACGCTGGAGATTACCAGCTTCGGCGGTCTGGACCTGAACCGCGTCAACCTGGCGCCGCTCAATTCCATCGAGCCGATGACCATTCCGCCTTCGCTGCCGTTCATTTTCAAGTCGGTCGATCACATGCGCCGCGTGCTCGACGGGTCGGTGGGTGCAGAAATCCTGGCCGCGCTGGAGCCGCACGGACTGATCGGCCTGTGCTTCTACGATTCCGGCGCGCGCAGTTTCTACAACATCAAACGGCCCATCCACGTACCGGCCGATATGCACGGCATGAAGCTCAGGGTGCCGGCATCGGACGTGTACGTCGCCATGGTCAATGCGCTGGGCGCCAACGCCGTGCCCATCCCCTACGGCGAAGTGTATCAGGCGCTGGCCCAGGGCGTGATCGACGGGGCCGAGAACAACTGGCCGAGCTTCCAAAGCGCGCTCCATTATGAAGTCGCGCGTTTTTTCAGCACGACCGAACATCTGTTCACGCCCGAGGCTTTCGTGATGAGCAAGGCGCGCTGGGACCGCCTCTCGCCGCCGGACCAGACGCTCGTGCGCCAAGCGGCCAAGGCTTCGGTGCTGGAAATGCGCCGTCTTTGGGACGCGCGCGTGGCCGCGGCGCGCGCCACGGTCATGGCCGCCGGTGTGGCGGTCAACCCCGTCGAGAAGGCCCCGTTCGCCGCGCTGATGAAACCGGTCTGGGACCAGTTCGCCGCGACGCCGCGGCTGCGATCGCTGGTCGATCGGATCGTGTCGATGGGGGAAGGCTGATGGCGCGCAGGATGTCCGACTGGCTCATCCGCCTGGGGGCGGCCGGCCTCGTTGTGATGATGCTGGTGATCGGCTGGCAGGTGTTTGGCCGCTTTGTGCTGGATTCCAGCCCGTCCTGGACCGAGCAGGCATCCCTGCTGCTGATGATCTGGTACGTCATGTTTGCCGCGGCAGCCGGAGTAAATGAAGGCTTCCATATCCGCATATCGCTGCTGGAGGACCGGCTGGGCGCGCGCGCGCGACCCCTGCGGCGGATCGTGGCGGCCGTGGTCGCGCTGATGGGGCTGGTGTTTGTGATCTATGGCACGCAGCTGTGCTGGGGCGTGCGCGCGAACGCCATTCCGTCGCTGGGGGTGAGCCGCGCGCTGGCCTATCTGCCGCTGCCGATTTCGGGTCTTCTGATGATCTGGTTCGCCCTGCAGCGCATGTGGAGCGGCGTGGCCGATGGAAGCGACATTGGTGAAAGCGACATTGGGGCAGGCGACGTGCCCGGGCCGGAGGTGCAAGCCTGATGGAATTGCTGGTTCTGTTTGGCGGACTGTTCCTGCTGCTGGCGCTCGGCGTGCCGGTCGGGTTTGCCCTGCTCGGCGCCTCGCTCGCCTGTTTTGCCGTGATCGGCATTCCGCCGGTGGTGGCGGTGCAGCGCGTGGCCGCCGGGATCAGCGTGTTCACGCTGATGGCAATCCCGTTCTTCATCTTTGCCGGAGACCTCATGTACCGCGCCGGCATCGCCGAACGGCTGGTGCGCGTGGCGGACGCCGCCGTGGGGCGGGTGCGCGGCGGCCTTGGCCTGGTCGATGTCGGCGCGTCGATGATGTTCGGCGCCGTGTCCGGTTCCGCCATCGCGAGCGCGTCCGCCATCGGCTCCACCATGGTGCCGCTGATGAAGGAAAAGGGATATCCCGGCGATTTCGCGGTCAACGTGACCGTCACCGCCGCGATCGTCGGCCTGCTGATCCCGCCCTCCCACAACATGATCATCTATTCCGCGGCATCGGGCATGGGCGTGTCGATCGGCGATCTGTTCGTCGCCGGTATCATACCGGGCCTGCTCACCGGCTTCATGCTGATGGGGACCACCTGGGCCGTGGCGCGCAAACGCGATCTTCCGCGCGGCATCTTCCCCGGATGGGGGGCGTTCCTGCGGGCCCTGATCTATGCGATCCCCGGCCTGTTTACCGCCGTCATCATCATGGGCGGCATCCTGAGCGGCATCTTTACCGCCACCGAAAGCTCGGCCATCGCGGTGATATACACCATATTGATCGGCGTGCTGGTCTATCGCAGCCTGGGCTGGACCGCCTTCTGGGAAGCGGCGCAGAAATCGGTGCGCACGGCGGCCATGGTCTTGTTTATCATCGCCACCGCCACCGCCTTCGGTTTTGCGCTGGCGCTGCTGGAAGTGCCGACGCAGCTGGCCGCGCTGATCGGCTTTATCACCGACAATCCCATCTTCACGCTGCTGATTATCAACGTCATGCTGCTGGCGCTGGGCACGTTCATGGACATGGCACCGCTCATCGTCATCACCACGCCGATCTTTTTGCCGGTCGCGATCGGCGTAGGGGTGGACCCGGTGCACTTTGGCATCATCATGATGCTGAACCTGGGCATTGGCCTGGTCACCCCGCCGGTCGGTTCGGTGCTGTTTGTGGGTTCGGCCGTGGGGCAGGTGCCGCTGAGCGCGCTCATCCGCACGATCTGGCCGTTCTATCTGACGCTGGTCGCGGCGCTGATGCTGATCACCTACATCCCGTCGCTTTCGCTCGGCCTGGTCGGCTATTTCGCCAGCTGAACGGTCTCAACCGCCAAGGATATTGCGGTAGAGCGCCGCATAATCGTCGGCCATGCGATCGACGCCGAAGCGCGCCGCCACATGCCGGCGGATTGCCGCGCGGTCCAGATCGGCGGCGCGCCGGATGGCGCAGACCGCCTCGTCCGGCGTATCGACCAGGAAACCGGTCACGCCGTGATCGATCAGCTCGGGCATCGAACCGCGCCTGGCGGCGATAACCGGGGTGCCCGATGCCATCGCCTCGATCACCGACAGGCCGAAAGGCTCGTCGAAATTGATGAGATGCAGGAGCGCGCGAGCCGATCCCAGCGCCCGCACGCGCGCCGCTCCGCCAACGGTGCCGTGGAAGCGGATCGCGCCGCCGTCACAGGCGGGCAGGACATGGCGTTCGTGATAGGCCTGATCCTGCACCAGCCCGTAGAGATCGAGCGCGCGGCCCGATGCGCGGGCGGCGGCTATGGCTTCGCGCGCGCCCTTGTCCGGGTGGATCCGGCCGAAAAACAGCAGCCCCTCGCCGCCCACCGGATCGAATCGGAAATCGTCCATCCGGATGCCGTGATGGATTGTGGCGGCGTAGCGCAGGGCAGGGTGCCGGTCGGCCGCGCTGATCGCGACATAATGCACGCGGTGCTGAAACGGCGCGTACATCGGCAGGATGCGGTCCGAAGAAAAGCCGTGGATCGTGGTCACCATCGGCGTGTCGACGAGCATGGCAAAGGCGTGGGCGGGAAAATCGGCCTGGTTGTGGATCAGATCGAACGCGTCTGCCTGCGTGAACAGGTGCGTCAGGTGCCGATATTCCCACACCTTGGCGTCGATCGAGGGGTCTTCTTCATAGGGGGCGGGCACCACGGCGTCCAGCGTGCCCGCGGTCAGGCTGTCCTGCGTGGCGAACAGAGTCACGTCGATCCCGCGCGCCACCAGCGCCTCGGTCAACAGGCTGGTGACCAGCTCCCACGGCCCATATTCGCGCGGCGGCGTGCGCCAGGCGATCGGCGCGAGCATGGCGATTTTCATGCGACGATCAGTCCTTCATCGCAGCGCAGCAGGTCCGGCCGAGGCGTCCCGCCGCAGGTCGAAAGCAGCGGGGCCCCCTGCCAGGCCACTGCCGCCGGTGCGCCGGTCAGGTTAAGCAGGATGCGCAGCTGCCGACCGTCCAGATGGCGATCATAGGCGATCACCCCGGCGGGCGCATCCCGCAGCGTCATGTCGCCGAGCGCCAGCGCAGCATGTTCGCGCCGCAACGCCAGCAGGCGGCGGTACAGCCAGAGCATCGATCCCGCATCGCCCTCCTGCGCGGCCACGTTGCGCGTGGCCCAGTCCGTATGAAGCGGCAACCACGGCTCCGCGGCGCTGAACCCGGCGTGCGGCGAGCGGTCCCAGGCCATTGGCGTGCGCGATCGATCGCGGCCGATATCGAGCGCCGGCTGGCGCCAATGCTGCGGATCGCGGATGCGCTTCTCCGGTATATCGACGTGGCCGATCCCCAGCTCGTCACCCTGGTACAGCGTGGGCGTGCCGCGCAGGGTGAGCAGCAGCATCGCCGCGACGCGGGCCTGCGCATCGCCGATCCGCGCCGCGATGCGCGGCTTGTCATGGCTGCCCAGCACCCAGTTGGGCCAGCCGTGCGGCGGCAGCGACGCCTCG